>JASMTI010000026.1:0-33012 GCA_041694375.1 Bacteroidales bacterium | reverse complement strand
ATTTAAAGCCTCTAGCCGGCAGGGCTTTTACTTTTCTCTTGAAAGAAAAGTAAACAAAAGTTCAAGGCTCTCAAATAAATCTCATTTTCATTTTCACAAAACCTAAGTGCGGCCGGGTGATCTTCGAGCAAAGCTCTCAGCTACCCGTCCATACTAAGGTTTTATTTCAGTTCAAATGAAATTTATTTGAAGGCCACAGCGCAGTGTAAAGTTGAAGTTCGCTAATATTTTTTCCATTGTTCTATTTTTGGTTTGAAGCAATCCGCCCACTTTCGCGTCAGCGAAAATGCGGGGAGGCCGTCAAAAATGCTGGCAGGCGCAGGAGTGAATTTGAAGATTGACGGAGTCAAACGAAAATCGACGGAGTCAATCGGGAATGCTTAGTCCGACTTTGCAGGGCGTTTACGTTTAAAGATTTTGAACGAACCACAATGCTGCTTTGTAAAAATATACGATTTAAAACCCAATAGTTGTTCATCGTAAAATGCTGGGGTCAAAATTTTTCCTACCTGCTTAGCCGGACTTGGCATTTTCGAGAGCGGGGGAAGCTTATTTTTGACTAGATTTTTTTTCCTGTGTTTTTTGTATCATGTTCAGTGAGACTTATTATTGAAATTCAATAATTTTAGTCGAACTAATCCCGATAGTGAGGTACGAACGTATCGGGGACAAAAAAGACAGTGGGGTTTGGGGCAAAGCCCCCAATATTACCAGAAATTATAGGGTGTTGCAAAACTGAAAACAGGAGAAATACATCTCGAAAACGCCCACGTTGCTTATTGCTCTTAAGAAGGTTGCAACAGTGGTGAGCGTTGAATTTTTCGTAATGCTTTTTTCATCCCTTTTTCAATAGTGCGGTAGTCTTTAATTTCTTTTTCAATATAAATAAACATAAGGGCAAGCGATTGATTATGTTCTCCCAAAAAAGATGTCAGTTCATTTTTATTTAAGCGATATGCTTCGCGCATCCTCCTTCTGATCTGATTGCGGTGTACAGCAAGTTTAAAATTTCGTTTGGGAACAGTAAACAGCACTTCTGCCGGAGCCTTTTCTTTATATTCAAGGGGCATGACAATTACCCTGAAGGGGTATGCAAAAAGAGGCTCACCACCGTTGAAAATTTTATCGATGAGTATTTTGCTGCTTAAGCGTTCTTTCTTTGAAAATTTAAAGCGTTGTTGCATGTGCTGTTTTTGTGCAAATATAAAAAGGCTAAATTGATGTAATGCCTGGGGGATAGTGAAATTAGCGTTCTTGTCCGTTTATTACAATATTTTCTTTTTCTACCCCGTCAATAAAACCGGTGTCAAATTGATCGTTGTTTGTTTTTATATTTAGGTTTTTAAAAGTAAAATCCGAAAGTTTATCGTTTTCGGTGATGTTCACATTGAAAAACACGTCACAATTCAGGTCAATGTTATTAAAGGTGATGTTTTGGGCGTACGAAAGTGGGACTTTTTCGCGCCCTTTGAGGTCGAAAAACTGGGTCCATGGTTTTATGTAAATCAAATTTTGTGCATTTCCTTTGATGTTTTCCACGGTCATGTATTCATATTTTTGTGGTGTGTCGGGACGCATCTTGAGCCAGAAAAGCCTTTTGGCGCGGTCGACTTTGCAGTTACGCATCAATACATTTTTGTTGTGAATTGATTCACTGCCACAAGTAAGGCACGAGTGGCAGAACCCAAAGTTGCAATCTTCAATCAGGATATTTGTGTTGGCCCCGTTGTCGGGATCTTCATTTGCCCAGGGACCTTTGCCGCCTTTCAGGGCAATGGCATCATCGTTAACAGCCATGTAGCATCCCTTAACCAAAACGTTGTTGCAGGCATCAATGTCGATGGCATCCGAACTGGGAGCTTTAACCGGTTGATGCGGGGCAAAAATGTTAAGGTCGAGTATTTTTACATTGTTGCATTTGTAGTAGTGGCTGGTCCAAAAACCAGAGTTGTGCAGCTTAACATCCTGAACTTGCACGTTGTCACTGTTTTGGATAAAAACCAACCGCGGACGCGACACTTCAAGATTTGTACAGTTAGGGTTTTCTTTGCGGCGCTGCCAAAAAGCTTTCCAGTATTTTAGCCCGTTGCCGTCAATTATCCCCATTCCTGTAATCGTAAAACCATCAACCCCATAAGCGTTTATCAGGGCAGGGTAGTAGTCAAGGTTTTGGCCCTCCATCCGCGATGGCATTTTCGGGTAATCAGCAATATTATCTGAGCCTTTTAAAACAGCATTTTTAGTTAAATGCAAGTGTGTTTTTGGTTTAAAAAAAAGTGCCCCGCTTAAAAATGTCCCTTCAGGAACAACAATTACGCCACCGCCATTGAGGGATGCTTCTTCAATTACTTTTTGTATTTGCTCGGTTTGAAGCAAGGAGCTGTCATTGGTTACGCCATGTTTGGTTATAACATATTGTTTTCCAAGTTTTTCAGGAGATATTTTTGCAGTATTGAAAAACCAATTTGGAATAGCTGATCCATCGGGAAAGAGCTCCTGTTGTTGTTTTGAACTGCTGCAACCTGATACTAGTAGTGTGATGGTGATGGATAAAATAAATAATTTCATGAGTTTAGTATTTAAATAATAACTACTCATGTAAACATATAAAAAATATGGCATTCCTTGTTTGTTCTTATCCTTTTTGTTGTTGCAGCTCTTTTGTGCTAAGCAATCCGCAGGCCGCGAAAATATCTTGTCCCCGTGATGCACGTATGGTTGTAAGCAATCCCTTATTGTTCAGTTCGTCTTTAAATTGTTGGAGCCTCGATTCATCGGTCTTTTCTAGGGGTGTGCCCGGTATGGGGTGAAAGCGTATAAGGTTGATATGGCTGCGTATGCCATTGAGCAATCGGGCCATTTCTTTAACATGCAGCGGGGTGTCGTTAAGTCCCCCAAATACGATGTATTCGATTGAAAACTTGCGTTGACTGTCGAAATCGAACGAGCGTATTTCATTGATAATATCTTTTAGCGGATAAGCCACCTGCACAGGCATCAGTTTTTGGCGTTCTTCATCAAAAGGTGTATGGACACTTATGGCCAGGTTGCATTTGCTTTCGTTCAAAAAGCGCTTTAGCGCAGGCACGATACCAATTGACGAAACGGTAATTCGTCGCGGGCTCATGGCATAACCCCATTCTTCAGTGAGTATTTCAATGCTTTTTAGTACCTCGTCGAGATTGTCGAAAGGTTCGCCCATGCCCATGTAAACAATGTTGGTGATTTCTTCGGCTTCGTCGATCATCTGTACCTGGTTGACAATTTCGCCGGCGGTAAGCTTGCCGTTAAATCCCTGTTTGCCGGTCATGCAAAACAAACAACCCATTTTACAACCTACCTGAGATGAAACGCAAACTGTTTTCCGGTTTTTATCAGGGATCATGGCTGTTTCGATAAATTTATTGTGTGATGTGGGGAAGAGGTATTTTTTTGTTCCGTCTTTGCTTTCCTGTACCTTTAAGGGTGCAAAAGTGCCAACTTCATAATTTTCGGCGAGTTGTGCCCGTGCTTTTTTCGAAAGGTTTGTCATATCTTCAATCGACCTTACTTTCTTCTTATAAAGCCAGTCGGCAATTTGTTTGGCCGTAAATTTTGGAAGCCCCAATTCTGCGGTGAGTGTATAAAGTTCGTCAAGTGTTTTCCCAAATAATGGTTGCATGTTATTATATTTTAAAAGAATATTTCGGACACGATGTTTTCGTACGGAATGCCCCGTGCAATGAGCAAGTCGCGTACTTCCACTACCATCAATGCCCTGCCGCAAAGGTAATACTTATTGTGTTTGGGCAAGTTGTTAATATTTTCGAGCCATGCAGTTACCCTTCCAAAATAATCGCCAACACTGTCGTGGCCTGAGTTGCAGCGGATGTAATTTTCTTTGAGCGTTTGTTTAAATGTCCGTTCAAAATAGAAATTTGAAGCATTGCGTGCCCCGTGTACTAGTTTTTCGGCTTCATAACCCGACGATATCATGGCATAGAAAGGGGCAATTCCGGTTCCGGTTGCTATCCACCACATAGGTGTGTCGGTTTGGGGCAAAAAACTACCGTAAGGTTTCGATACGTATAAGGTGTGCCCGGGCTGCATATTTGCAAGTTGGGGCGTTAATACTCCATCGGTTTTCAGGTCGAATAGTATTTGCAGGTTTTTATCTTTTTCGCCACTGCAGATGCTGTAGATACGCGGGTCGTGCTGCTCGTTTGCAGCTATGGCCACTACTTGTCCGGCCTTTAGTTCAAAATGTTTCTCAAAGGTGAGCAAAAACTTACCAGGGGCTATTTCTTCAAGTGTTTCGACCTTAGTTGCGAACAGGTAGTGGCTGCCTTTTATGTATTGCTTTTTTTGTGGCATAATTGAAATAACAAAATTACAAGTGCATGGTTTAAAATAGAAAAGTAAAAAAGAATATTCACTTAAAGTAGAGCGGTTTTTTATACTTTTGTGGCTCAAATTAAAGTTGAAAAACATAAATAGAGATAATATGGACAAGCCAATTGTAGTTAGTGGTATCAGGCCTACCGGATTTTTGCACCTTGGAAATTATTTTGGTGCCGTGCGTAATTTTATAAGGATGCAGGAAGACTTTAACTGCTACTTTTTTATAGCTGACATACACTCTCTTACTACACATCCTACGCCTGAAAATCTACAATCGGGGGTGAAACAAGTGCTGGCCGAATACCTGGCTTGTGGTATCGACCCTGAAAAATCTACCATTTTTATCCAGAGCGATATGCCCGAGGTTACCGAGCTTTATACTTTTTTGAACATGAATGCATATTTGGGCGAACTTGAGCGTACAACCTCGTTTAAAGATAAAGCCCGTCAGCAGCCCGAAAACGTTAATGCCGGTTTGCTAACCTACCCGGTGCTAATGGCTGCCGATATTATTATTCACAAAGCGAATTTTGTGCCTGTGGGAAAAGACCAGGAGCAAAATCTTGAAATGGCACGTAAGTTTGCAAAACGGTTTAACCGAATGTACAAGACTGAAGTGTTTCCGGTTCCACGTCCGTTTACTTTTGATGGGGCCGATATGATTAAAGTACCCGGGCTCGATGGCAGTGGAAAAATGGGCAAATCGGAAGGGAATGCTATAAACCTTTACGAAGACCCAAAATCGATCCGCAAAAAAGTGATGCGGGCTGTAACCGATGCAGGACCAACTGAACCCAACAGTGTAAAGCCGGAGCCTGTTGAGAATTTGTTTATGCTTTTGAAAATCGTATCCGACGAATCAACAGTGAACCATTTTGATGAACAATACAATAATTGCTCAATCCGTTATGGCGATTTAAAAAAGCAACTTGCCGAGGACATTATCAAATATACCGAACCCATCCGGTTCCGTATTGACGATATCCTGAAGGATGAAGCATACTTGGCTAAAGTTGCAAGGCAGGGCGCCGAACGTGCACGCGAATCGGCTGTTAAAACTTTAAACGAAGTTAAGAAAGTGATTGGATTTAACAGTTTGTTTTAAAAACAAGAAGTCATTGGTCATTGATTCATTGGTCATTAGTGATGGTTTCAGTTTGACCAATGACTAATTACCAACTACTAATTACCAATGACTTTTTTTTATATTCCCAATGTTATACCAAACTGGAGGTAGGTAACGCCTGACCCCATTTCACCAAAAACAGTTATCTCATCGCTTAAGGGGTAGTTTGCCCCTATAAAGGCACCGGGGTGCCATACCGTTTTTGGAATTGATTCAAACCGGTATTCCATTCCAAAGCTGATCCCCAGATAGGTGTCGAGTTTTTCAATTAGCGGGTAGTGAAAAGTGCCCCTTGCCCCGGCACTCATGTATGAATCACTTGAGCTGAAACCCAGTCCGGCGTATGGACCAACACCAATAGATCCATAATCAATTACATCTTCAACAATACCATAGTCGAGTGAAGCCGAAATGACCGGATGGCTTAGAAAACCAAAACCGATATTAACATTTTTATCGTTTTTAAAAAACATCTGATCTTGAGCTTTCACCATAAAAACAAGTAAAAGCATGGCTGCTAATAAAATTAACTTTTTCATATTTCCCCGTATTTTTAAAAATCTTAAATCCTGTGAAGTGGCAAAAATAATGAAAAGCTGAAATTATCAGCAAAAAAAATGGACGGTTGCAGTTTCCGTGATTGAGAATTTTGCACAGAAAAGGTTTTTATCTATTTTTGCAGCCTGAAAAGAGAGAAGGTCCCGTAGTTCAACGGATAGAATAGCAGTTTCCTAAACTGTAGATATGGGTTCGATTCCCGTCGGGACTACAAAAGCCGCTGATTATCAGCGGCTTTTGTAGTTTATAGGAATGGGTGAATAGAATTTACCTCCCCCGTTGAATAGAAAAGGAACTGGGAAAACTAGTATGGCGTTTAAGCCAGACCCGTTTCGTATTATTTTTTGTGCTCATTAAATGTTTGGTTTTATTTTTTCAAAAACTTCATTCGTGTTAGCTGTCCTTCCGATATTACCTCGATCATATAAGTGCCTTTTGGAAGTTGTTTTACAGGTACAACTTGCATGCTGGTGTCGGTTTGTAAAATTTTACCGTTCATGTTGATTATCTTGTATTTGAATAATTTATCAGTTCCTTTTACAAATAAATTGTCATTTGCCGGGTTGGGATAAAGGAAAATATCGCTTGTTATATTAAGGTTTTTATTGCCCGTAATTATTTCTTCATCTTTTAGTAATACAGTGCCAAACAACGAAGCATCTTGCCAAGCCTGGTCTTCGGGAGCATTCCAAGCCATTTTAGCATCGCGGTCGCCGCCATCATCGTCATCGTTAATCATAAAATCAAAGCCCATTTTTTTATTGCGGGGGATGCCATTTATGGTTTCCCAGGGTATTTTTGCCTCTATGATATAACCGTCAGGTGTGTCTGAATAGCTATAGGCAATACCTTCTGTTGAGTGGTCGGACGGAATGGTCACTATGTTTTTACCATCGTTCCATAGAAACGAAAATTGAACATCGCCTGAATCGTATGAGGTCTTGTGGGAATAGTTGGTGTCGAAATAAAATTCCACAATATCATCGTTGTACGGCGTTGGGCTATCATCAACTTTAATGTCGTCGGTTACCTCTGCCAATAAATAGATACAACTGTCGTCCCACAATACTTTGGCATGTCCGCTCAGGTCTTCTTTCTTGATGTTTGTTCCTGAAAGTTCACTAGTTACGATGTGTTTCTCAACTTTTTCCTGTGTCCACACATCGTCAATAGCACCATCAATTGCCGGGGGTGTATTTGTTTTGTATATATTTAAAGTGGGTGCTTTTACCGTAAATTCGATTACATTGGAGTATCCTGTTAATCCTTCGCTGTCGATGGCTTTTGCCGAAACGGAGTACGAACCGGGAGAAAGATTGTTGATGGTAAGGTTGAATGGCGGTTCGGGCACTTCAGAAATAATTTTGCCATTGTTGCTGAACACAACTTTTTCAACATCATTGTTAATGTCTTCAACCTTTGTTGTTAAGTTTAGCGAAGCAGGGGCATCAAGTACCGACCCGGTTGTGAGTGAATCGATACTAATTATGGGTGTTTTGGGGTCAACATATCTCCAGGGGCTGATCCATTGCAAATAATCAACCTGGTGAAAGTCGTGAACGCGTATTTTTGTCTCTGCATTAATGCTGTCGAACAAGAATTTATCAACAAAAGCCTGTACTTCTGAATATGATTCATCGGGAAGTACGCAATGGTTATGGCCCGAACGGAACGAGAAACCAAAGCGGTCGCTAATGTCAAAATGTTTATAGACTTCTTCAGCGGCACGGCAGGCAACATATCCCGATTCGTCGCCCAGCCATGTGAATGGTGGGTTGCCCAGTACCAGTAATGCCCTTGGTACGATCATGGCCATCAGTTCGTGGTGGTCGTGCGGCAGCAGTCCCACCTGACCCTGGAATTCCGTTTTCATGCTTTGTTTAAACCATGAATAATTGGTATTGTCTATTTTTTCAACGTTCCCAATAGTTTCTGAAACACGCCACGAATTGATGCCGCCACCGCCAGATTCCTGTACAATGGTAAGGGCAATGCGTTCGTCAAAAGCACCGCCAAAAAGTGCCATCTTGCCGGCATACGAGCAGCCGGTAACGGCTATCCGGTTAATGTTGGCGTTGAGTTCATCCTGCACAATTTCAATCCCATCTATTAAGCGGCTGATGCCCCACGACCAAGCACTGTAGTAGCCTACGCTTTTCAGTTCGGGGTACAATTTAAAGTATGGGGCGCTGTTGTCGCGTTGCCCGGCGTGGGAGCTGATAACCACCTGGTTGTGCATAAAAGGAATTTGTATAACCCCCTTGAAGAGCCGGGGTGGCAAGCTGCCTGTTCCTGAATTCATGCCAATTACAATTGGGAACGGGCCTTCACCTTCGGGCATAATCACTTGAGATGTTAGTGTGAGTGTTTGGCCATTGTCGGTAATTTCCACAGTAATTGTATTGCCATCAAGTGTTGCGGTGACATTTTCTGGTGGTGCGGGTTTGGGGCCTATTTCATAGCGTTCAATTTCTGCCATGATTTCGTTGCGGCGGCATTCCCAATCTTCTAATGTTTCGGCGCGCCCACTGCCGTCCGACCATTCAAAAGGGTCGGGGAGCAAAGGTGTATTCTCAAGTTCTTCGGGCGATGGCAAAACTGGTGGTTCGCAATCGGCACCGGTGTTTTCTTTGTTGTACGAATACGGAGGTTGTGCAAAAGTGTTGCAGGCAATAAGTACAATGATAATTACTGTGAGTAGTTTAATCTTTGAGTTCATAGGTCTGTTGATTTACTGTCGGTTAATAATTAGGTGTTAAAGATAGATGTTTCGACAATAAAAACAGATGAAAGATTTGTTTGCTTTGTATGAATTTTTAATATAACATTCCGCTTTGAGATGTTAGCGTCCATTCGCCAACCCAGTTGTAGTCATCAAAAGCTCCAATGTAGTTTGCGGTCTCGAAAAAATCATTTTCAGGAAGTGCTGCAAAATTGGTAAAAAGCTCAGCGTTATCTGTTATTAATGTGATGCTTGACCCGTCTTGTTCAAAACCGGGATTTTCAAATCGGTTTCCAGCGTTTGTAAAATAAGTGTCCATGAGCAACTGTTCATCGGTAACGTCTTCATTGTTTAACGGGTATACCGAAAAGAAATTTTCGCTTTGGTTGTTGTTGATGTTGTGGAAAACACAGTTTTTTATCTCAAGGATATTATTTTGCCATTGGGTGAAACTGTTGTCACGTACAGAGCTGTATTCAATTTCAATGCCTTCTTTTTGGTTAATAAAAACAGAGTTGGCAATTACCCCCCCGGCATTATCGTTAAACGACATTAGTTTATTTGAATACTCGGTGCCACGTCCCAGTCCGGTAACATTGAAAATAGTTGGACGGGTATATGGGCGGGCGGTTTTAATTTCTTCACCACTGTCAAGTTCAATAAGTTTGTCGCCATAATTTTTGTTTTGCAACAGGCACCAAAATTGTCCGTTGCCCCGGTAACCCAGGTCAATGTCCACGGCATCGTCGTCGCAATTGGCTACCATGATGTTTTTGAGGTTAACTGTGCCGCCAAAAATTTCAACACCATCATCGGCATTGGCAATTACCTCTATGTTGTCGATAACCGTTCCGGATCCCACACCTCCCAGCGTTAACCCATTTATTTCGTTGTCTTTTCCAAGGTCGGTGCCCCCATGCCTTATTGAAACGTAGCGTATTACCCCCGAATTATCTTCGTCATTATTTCCCCCAAAAATCCCACGGGGTTCCGAAACCGGTATGCCCTCAATGTTTGCCTCACCGGTTGGGGTGTTAATTGAAGCACTACCAAGAATAACCAATCCGCCCCACAAACCATTATCGTTAACGCTTATTGAGCCTTTAAGGTCGTCACCTTCGGCAGTAAAAATAATGGGGTCAACTGCAGTGCCTTCGGCAATTATTTTTCCGCCCCGGGCTACAATTAATGCCGATGCTGCAGTTCCGGATCCCTGCCTTGCTTTCACAACAGTGCCTGCTTCAATGGTCAGTACCTGCCCGTCGTTTACATATACTTTTCCTTCAATGATGTACTCCTTGTCTTTTGTCCAGGTAGTTGTGCCGGTGCCCAGTCCGTTGTCGTTAATTACTTTTTCGGTTTCTTCCAGCACGAATTCACTCTTACGGCATCCCGAAAAAGCAATTAATAATGTGAAAGTAATTAAAGCGATATGTTGAAATTTTGCCATGGTGTTTTATAATTTGAATTCTACATTAAAATAAACATAGGCTTTATTGTCGATATTAGAAGCAGATGGGTACCAGTCGCGGTAGTTAAGCGAAACCTTCAGGTTTTTATGTAGCTTTTTTTCAATGCCGGCAATGATCGATGAACCGTCTTTTGCCAGGTTCCATGGCGTAGTTGTGCCATCGAGTATGTTCGATTCGAGAATGTCGTACCGGCCGAAAATTTTCCAGTTATTTTTAAAGTTGTAGGTTGAATAAAATGAATATCCAGATTGGTTGCGGTTTTCAAGATATTTATAATTCTGTAAAAAGTTATATTCTGCAGCAATGCTGAGGTTTTCAGTTGGTTCGTATCCCAAAAATGCAGCATAAACCATTTTTGTGTGATTTTCTGAAGGGCCATAATTTGTAAAAAATCTCCACGTAAGTTTTTCAGGTGCTGACAAGGTTAGTCCGGCTGTGTATTCAAAATAATTATCGGTTTGTAACTGGCTGTAACCTTCGCCGTTAACAATTGCTGCATCAACTGTCAGTCGTGGGCTGATTTTGTATTTGGCAATAAGCCCAAGATCTGCGCTTTTCCCAAATTTGTAGCGGTCGGCAAACGATTTTTCGATGTACCGGTACCCCCAAAAGCTTTCCTGTACTTTAAAGTGGTTCATCCCCACAATGCCAAAACGCACATCAAGATTGTTTTCGGCATATCGTACATAGGCATTTTTGAAGTAAGCATAGCGCTTTACAATGGCGTAAACCGACTCGTCTTCGGGGCTCCCGATGTCAAGCAAAATAGAAGCCGAAAAAACGGGCGACATGTTGTATGAATAACCGAGGTAAGCCCGTTCAATTTCAAAAACCGAGTTGTCGTCAACTGAAGTTAACCCGCTGTGAAAATTGCTGTAAATGCGGGCTGTAGGTTTTCCCGCAGCCTGAAAACCGTTCGATGTTTGTGCTTTGGTGGCTAGTGCCAATGATAACAGTACACAACATAGCAATATTTGTCTCATTACTTAAAAGGTTGGCTTGCACGAAATGAATAAATTACCAGATATATTTTCTTTCGATGCAAAATTAGATATTAAAAACAATATTTTCTCAGCACAAAAATAGGGGTATAGCCGCTTTGTAAAATTAAATTAGTGTTACGTGTGTTAACCTTATCTTTCATTAACGTTAAGCGGTGTGAAGTTACGGTTAATTAGGACAATTGTTAATACTGATTGCTACAAAAAATAGAGCTTTTGATAATCGCTTTTATGATTTTTATGATAAGTGTACAGGATTGAAAAACAAGCAAAATCAATAACAAGCTTCACTTTCTAATTGTTACAAATTAAACTGAAATTAACAAAGCCTGCCTATTCCTAAGTTAGTGTAAACTCCAAAACATTCTCTACATTTTTATTTAACGCGATGTTA
Source organism: Bacteroidales bacterium (assembly GCA_041694375.1). Taxonomy (GTDB): domain Bacteria; phylum Bacteroidota; class Bacteroidia; order Bacteroidales; family Prolixibacteraceae; genus Roseimarinus. The sequence continues at coordinate 21,359 of JASMTI010000026.1, read as the reverse complement.
ATCTTTAACCCCTTTAATCTATTCTTTTGTTAACGCCCGGTTATCATTCAGCTTAACTACATGGGATATCATTGCACCAGTTGAGTCAATCAAAAAAATGTAAAATTAAATTGTAATGAGAAAATTAGTATTGGGTTTTATCCTATCCTTTGTATTCATAAATGTTGAAGCACAAAATGCCGTTTTGCGGGGAACGGTTACCGATGTAAAAACGGGCGAAACAATTGTTGGTGCGTCTGTTTTTCTGGGAGGGACAACTATTGGTGCCATGAGCGATTTCGATGGGAAGTTTGAACTGAAGAATATTGCCCCGGGAAGTTATACGCTAAAGTGTTCATTTATTTCATATGAACCGCAGGAAAAAGAAGTAGTATTATCGGCCAACGATGAGCTAAATATTGATTTTAGGCTGGGCGAAGCCGTTGTTCAGGTTGAAGAAGTGAAAGTAATAGCACGGGCCAACCGCGAAAACGAAACCATGCTGCTCATGGAGCAGAAAGATGCCGATGGTATTAAAGAAAGTATAGGGGCGCAGCGCCTATCGAGCCTGGGTGTTTCTGATGCCGCTTCGGCAACCTCGAAAATTTCGGGGGTAACCAAAAACGAAGGCTCGGGCGATATTTATATCAGGGGGCTGGGCGACCGTTACCTTTCAACTACCATGAATGGCTTGCCAATTCCGTCTGATAATGTTGAAAAGAAAAATATCGACCTGAATTTATTTTCTACCGATGTAATACAAAATGTAGGGATCAGCAAAACATATTCAACAGCCTCATATGGCGACCAGTCATCGGGGCAGGTTGATATCGCTTCAAAAACTTTTACCGATAAAAGTGAGGTTGAAGTTTCTGCCGGAACGAATACTAATCTGTTTCAAAATGATGTGTTTGCTAATTTCAAGTCAACCCAAAACATGGCCAATACAACACTCGGATTTTATAATGGTCCTGAAACGTTGGAACAGTCGGTGAAAAATGAAAGCTGGAATACCCTTGATTATAATTTCCCTCTCAACAGGGGGTTTTCAATACTTGGCGGAAAGCAGTTTAACCTGCCTAATAACGATGATCTTACCGTGTTTGCCACCCTTTCGCACGATAATTCATTTGACCACAGCGAAGGGATTTATAAAAAGTATCGCGGATACGTGCTCGATCGTTCGTTTACCGATGCAGAAAACTACAAAACATCGGTAAACACAACCGGCTTGCTAAATGTGAACTACAAGATAAATAATAATAACAACATCAACCTGAATACCTTGTTCGTGAACAAAACAACCGATGAACTTTATGAGCAGGGACGGAATGGCGAAGGGTATTATTACGACCAGATTCCGCAGGATACGGCAACCTTTATGCGCGACCAAAACATAAAACAAACAACGATGCTGGTTAATCAACTTTTGGGGCGCCATGAGTTAAACAAGCGAAATACACTGAAATGGGCTGTCGGGGCGAATTTCGTGAGTGCCGATGAACCCAACCGCATTCGTAACAAGGTGATCATGCTTGAAGACGATAAGGTGTTTTTTGTGCGCCGGACATACTTTGAACAGTCAAAATCGTACCAAAAAATCAACGACTTTGAGGGAAATGGATATGTGAACAACCAACTTCGGTTTATAGATGAAGAGAAGAAAAAGCTTAACGTTGATTATGGCTTAAATTTCAGGTTTAAAACCCGGGATTTTAATTCGTTAAAGCGCGCCTTAACAACGCGTGAAACTGCAACTTCAATTGATAATCTTGATGCCGTGTTGATTAATGACGATCTTTATAACCAAGGGCTTCTTGATTATCAGGACCAGGCAAGGGAAGATACATACAACGCAATTCTCGGGGTGGCTGCAGGTTATGTCAATACCGGGTTTAAATCGGATAAGTTTTCGGGAAATATTGGTTTGCGTTACGAATTCGACATGTTGGATGTTGAATGGGATGTAACCAATTACCTTGGGCGCACCGGAAGCCTGAACAACCCATACCATAACTTTTTACCGGCACTGAACCTGAAATATGAACTGAATGAGAATAATGCATTGCGTTTTGCCGCAAGTAAAACCATAACACTGCCCGAATTTAAAGAGTTGGCGCCTTTTGAATATGTAAGCCCAACAGGGCAGGTTACCAAGGGTAACCCCGATTTGCAAAAGTCAGTTGATTATAACGTTGACCTGAAATGGGAAATGTTCCCGACCAACAAAGAATTAATATCGGTTACAGGTTTCTATAAACTGATAAACGATCCAATAAACCTGGCACAAACACGGGGGTCATCAGGTAATTTCTTTTATGCCAATACCGGCGAACAGGCTAATGTGTATGGAGTTGAGGTTGAAACACGATTGGGGATCATAAAAGCAAAACAAACTGGTGAGCCCGATTTGGACCTTTCGTTAAATGCTACTAAAATGTGGTTCAACCAGGATTTACTTGAAAACTATCAGTACAATAATAAGACCGAGGTTGACCTACAGGGTGCTGCCGGATTTATATTTAACGGGTCGCTGGCTTTTTCAACAAATACCGAAAAAGAATTGACAGCTACGATAACCAGTAACTATTCATCCGATAAGATTTTGGCACTGGGGGCACCCGAATCGCAAACCAACAGTGATGTCTATTTTAATAATGAGATTATTGAAAAAGGGTTTACAACCCTCGATATGGTAGTGAGTAAAAAACTATCGAAACGCGTGACACTGAAACTTACAGGAAAAAACCTGCTAAACCCGGATATCAAACAAACACAAGCCATAAAACCACCTTCAGAACCTGAATCGATTGTTACAATTCGTTCGTATAAGAAAGGGATAAGCTTGAAGTTGGGGCTTAAAATAAATCTGAATTAAACACATAATTCTTAGAATCTTTAAATTAAATCAAAATGAAAAACGTATTTATTAAATTTTTAGGCATTGCTTTAATAGCATCGGCTTTATTTACAAGCTGCGATGAAGATGATGACAAATCATTGACAATGCAAAATCTTGAAGATGGAATTCTTGAAGGTACATTAAAAGAAGATGCAACACTAGATGCATCAATGAACTACAACCTTAATGGTTCTTTTATCGTTGATGATGGTGTAACCTTTACGATTCCAGCCGGAACGAATATTACTGCAGCAGCAGGCGGTACTGAAGTGTATATTGCTGTGATGATGGGCGGTAAAATTAATATTGACGGAACAACCAGCGAACCCGTAGTTATGTCTTCACCTGATGCTGCACCCGGCGACTGGGGTGGTTTAACCATTTGTGGTAAAGGTGTAACCACAGCAGGCGAAAATGCCGAAGCCGAAGTTGGTGGCTTTATTTACGGTGGAACCGATAATGCTGATAATTCAGGTTCGGTTACAAACCTTGTAATAAAAGGAACTGGGGCTCAAATTAACTCCGAGTCACAATACAATGGTGTTTCATTGTATGCTGTTGGTTCAGGGACTACCTTAGAAAACATTGCTGTGATTAACGGCTCCGATGATGGTGTCGAATTTTTTGGTGGATCGGCTTCGGTAACCAATATTTTTCTACAAAACAATGAAGATGATGCCATCGACTGGACTGAAGGTTGGGACGGAACCGTTACGAATGCTTATGTTGAGCATACCATTGCTGGCTTCTCAACAGTAGTTGAAGCCGATAAGGTAAACAACAACCCGAAAATTGTTAACCTGACAGCCGTTTCAACAACCGGAGGAACTGCATTACAGTTTAAAAAAGAATCGGGTGCAACTATTACAGGCCTTTCGTTGAGTGGTTATGCTACATCAGTTGACATGAAAGATGATGGTCCGTTAGCAAATGTTATAATTGATGGTGAAACAGCCGATCCTGCAAAAACTTACAATGCACCGGCAACTGTAGATGCATCTGCATGGACATGGGCTAACGCCGAATTGGCAGAGGTAGAAGAACTTTCAGGAAACATTACAAGCGATGTGACATTGGATCCATCGAAAAGTTACCGCTTAACAAGCTCATACATTGTAGAAAATGGTGCTTCACTTACCATTCCTGCCGGAACTAAAATTCATGCCGATGCCGGTGGCACCGAAGTTTATATTGCTGTGTTGATGGGCGGTCAGATATTTATTAACGGTACTACTGATAATCCTGTTGTAATTGCATCGGACCAGGGCCAACCCGGCGACTGGGGCGGTTTAACCATTTGTGGTAAAGCCACAACTACTGCCGGCGAGAATGCCGAAGCTGAAGTTGGTGGATTTATATATGGCGGAACCGAAGATGCTGACAATTCAGGTTCGGTTACAAACCTTGTAATTAAGGGCACCGGAGCTCAAATCAATTCGGAATCACAATACAATGGTGTTTCATTATATGCTGTTGGTTCAGGTACAACCTTAGAAAATATTGCTGTTTTTGACGGATCGGATGATGGTATCGAGTTCTTTGGTGGAACAGCTTCTGTGACCAATATGTATGTTGAAAATTGCGAAGATGATGCGATCGACTGGACTGAAGGTTGGAGCGGTGGCATTTCCAATACTTATATTTCACATACCATCGAAGGTTTCTCAACAGCTTTCGAAGCTGATAAAGTGAATAATAACCCCCAGTTTGAAAATGTAACGGCTATTTCAACTGTAGGCGGAACAGCACTTCAGTTCAAAAAAGAATCGGGTGCAACCATTAACAACCTTTATCTTGAAGGATATGAGAAAAATATCGACATGAAAGATGATGGTCCGCTTGAAAATGTGGTTATCGATGGCAATACTGCCGATCCTGCTGCTTCATACGATGCAGGTACAAAAGTTGATGCTTCGGCATGGACATGGAAAGAGGCAACACTATAAATAGCGCGATATTTATAATTGTTAATACAATTATCAACGTACAAGGGATAGTTAACTATCTTTTGCATTGACTCACTCAAGAAAAGCCGTTTCACCCGCGAAACGGCTTTTGTTGAGTTTTTTCACCACTGCGAATGTTAAATTTTAAGGGTAAACGTAAAACTTAACATTAAATATTTGTTAACCAATGGCGGTATTTGTTAACTTTGTGTTAAGCGAAATGGGATTTAGTATTTATAAAAAAACAAGGAGGCAACGATGAGGACTTTAGCAACATTAATGGTTTTGATATTTGTGTTTGGTTTTACAGTAAGCGCACAATATATTAAGGAAGTTGACGGTATTTACATGGCTGAATCTGACCCATACACGGGTACATATAAAAGTTACTACGATAATTTTCAGCTAAAGGTTGAAATGCAACTTCAGGAAGGGAAAAAAGATGGTGTGACCCGCTTGTATTTTGAGGATGGAACCCTTAAAGAGGTTCGTTCTTACAAAGACAATAAAATGCATGGTGAGTGGGTAACTTATAATAAGCAGGGAATTAAAGTGGCTGAGGCTGAATATATAAATGGTAAGAAAACCGGCACTTGGAAAGTCTGGGACGATAATGGTGTGCTCCGTGTTTTAATGACTTATAAAAATGGTGAAAAAACCGGCACATGGAAAATGTGGAACGAAGAAGGCACGCTAACCGGGCAAACTAACTACGATTGATTGATTTAATTTAAGGGGAAATGAAACTGTTTCATCTCAGTGGTTGGGATGAAGCAGTTTTTTTTTGTGTTGTTAACCAGCATGTTTTTTGTCTGTTCGTTTTTGTAACTTGTTGACTCCCTAAGATGTTTTACAAAAACCACAAACCATGAAGCCACTATTTTCTATCGTTGCAAAATTGCTGTTTCTAACCATCATTTCTAACGCAGCAAATCCCGTGTTGCCTAACCAGTCTTCGCCTTATCCTTTTACCGAAAAAAACAAAATTGATCAGATATCTGAAATTCCCCTTGAGTATGGCGTGTTATATAATGATGTGAGTTCAGGAAACTCACCGGTTGCTTTTACTTTCAGCGGAGACAATGGTGATGTAATTCGAATTGGGGCTTCGTTTATGATGGCCGTTCTGGTAATTGAAAGTCCATCGGGTGAAGAACTGTACAACGAAAATATTGAATCGTTGCCCGAAAGCAAGCTTATACTGGAGCTTACGCTTGCCGAAAGCGGTACTTATACCATTACATTTATACCTCAGATGGGGTTTCTGCAATATCTGCTGGCCATATACAAAGTTGAACCGATCGATGCATTGCCATTAACTTTTGACGAGAATGTGGATGGCAACCTCAATAACTGGGGCGTTGCTTATCACTCCTTTAATGCGGATGCTGGCGATGTGTTTGAGCTGAAATATGATGGTTTTACTACCGATGTTGAGATTTCAATCATAACCCCTTCGGGCAATGAAATTATCTGTAACGAAAATATTACTGATTTTCAGCTTGAACATACTCATTCTTTGACAGAAAATGGATTGCATTATTTAAAAATTGATTCTGAGTTTTCAGGGGCAATTGACTATACGCTTTTTGCCAATTTGAACAATTCTTCTCCGCAAACGACCATCCCGTATACACCTGGGACGGTTATCGAAACCGATATTCTACGAAAAGAGAAGCAGGTATTTACATTTGATGCCGAAGCCAATCAGGAGCTTTTTGTTGCTGTAGTACTTGAGGCAATGATGTTGGAACTCAGGTCGCCGTCTGGAGCGTTGTTGTTATCAATCGATCATTCATCGCCAATGAGTTTTGTCGATCGGGAGTATGAAATAGTAATGCTGCCCGGGGATGGCACCTATGAGTTAAGTATCTGGCACGACAATTTGCATGAAACCGAAAGTCTGCTAACCATGTGTGCCACTATTTTACCTGAACCTTTTTTGGTTGAAAAAGATTCAACTTATGAATTCACCCTGCAGCCCTTTGGTGTAATGACAGCAAATTACAAAGCATCGAAAGGTGAGGTGGTAAGGCTGCGTCTCCCGTATGGCACTACTTTTATTTCTCCTGCTAATGATACATTGACTATTTCGAGAGGCGAAATATTTGAGCCCTCGCTAAGCGGAACTTATCGTTTGTTCCTTGAAAACTATAACAACGAACCAGCCGAAATTGAACTGTGGATACGCAGCATACAGCCACCAGCAGAGGCACAGCCCGTTGAGATTGGTGAGCCTGTTACTGAATCTATCAGCTTTTATGATACTAAAAGTATTAGCTATGAAGGAAATAAAAATGATACGATATACATTCAATGTAGCCTGACAGAAGTTTTCTTAAACCCGGGAGCCGGTTCTATCAAATCGTCCGACGCGTGGCTTTATATTGGCACGCCATCGGGTGAAAAATCAAGAATAAAAGGAGATGCAAGGGGTATGCTGTACGAGCATGGTTATGGACTCACCTACTATTTTAAAAAACGTTATATTTTACCAGAAACAGGAACATATTTTTTCACCGCCTTGATTGATAAGCTGGTCATGAAAAACCCAACGAGAGTTGATATGAGGCTTGACCAGAGCGGAGCAAAAATTGAAATTCCATTTAATAACGTGTCAGATTATGAAATGCCCGGTGTGTATAGCTGTTCAGTACCCGAAGGCTTAGAGGATTTGTATGTAGTTGTAAAGAAAAATAACTTTTTAGGATATGATGCTACCTGGAGAGGAATTGTGTCGCTGAATTATAATGGTCAGGAGTGGCAAGATGTGGGTTTTTCAAATGAGCGGAATGATTTTATTTTTTATATTGAGAATCCCGAAGCTGGTGAATATACACTACCCATTTCGGCATTTGGTGATGACGAAATACGTGGCAGTATTTTGTTTACCAATCAACTACCCGAACTTCGCTTGAACCAGTGGAATATGGGCGTAGTAAGCCGTGCATATGGTAGCGACTGGAAGGTTCTAACACTTACCAACCCGCCCGATACCCTTTTTGTTGAATCGGAAGGGTACGGGCTTTGGAGTTCAATTGTCGTGACTTATGGTTATCTGGGCAATTCAGGTCAGCGGTGGGTGTTCAAAAACATGGGCGAAGGTTATAACATCAAGGGCGCAATTCCTGATCCCCCGGCAGGCAGGTATTATGTGCGATATGTCGATTCGGCTGTATTGCAGGATGAAGAAGGTGAGCTTTACAGTCATAGTGAAGATCAACACAGGCAATACCTCATTTATGCCGGGATCAACGATGAAGCTTCTTCGTACCAGCTCCGTATCCGAGATATTTCATCCCGGAATATTGGGCAGGGTATGGCCACTTTTACCCTTACTGGCAGTGGCTTTATGCCTGAAACGAAGGTGCAGCTTGTTACCGAAGATGAACAGGACACCTTATTGATTGAAAACAATACCAGCAGCCCAGACGGGCGGGAGCTTATTGTAACATATGATTTCACAAGTGCGGGAACTGGCAATTATTTCCTTGAGGCGATCAATCCTGATACCCTGGTGCGGTACAATGAGATGATAAAAGTACAATCAGACAGCCAAACATCTGTATGGGCTTCGCTTTTGAGCAGCGATTTATACAGGGTGGGGCGGAATCAGCGTTGTGTTTTCACCATAAAAAACAACGGACCTGTAAATATTGATTATGCCGGTGGATATTTCTATGCCGATAATGAACATGTGAGGCTTTTATTTACCGATGGCTCAGGGCTGATATACGATGCCGACTCACTGAATGAAGCGCTTAATGGTGAGGTGATTAACCGCATCCCGTTTTTTATCAGGAACTGGCGTGTGGGCGAAACATTTGAACTTACTTTTAATATAACATCAAAAACCATCCCCGATAATTATGAGTTTGATGTGGGGCTTGTTGTTGGGGCATTAAGTAAAAGTGAGTATAATGATCTTCAGGAAGATATGGCTTCTGCCTGGTATGATTTTATTTGTGAAGATGAATTTATACCCGTATCGATACAGGAGTGTGCTAAAGAATTTGGTTTTTTGCCGTTCCTGAATTTATGGAATGGCGGGGAAGAAGAGTTGTTTAAGAGCGCAACAAATGTTAGCATATCCGAACACGAACGCTTACAGCAACGCATGGAGTATTGGGTGGAGAATGCGATGTGGGGTACCGATAAAATTGCTAACTATGCTATGCCCCAGTTTACCGATCGTTTTGGTGACGAGAATAATGTGCTGGGGATCATAAGTAATCCATACAGTGCGCTTAAGGCAGGTATAAATGTGGTTTGGGACAAGGCAAAGGATATTAGTAATGCACTGGATGGTATACTGTTTGGGGGGCCTGATGATTCAGATGATAAAAAGAAGGTTAACAAGAAAAAGAAATCGGTGAACTCAACGACCCCTGAAGATAAGTATGGCCCGGTGGGTTATGGGCTTGGCAACGGAAATGGTTACATCGACAGTCTCAACCTTTTTGAATACCGAATTGATTACTGGAATAAAGAAGATGCTTCGGCACCCGCGGCTATTGTTTACATACGCGATACCATCGATACCGATTTTAACTTGGAAACGTTACGTTTTACCGAAGTCGGGTTTCTAAAATGGAAACAGGAACTTGAGGGCGGCCAGTATTTTAATATTGATGTTGACTGCAGGCCTGATATGCCTTACATCGTGAATATTGAAGGAAACGTTGATTATGAAACCCGCGAGGTTTATTGGGTTCACACAACACTCGACCCCGAAACTATGGAATTACCCGATGATCCTTTGTCGGGCTTCCTGCCACCAATCGATTCAACCGGATACCAGTTGGGATGGGTGGACTACACAATTGCACCTCACGAGGCATTGCCACATGGTACCGCTTTTGAGAATCAGGCTTTTGTGAATTTCGATGGTGTTGGGAAATGGGGGCCGGCACCCCCGTATGGACCTTACACCAATATTTTCGACTTTGAACCACCTGTTAGCTTCATTGAAGAATTGGCTGTTGTAACGCAAAATGAAACGTTTAATCTATCGCTTGCAGGATCTGACGAGGGCGCCGGAATTGACCGCTATAAAATATATGTGGCTGAAAATCGAGGAGTATTCAATTTTTGGAAAGAAACGTCTGAAAGCTCAATAGCGTTTAACGGTCGTGATGGAAACCATTACGCATTTTATTCAATTGCTGTTGATGGTGCAGGAAATGTTGAAGCGTCCAAGACGTCAGCTGATACTTTTACCGAAATTGACGTACAGTCGGGAGTAAAAAGTGTTGTAAACAGGGGCATTAAAATCGTGCCGAATCCAACAGCGGGAAATCTTTCATTCAAAGGAAAAGAGCCTGGATGTATGTTGCTGTTAAGGCTGTATGATTATACCGGGCGTATGGTGGTTGCTGAGCAGGTTGAAGCCTCTGAGGTATTTAATATCCGTTTTTTACCCAATGGAATTTATTTTTATATCATTGAGTTGGATAAAGGGATATCTTATGAGGGTAAGATTGTTAAGATGCATCATTAATATGAACGCAGTTTTTTTATTTGCTGAATAAATTTAAAAAAGTAATAATTCCCATACCCATTAGTATGCCCGAAAAAATATAGATCAGGTAAATGTTTGCATTTAAGATGTTTTCATATTGAAGGATTATAATCACTGCTGCAAGGATTAATATAACGCCATAAAATATTTTTATAATTGAGTTGATATTTGGGGCTTTCATAAGAACTTATTGTTAGGTGTTAAGAAGTCTAAATGTAGGTTCTTTTATAATGTAATGAAAGTAAATTGTGTGAAGGCATAAAATAAATTAGTGTATGATTAAGATAATTGAGTAAAGAGATCGGTTTTGCCTTTTTGTCATTTTCCGGTCAATAGTGATGAAATTTTAGAAAGAAGGGGCGAAAATGAAGTAGTTTCGTCCCTTCTTTCTGCTTTATTTAATCATATCGATTAAAACTGTTGTTGCTAAAATTTTTGTGATGTACGCTTCCTTCATGCCTGTTATTTGAATTAAACGATCGGCCTTTATTGTGCCTGTGCCCTTCGTTTCGTCTATAGCCACGGTTTGATACATCACGGCTCTCTGGTTTTGGCTCCGATTTTTTAACAACAATATCATGGCCCATAAAGCTACTATTGTTTAAATTTTCAATTGCAGCAACGGCTTCTTGTTCATTTTCCATTTCAACAAAACCGTAACATTTCGAACGGCCTGTTTCTTTGTCCATGATAACTTTGGTGGTGGCAACTGTGCCAAACTGGCTGAAAAGTTCCGTAAGGTTGCCGGGTGTTGTGTCGGAACTCAGTTTTGCGACAAAAATATTCATAATTAGAAATTATAAAGTTGGTTTTAGTAAAAGAGTTTGTTTCGGGAGCAATTCAAATGGAGAATGGCATCTTTGTAACAAATTCTATAGCAAAGCTATGGAATAGAAAGGATAAGTAAAAGAAAAATTTGAAAAATGTTTCTTTAGTTGTTTGATAATAAATTTATTAATGCCATATTATTCTTTCTTTATGGCTTCTGAAAAAATTATTGCTCGCAGAGACGCAGAGAGTGCGGAGGAAGAAAATTGAGATTTTCTTTAGGATATAAATGCACATTTATCAGGTGTCAAGATGTTTTTTAGTTACCGCTGAAAATCTCAATACTCAATACTTTGTACTCGTTACCAACATATATTAAACACACTCCGGACAGATACGGTTGTCTTGTGTCTTGCTACTTGATTCTATTTTTATGATCCGCTGTTCGTTCTCTTGTTTCTCTGGTGTGAATTGGCTTTCTTTCAACACATGTCTTGTCTTGCTTATCAATGGAAATTACATCTTCTTTACATGTATTTTTCGGGTTGGGGCTTTGGTCTCGTTGCGCACTTTGGCCGATTCCATTACTTTTTGCGCCACATCTTTGAAAGCTTTTCCGGTAATCGACTCCTGTTCAACTACTGCCGGTATGCCTTCGTCGCCACCTTCGCGTATGCTTTGTACAATTGGTATTTGTCCCAGAAGTGGGATGTCGAGCCTTTCGGCCATTTTTTTGCCACCGTCCTTACCAAATATGTAGTATTTGTTGTCGGGTAATTCTTCTGGTGTAAACCAGGCCATGTTTTCGATAAGTCCAAGCACAGGCACATCAACCGATTTGCCCCTGAACATGTTAGTGCCTTTCACTGCATCGGCCAGGGCAACATCTTGTGGGGTGCTTACAATAACAGCACCGGTTACCGGCACGGTTTGCATCAGTGAGAGGTGTATGTCGCTGGTGCCGGGCGGAAGGTCGATGAACAAGTAGTCGAGCGGTCCCCAAACGGCATCGGTTATCATTTGTTTGAGTGCGTTCGAGGCCATTGGCCCGCGCCAAACAACCGCATCATCGGGGTCGACAAAAAATCCGATGGAGAGAATTTTTACGCCAAATTTTTCAATGGGGATAATCATATCCCTGCCATCAACTTTCTCGGCAGTAGGGCGGGCATTTTTTTCGCCAAACATAATGGGTACCGAAGGCCCAAAAATGTCGGCATCGATGAGCCCAACGCTGGCACCGGTTTGTGCAACGGCAATGGCAAGGTTTGAAGCCACGGTAGATTTACCTACGCCACCTTTGCCCGATGCCACGGCAATAATGTTTTTAACGCCGGGTAAAATCGGGCGTTCCATATCGTGCACCGAGCGGGTTGAAATGTTGCCGGCAATTTCAACATCGCGCCCCAGGTTTTTCCATATGGCCTGAACGCAAAGCGATTTTACTACCGGGATGTTTGGGTCGTTCGAGCGTTGAAAGACCAGGGTGAAACTTACTTTTTTCCCGTCGATGCGGATTTCCTGTACCATGTCGAGGTCGACAATGTTTTCATCCGACCCGGGCATTTTAACCTGCCTTAAGGCTTCGTTTATATCCTTGGGTTGTAGTGCCATAATTTTTAAATTTTGAATTTCAGGCAACAAAAGTACAAAATCATTTTAAAATAAGATAAATATATCTGAAATGATTGGTTGTATCTTAATATTGCCTTGCAGTTACCAATTCAGTTCAATATAGAAAACCAAACAACCAAAGCGGGATGGTGTTTAGATGTCCGGTTTCGATGTTATCTTTTGCTAAGTATCTGTCCTGGATTCCTGCAATTTGCTTGTTCGTTTTTGATGGACCACCAACTTCAAAGGTGTATTTGTTATTCACGAGAAAATGCAATAAATGTTGTGAAAAAACTACAAATAACAATTAAAAGCGTTGTGTACAAACTACAAAATATTTTTAATGCTCGTACCCCAATCTGTATAATGATATCTTCTAAATCTCAAATCTTACATCTCATGTCTCACATCTCATATCTTAAGTCTAATTTACACCCATTCTTCTTTCAATACTTCACCTTTGGTGCTTATCACAACAGCCTTGACCGGAACATTGCGCGAAGTCATTTGGCGTGCTTCGTTTACAATACGCAGCAGCCCACCGCAGCAAGGCACCTCCATCATCATTACCGTAATGGTATTAACTTTTGCTTCTTCTATAAGCATGGCAATTTTATTAATGTATGTTTCAATACCTGAGTCGAGCTTTGGGCAGGCAATGACCAGGCTTTTGTTCTTTAGCCACTTGCTGTGAAAATCACCAACCGAAAAAGCAGAGCAATCGGCAGCAATTAGCAAATCGGCATTTTTGAAGAAAGGGGCTGCCGGGTTGATAAGGTGAAGCTGAACAGGCCAGTGCCCCAATTGCGAAGTTTGTTCTGTGGCTGGCGCGGTCATTTGAAAACCCTGTGGTTTTGCAAAACTTTGTGGTGCCGACCCCGGGCAACCACCGGTAGCGCATCCTGCGTTGGTTTCTGGTTTGTTGTTGTACACTTCATCAACAACTTCATTCATATCGAAGGTCAGTTCGTGTGGGTTGTTTTTCATATAATCAATTCCTTCTTTCAAAAAAGCTGTTTCGTTATGTTCAAGCATGTGTTTGAGGTGTGCGACAACCGTGTTGCGTCCTTTTTTTACCATTTCGTCCATCACTTTGGTTTCGTTGTATGGTTCTGCTTCGCGTTTCTCAATTGTTATGGCACCTTCGGGGCAATGTCCAATGCATGCGCCCAGTCCGTCGCACATCAAATCGCTTATTAACCGTGCCTTGCCATCAATAATCTGCAAGGCGCCCTCGTGACAATTGGGAACGCATACACCGCATCCATTGCACAATTCTTCATCAATTCTAATAATTTCCCGCTTCATCTGTTTTTGTTTTATCTTTGAAACAAAAGTAGGATTGTGTAATCCAAAAAGTTGTCACGTTTGTTACATTTGGGGCAGAAATTAATCAGATGGAGCAGAATATATTAAAAATGCCTTTGTTTGCCGGGCTAAACAGTGATGAGCTTGAGCACTTGTTTGGGAGCATTGTTTTTCAAACACGGAGTTATGGCGCAGGTGCACTGGTTGTTTCGCAGGGCGATGAATGCAATAGCCTGATGATTCTCACAGATGGATCGGTAAAAGGCGAGATGAGCGGTGCTGACGGGCGCAGCCTTAAAATTGAAGATTTGCTTGCCCCTGCGGTTTTGGCCCCGGCCTTTATTTTCGGTCAAAAGAACCGTTATCCGGTGAATATTATTTCGTATGATGAAACACGCTTCATTGTTATTCCCCGAAATGAATTGTTGACAATGTTTCAAATCAATGCCAGGGTGCTGCAAAATTTTTTGGGCATGATTTCATCAAGGGCCCAGTTTTTATCTGAAAAACTACAATTTCACTCTTTTAAATCGTTAAAAGCCAAGCTTGCGTTTTATTTGTTCGAGGAAGCAGGAGGTCAGTCCGAGTTTAAATTGAAACATTCGCAAAACGAACTGGCCGAATTGTTTGGCGTTGCGCGCCCTTCAGTTGGAAGAACATTGATGCAATTGCAGGAAGAACAAATTGTTGATGTTCGTTATAAGCAGGTCAAAATACTGGATATGTCAAAATTGGCACAAGCCTGTAATCATCTGAAAGTTTAACTTCAGACATGGATTATAAAGTGTGCATCGTCAAAAAGTCTGTTGTCCGGTGTCTGAAATCTAACGATCTGTTGTACATTTGTATTTTTACCAAAAAATGAAACATGAAGCTTGTATTTGCCACAAATAATAAACACAAACTTGAAGAAGTCCGGAAAATACTTGGTGACAGCTTTGAATTATTGAGCCTTAACGATATAGGCTGTGAAGAGGACATACCTGAAACCGCAGAAACACTTGAGGGTAATGCGTTACAAAAAGCCCGCTATGTATACGAACGTTATGGGTATTATTGCTTTGCCGATGATACAGGCCTTGAAGTTGAAGCCCTTGATATGGCACCCGGGGTATATTCTGCCCGGTATGCGGGTCCACAGAAAAACTCGTTGGACAACACGCTAAAGCTTCTTCGTGAGTTGAATGAAATAAAAAACCGCGATGCCCGTTTTAGAACTGTAATAGCCCTTATTATCGATGGAAATGAATGGTTGTTTGAGGGCATTGTTAAAGGCGAAATATTAAAAAAACCAAGTGGTGCAAAAGGTTTTGGGTACGATCCGGTTTTTAAGCCCTATGGTTTTGAACAATCGTTTGCCGAAATGGATTTGTCACTCAAAAACAAAATAAGCCATCGAGGAAGGGCAGTCGCCAAACTAATTGATTTTCTGAACCATAATGAAGTATAAATAAGTGTAAATGAAACGTCTCTATCTAATTGCCACCTTGTTGTTTATTTGTCTGGTTATACTGGCACAGGAAACAAGCCGTAACTGGAGTTACCATATATCATATTCCAGTGCATTGGATGTTACCAATGCTTTGGATAAAGTTTATTTTATTACTGATGGGGGGCTGTTTTACTATGATAAGACTGACAATTCGGTGAATACACTCACGAAAATTGATGGCTTATCGGGATCCGATTTTAGTGGGTTTGAGTTTAACCCCGAAACCAATAGTCTTGTTGTTTATTATGAAAGTTCGATGGTTGACGTGATACGGGAAGACGGTACGGTGAAACCTTTTTCCGATATTAAACGGAAAAGTTTATCGGGCAATAAAATGATTTATAATGCAACCTGTTATGGTAATTACTGTTACCTTGCCTGTGGGTTTGGTATCGTAGTGCTCGATATGGTGCGCCTCGAAATTAAAGATTCGTTTATTATTGGCGACCAAGGTAATTATCAACCGGTATATGATGTGGCGGTTATGGGGAACGACATATATGCGGGCACCGATACCGGTATCAAACATGCTGAAATTGAAGGGAACAACCTGCTTGATTATTCTTCATGGTATTACATTGAAAATGAGCTTCTTGAAGATTATAATTACAATTTTTTGGACATGGATACCGAGGGAAGGCTTTGGGCTGTTCATTTGGGAAGCGGAAGCAATGATGATGTGATTTTCAGGATGGAGAACGACAAAACATGGAGCAAGCCATTGGGGGATATCAATAATATTGATGATTTTAGAATATTTGAAAACAAGGTTATTATCTCATCGTGGAGTGTGTTTGTTTATAATGCCAATTCACTTAACAGGGAAAATGTGATAGGGGAATACCCTTTTCAGTTTGACGAGTTGAGCAAAAACCCGGGAGCAGCAACTTATGATGCTGAAGGTGCTTTGTGGATTGCTGATAAAAATTACGGGGCGATACGTGTTCACAATGGTAAGTACGATCGTGTTTCGCCCGAAGGGCCTTCCAATAACAATAACTATTCGATGTCGTTTTCTGACAATAAACTGTGGGTTGCCAGCGGTGGGCGTACTGCAAGCTGGAACAATGTATGGAAGAATGCCCATATTAAAGGTTATGCAAACGGTCAATGGGAATATTTCAATAAATATAATACCCCTTCAATTGGTGATTTGCGGGATGTGGTAGATGTGGTGGCAAAACCCGGGCACCCAAACCATGTATTTGCAGCATCATGGGGCGGGGGAGTTCTTGAATTTGAGAATGGTGAGCATGTAACCACTTATAACGAAACAAATTCAACACTTGAGAATATATACCCCGGCCAGAATTATGTGCGTATCGGGGGGCTTGATTTTGATGATGATGGCAACCTTTGGGCAACAACAAGTTCGGTTGAGCTTAATTTGCACAAAAAAACACCCGGTGGTGATTGGGAGGGTTTTCTACTGCCTGAAGTAGCCTTCAATTATAATATTGGAAAAGTACTGGCTGCATCAAACGGTTTAATATGGATGATTATTCCCAATAACAAAACAAAAGGGTTGTATGTAATGTCTGCCAATGGTAAAAATAAGAAGCATTTAAACGTGGCCAGTTATTTCTCAAATGGTACCGACGAGGTAATTACGGTGATGAACGATGTATATGATATTGTTGAAGACCGTGATGGAGAGATATGGGTTGGGACCTCAAAAGGCGTAGCTAAATATTCCCGCCCGGCCAATGTTTTTGATGAAAGTCCGTTTTATGCCATGCAGCCCGGCGTTGACCGTAACGATGGGATTTACCACCCGCTCTTGCGCACTCAGAAAGTGACGTGTATTGTTGTAGATGGTGGAAACCGTAAGTGGTTGGGCACTGAAAATTCAGGTTTGTTTTTGGTGAGTGCCGACGGAACGAGGGAGCTGGCACATTACACGGCCGAAGATTCACCTTTATTGTCAAATACCATTATCAGCATGGCATACGATGGGAACACCGGTGATTTATATGTTGGAACAAAGTCAGGGCTTGTGTCGTTCCGTACCGATTCTAAAAAGGCTTACGGCCAGTTTGAGGATGTTTATGCATATCCCAACCCTGTTCGTCCGGGATACGAAGGGAACATATACATTAATGGTATGATGGAAGATACCAATGTAAAAATTACGACAGTGAGTGGCAGGTTGGTGTACGAAACTACTTCGATAGGTGGCCGTGCTGTGTGGGATGGCCGCGACTTGGCCGGGGAAAGGGTACATACTGGTATTTACCTGGTGTTTTGTGCTGCCAACGAAGGCCAGGAATCGGTTGTGACCAAAATTGCTTTTATCCGATGATTGAAAAATCGAAGGCGGTTGTGCTTAAATCGCTGAAATACTCTGAAACAAGCATTATCCTAACCCTGTACACCCGGGTGGCCGGACGTCAGGTATATATGGTCAATGGTGTGCGCAGCGCTAAGTCGAAACTTAAAAGTGGCTTGCTTCAACCCTTTTTTTTGCTCGATATAGATGCTTACCACAAGCCGGGTCGCGAAATGCAGCGGCTTAAAGAGTTCAGGATGTCCGAAGTCCTTCAGTCGATACCCTTTAACGTGGTGAAAAGTACCATGTCGATATTTCTTTCGGAGGTGTTGTATAAAGTATTGCAGAACGAAGAGCCCGATGAACATTTGTTCGATTTTATTTATCATTCGGTACAATATCTCGATTCACTGGAAGTGGGGATTGCCAACTTTCACCTTTGGTTTTTGATACGCTTGCTTGGCAACCTGGGGTTTGGCGTGCAAAATAACCATTCACCCGCCCATCCGTGGTTCGATATAAAAACCGGAAGTTTTACTGGTCTTAAGCCCGTGACTCCCGATACCCCCAATCGCGAACTGTCGGTTTTGGTTTCCGATTTTATTTCGATGGACCTTCAGCAACTAAAAGAATATAAATTATCGGGCGGGCAACGTACCCGCATGCTTGAAATGATTATCGCTTACTACCATTTTCACTTCGATAGCATGGGTGAAATCCGTTCACTCGAAATCATGAAAGAGGTTTTTAAATAGTAAATGAGGCATTCCTGCCGGATAAATACTAAAATAAATATTCAACCACTTTGTGGTTGATGCTCGATTGTCAACATCTATGTACCCCGCATTGCATGCGAGGCTAATCACATTTATTCCCTTCGGGAATCTGATGGCATTTTAACCACAAATAATAAACCCAACGGGTTTGAATGTTATTAGCGCCAGGTGCTGCGCGTGTTTCACAACCCTGATAAAGGTTGGATATTTAATGATGGATTAATTTTCATGACATCATTTTATGTTGGCATTTTTGCCATTGAATATTTATTAATGGGTTTCCGCACTGCATACAGGGCTAATCACATTTATTCCCTTCGGGAATCTGATGGCATTTTAACCACAAATAATAAACCCAACGGGTTTGAATGTTATTAGCGCCAGGTGCAACCCGGTGTGATATGGTGTTGCATATATTTCACAACCCTGACAAGGGTTGAATATTGAAAATATAAATTAAAATTATTACATTGTACCTATATTAATTTTAATTAATCCCTGTAACTATGAGCACCTACACGCAAATTCTCTATCAAATTGTATTCAGCACAAAGAAAAGAAAACCTACCTTGACATCCTACAACCGTGAAAATCTTTATAAATATATTTGGGGTATTTTAAAAAACAAAAAATGTCATTTATACAGAATAGGCGGTATTAGCGATCATATTCATATTGTTACCTATCTTCATCCAACGGTAGCATTGGCGTCGCTGGTTAAGGACATAAAAATTGCAAGTTCGGAACATATAAAATCATCTCAATTATTTCAGGATTTTGATGGTTGGCAAACAGGTTATGGTGCATTTACCTATTCATATAAAGATAAAAACCGTTTAATTGAATATGTAAAAACACAAGAACAGCATCATAAAAAGCACAATTATAAAGAAGAGCTCATTGGATTGTTAAATGAACATGGAATAGAATTTGACGAAAAATATTTGCTCTGAAATAAATATTCAACCACTTTGTGGTTGATGCTTGGTTATCAACATCTATGTACCCCGCATTGCATGCGAGGCTAATCACATTTATTCCTTCGGGAATGGAGGTAAAATTTTTCAACTGCAAATACCAAACCCAACGGGTTTGAACGTGATTAGTGATTATCTTATCAAATATGCCCCGGATTGCATATGGGGCTAGTTACGTTTATTCCCTTCGGGAATCGGGCTGCATTTATCAAATGCGAATCCCAAACTCAACGGGTTTGAATATGATAATTGCCGGGTGTACCTAAAGGAATGTTTTTTAAAAAAAACTCCTTTCTACTTGGGGGTAGAAAGGAGGAAAAATGATTTTTTCTGAGGAAAACAATAATTATTTATCAAATTAAGGGAATAAATAATTATAAGGGAAATCATATTTTATGCATGACAATATTAATAATATTCCACAAATATTAAAAATAACGAGGTGATAATATTCGTCCGGTACGTTGCCTGATCGTGTAACTTATAAAAACCTCATGAGTTCCTGTGTTGTACGACCTTAACCTTGAATTATTATAGTCGTACGAATAACCAATTTGCAAGCCTTCGGTCAGTGTGATCCTAAAATGCGCACCAATTGATTCGCCAACCCTGTACATCAAACCTGCCCATACACGTTCGTATACGATGGCAGTTGCAGTTAAATCAATTGAAAAGGGTGAGCCATTCACCATCCTAAACATTGTCGAAGGTTTAAACTTTAATATGGGGTTGATATCAACAATCCCCCCACCGGTTACGAATATATGCCGTTCTTCGCGCCCAACAAGCTCGTAAGTGTTTTCACCTTCGCTCAGGCTGTTCCGTATAAGCTTAGGGACTGAGAAACCAACATAGTAATTGTTTGTATAATAAAAGGCACCAATTCCGGTATTAAACAAAAACTTAGTGGTAAGTGGCGATTGCGCAACCCAACGGTCAAAATCATTTATGTTGAGCCCCTGCAAATCTTTAACGTAATAATTAAACCCAGCTTTTAACCCCAGAGATAGTTGTGCTTCACCAAAATTAAGGTGATAAGCATAATCGGCATAAATACCGGTTTGTGAAAGTGGACCAATGTCATCGTATAAAAAAGTAAAACCTACCCCTGTACTGTAATCAAGAAATGGCGATGTTACTGAGATAGAAGTAGTGGTTGGCTGCCAGTCGACACCGACCCACTGCTTGCGGAATATGCCGTTCACGTTAAGGTTTCCAAACGTGCCGGCATACGACGGGTTGATCAGTACCGGGTTGTTCATGTACTGTGTAAACATTGGGTCTTGCTGTGTAAATCCCCTCAGGGAAACCAGCATGACAGCCAATAATACAATATGTTTCAGCAAATTTTGCTTCATGTGTCTTCTTTATCTTTCAAGGAATAATGCCCCTGATTTTTCCTTGCCTCCGTAATTTAGTATGTAATAGTAAACACCTACAGGCAATTTTTTATTGCCAATAGCTGATCTTACATTGGCTATCCCGTCCCAATCGTCGTAATAATTATTTTTCTCATATACTTTGTTTCCCCAGCGGTTGTATACAATAAAGCTGTTGTCCGGATATCGTTGCAATCCTTTTATTACGTATCTGTCGTTATCGCCATCGCCGTTGGGTGTAAACAGTTCGGGCGGCGAGATCAGGTCTTTAATATGAATGGTTACGGTTGTTGTGTCGCAAATATTGTACAAATCACATACCCGGTAAACCAGCGAGTCAAGTCCTTCATAATCGAGATCGGGGGTATATGAAATTTCGTTGTTCGTGTTTACCGTGGCCGTTCCGAAATATGGATAATCTTCAATTA
>JASMTI010000025.1:0-32158 GCA_041694375.1 Bacteroidales bacterium | reverse complement strand
AATATTGAACCATGCCTAACGGCATTGTGGTTTTATCCGCCACCAATTCACGAATAACAAGCCTGGCTTGTCAGGCTTTATCCGTGCAATGTATTAAATGAATTTCACGGATTAGCTGCACAGGTGCAGCTAAAAAAAATTAAGTTAGTGAATTAGCTATCGCTGAACATTTTATGTCTAATCATAAAAACAACGCGAAAGTTAGTGTGGTCCTGAATTTGTTGACAAAACTGTTTCAGTCCCAACAAACAAAAATCCAACTACCAGTAAACCTAATAGTTGGATAAATTAAAGGGTGGATGATGGGATTCGAACCCACGACCCCTGGAACCACAATCCAGTGCTCTAACCGGCTGAGCTACAACCACCATGAAAACGCTGTTTTTCTAACGCGGTGCAAATATACTATTTTATTTTATTCTTGATAAAAATTTGAAAAGAAATATCGGCATTTTTATCCCCCGGTTGTTTATCTTAAAAGAGTGTTCCATTTACCCCTGTTTAATTATGTAATTGAATTCTAATTTGTAATTTTAACGTTTTAAAAGTAGTTGTATTTTTAGATTCAGGTTTTTATAAGGGCATCTTATTATAGGTACTATGTACGAAGGGATAATTGAAACATTAATTAAATTTTTTGCGATTGTTACCGATTATGGTAAAAAATCGGCTGTCAGCAACGCGGAATTACTTGTTGAGTCATATTTGAAAGAAAACTTCAGCAAGGAAATGGTAGAAAAGTACATGGAACTTTATAAGGAAAATGTTCATTACTACCATGTGCAACACCGCGAAATTATTTACGATGATGATGGTGAAGGAGACCGTATAATCAACCGCGAATATTTGAATGAAATATGTGCAGGCATTGTTGAGCTTTTCGATCTTGAGTCGCGTTATATGATAGTGGTTCAATTGCTCAACTTTATACATAAACCCGATGAAGATATTACCCACGAATTACGAATATTGGATGTTATTGCTGATGGGTTAAAAGTACAGCCTGAAGAGTATGATGATTTAAAAACGTTTTATCTCGATTTTATTGGCAAAGTTGAGCATAAAGAACAACTATTTGTTGTGAACGGAAATGAGTCGTATCACGATCCGGATATAAAACATTTGTACAGGGAGAAGCAGCGTGTTGAACTTGAAATTATTCGTGTAAAAAGTATTAATACCCTGTTTTTTAAATATTGGGGGCCGCGAAACATGTACCTGAATGGCCACCGATTGTCGCAAGACCGGCTTTATGTTTTTCCGGCAGGGGGTATCCTTCGTACATCACGTATCATCCCTATTTATTACAGCAGTATCATGTCGCGGTTTATCAGGCAACAGGGTGAGCCTATAATTGTGTACGAGGCTGAAAATATCGAATATAAATTCAGTAAAACAGTTTATGGGCTTCACCCCCTTAGTTTTCAGGAGAGGTCAGGCGATTTAGTGGGGATCATGGGCGGAAGTGGAGTTGGAAAAACCACTTTGCTCAATGTGTTAAATGGAAAACTGAAACCACGGCATGGAAAAATAACCATTAACGGTTACGATATCCATAATCCGGATAACGAAGAAAAATTGAAAGGGGTAATTGGTTATGTTCCGCAGGATGATTTGCTGATTGAAGACCTTACCGTTTATAAGAATCTGGAATACAATGCCCGCCTTTGTTTTGGAAACATGAGCAACGAACAAATTGAGCAAATCATTGAAAAATCGTTGAAGGATTTTGACCTTGTTGAGGCGCGTGATTTAATTGTTGGCAACCCCCTGAAAAAAATATTAAGCGGCGGGCAACGCAAGCGGTTGAATATCGCTCTAGAGTTAATGCGTGAGCCTTCGGTGCTTTTTGTTGACGAACCTACTTCGGGGTTGTCGTCGTCCGATTCAGAAAAGGTAATGTATTTGCTTAAACGGCAGTGTTTAAAAGGGAAGCTGGTTGTGGCAAATATTCACCAGCCTTCGAGTGATATTTATAAATTGTTCGACCGCATGATTGTGATGGACAAAGGGGGGCGCGTTGTGTTTTTTGGTAACCCGATGGAGGCAGTTACTTATTTTAAAAATGAAGCCAATTATGTAAACCCCGATGAAAGTGAATGCATGACCTGTGGTAGCGTAAAAACCGAACAACCACTGCGGATTATTGAAGAACGAATGGTTGACCCCTTTGGGCGGAGTATCCGTAAACGTAAAATCTCACCTGAAGATTGGTATGCACGCTACAAAGAAAAAGTGGAACCACGTGTGGTTGATTTTATGCGGTTAAATCCTGTCGAGAGTAAAGTGATACCTGAAAATTACTTTAAGGTCCCGAAGTGGTTTCAGCAAATGAAGCTTTATTTTCAGCGTGATTTTGCAACAAAACGTTCAAACAGGCAATATCTTTCAATTGCCTTGCTCGAGGCTCCCTTGCTTGCCCTTATTTTAGGTTTTTTCTCGAAATATGCACCTGCAGGGACTTATATTTTTGGTGACAATGATAACATTCCCGCCTTTCTGTTTATGAGTGTTGTTGTTGCCATGTTTATTGGATTAAGCATAAGTGCCGAAGAAATATTTAAAGACAGAAAAATATTAAAACGGGAAGAGTTTTTGGATTTGAGCAGGGGCGCATATTTCACATCTAAAATATTGATTTTGTTTGCGATATCGGCTATACAAGTATTGTTGTTTGTGCTGATTGGTTACTACATGCTGGGTTTTCAGGGGTTGATGTTTAGTAATTGGGCTATCTTGTTTTCAACAGCATGTTTCGCTAATTTACTGGGGCTTAACTTATCTGCGGGGCTGAATTCGGCAGTGGCTATTTACATTTTAATCCCTTTGTTGCTTGTTCCGCAGCTTCTTTTGAGTGGTGTAATTGTTGATTTTAATAAAATGCACCCGTCAATGAGTAGTTATTCACGTACACCAATCATTGGTGATATAATGACTTCACGCTGGTCGTACGAGGCTTTGGCTGTTAACGAATTTGCGAATAACGAGTACCGAAAAAACTTTTTTGAGCTTGAGCGTGAACAAAACAACGTTGGGTTCAGGGCATTTTACTGGAGCCCCGAGATTGAAAAGTATTCAAACAATTTTGAGAAAACCAATCTTGAAAATGAAAAGCAGGAGTGCAGGTTAATTCTTCAGGCAGCATTGCCCGAAATTAATAATGCAGTAAACATACCTTCCGATTCATTACAAAAAATCAATACCCACCTGGATGAGGGTAAAAGCCTTGCTGTTTACCGTTATTATTTATCGGAAGCCCGTGAAGTTTTTAAGCAAAAACACCGTGAAGTCTCGTCGCAACTCGATGATGCATACGTTGCGATGCTCGGGCGTTTCGATGGTGACAACGACGCAATGTCTGCATACCGTGATATGTATGTAAACAAAAGTCTTGAACGTATAGTGCGCGATAAATTTTCATTAAAAAAGACCCGTTTGATTGATCATAGAATTATACAGGGAGACGAACCTGTTTTCAGGGCACCGTTTTACCAAAACGGGAGCGCCCATTTTTATGCTTCATATAAACAAATCGGGAACTTGAAAATTAGTACCCTTTGGTTCAACATTATGGTAATGTGGATATTTACCATTTTACTGATGGTGTCGTTATATTTTGATTTGCTAAGGAAATCGCTGGGGTATATTGAAAACTGGCGATTGTTGCAGTTATCAAAACTGAGGGATAAAATTTTCTATAATCCAACAGCATTTAATAAAAACAAAAAGTAGGAATCCTTTTTCGTGGGTAAGCATAAAAAAAAACAGGAGCACGTTTGATGCTCCTGTTTTTTTGTAAGCGAATAAAATATGTTAATTGAACAATTCGTTGAGTTTTTCTTCTAATTCTCCTCCCCGGAGGTTTTTAGCAATGATGTTGCCCTCTTTGTCGAGTAAAACAGTGTGCGGAATTCCGGTAACACCGTATAGGTCGGCTACAGCACCCTGGTTTTCCTTGTCGGCTAAGTCCCAGCCGTGTACCCAGTTCATCTCTTTTTCTTCAATGGTGCTGACCCATGCTTCGCGATTACGGTCAAGCGATACACCTATTATTTCAAAACCCTGGTCATTATACTTTTTATATTGAGCAATCACATTAGGCATTTCAACCATACATGGCTGGCACCACGATGCCCAGAAGTCGATAAGTACAACGTTTCCTTTATAGTCAGAAAGTGAAAACTCTTTGCCTTCAGGTGTTTTGAGTGTGAAGTCGGGAGCTGAAGATCCAATGCCCGATGAGCTGAGTTTATCAGCACGGTCTTGTATCGCTTGTACAAAGTCGCTTTCCTTAATAGGTTCAAACATGGTAAGCATGGAGTCGAGTTCTTCGGCATCTGCCCCCTGGAAGAAGTTCATTAAATAAACATAAGCAGCAACAGGAGTTTCGCGGTGTTCTTTAATGAAATTTTTTGCGTACAGCTGAAGGTTTTCCAACATTGTGTTGTGTTCAAACTGAATGTTTTGCATTTCTTCCTGGTTGCCGGTAGTTTGTGCTTGCCTGAAGCGTTGTTGCAGTTCTTGTTCTGATTTTGAGAAATCAACGACCTCATCCATGTAGGTTTGGAAAACATCATTCGCTTCTGAACCAGTCACGGTATTTCCCATCATACTGTCAGGATATACCTGGGCGTCGATTTTTCCGGCTTCAATGAATATTTGTCCTATATAGTTGTTTTGTCCTTCTATACTTAGGAGAACCAATTCGGGCATGTTTACTTCACCGGTAAATGTAAATTTGCCGTTTTTAATGTCGGTTGTATCAATTGGGGCTGGATTCCCTTTTTCAAAACCATATAATACAATTTTCTCTCCCGAAGGTGGTATTATTTCACCGTTTAATGTGTACTGATTGTTATCGGAACATCCCCAGGCAATGGTGATTATGGCGATAAATAAAAATAATTTTCTCATTACGTGTAATTTAAAATGTGTATTTGTTATTGCTTGATTTTTTTGTAATAAATATCTAAAAGCTTTTTGGCTGCGATAAACGAACTCATCTTATCATTTAATACATCGTTTTCAAAATCACCAAGCCTAGCTTTGATTTCCTCGTGGTTATAAAACGAATTTTTTAGTGTTTCGTTTATGCTTTCGTACATCCAGTATTTCGATTGTTGATTGCGACGGGTGTCAAAATAGTTATTTTTTTGGACAAACGACACATATTCAGTTATCATTTTCCATGTTTCCTCAATACCTGTATTGTGCAAGGCCGAGCATGTAAGCACTTTGGGTGTCCATCCCGAAGGCGATGGCGGAAAAAGGTGCAGTGCATTCCGGAATTGTGAACGGGCAAGTTCAGCCTTTTCAACATTACTTCCGTCGGCTTTGTTGATTACAATGCCATCCGACATTTCCATAATGCCGCGTTTAATTCCCTGAAGTTCATCACCGGCACCGGCAATTTGGATCAACAGGAAAAAATCAACCATCGATTGTACAGCGGTTTCGCTTTGCCCCACACCTACTGTTTCAATAAAAATGGTGTCAAAGCCAGCAGCTTCACACAATACAACTGTTTCGCGCGTTTTGCGTGCTACCCCGCCAAGTGAGCCGGCTGAGGGGGAGGGACGAATGTAGGCATTTTCATCACCCGATAATGTTTCCATACGGGTTTTATCGCCCAGGATACTTCCTTTTGAGCGTTCACTGCTTGGGTCGATTGCCAGTACGGCGAGTTTGCCATTCTGGCTGGTAATGTATTTCCCCAGGGCTTCAATAAATGTACTTTTTCCTGCCCCGGGTACCCCTGTTATCCCTATCCTGATTGATTTTCCGGCATACGGAAGACAGCGGGCGATAATTTCCTGTGCAAGCTCACGGTGATCGGGTTTTACGCTTTCAACCAATGTTACGGCACGGCTCAGTATCATCCGGTTCCCCGAAAGAATGCCATCTACATATTCATCTATCGAAAGTTTTTTCCTTTTCTTTATATGGCTTTTTTTTGCACTGTTAGGGTTGACCATAGGTGGCTGCTCTATGCCCGCGTTTACTTTTAGTCCTTTGTAATCGTCGTTGTTTTCGATATGTTTTTTTGGATTGCTTCCCATTTTATAAAGAAAAAAGGAACTGTTTATGTAAAAGCAAACAGCTCCTTTTGTTATGTGATAATTTTCTTTTTAATTAGATGAAACGGTGCCCATAACCCTCAAAATGGTTGTAGGGTTTTTGGGGTCGTTGGTGATTACCGATATTGATTTATTTTGACGGTTGCGTTTCCCCCTTGAGTTAAAAGTAACTGCAATTTCAGTTGTTTCACCGGGTTTTACAATATTCGCATGTTTTACAGCTGTACAACCGCATGAAGCGCGAACATTGCGGATCAACAAGTCTGTTTTTCCGGTATTGGTCAGTTTAAAATTGTTACTAACCTTTTCGCCTTGTTTAATGATCCCGAAGTTGAAAACTTTTTTGTCGAATTCGGCAACCGGCGCTTTGGCCAGTTCTTCTTCCGATAAATTTCTGAAGTCTTCCTTAATGGTTACCGAAACGCCAACTGAGTAACGGTTATTTTTTTCTTCGTTGATGGTTAAATAAATACGGTCAGAAGAATAACCATATCGTTCTTCAATGCTTGCATCGTAGGTAATAGTCATTATGCCTTCTTTGCCGGGCTCAATTTTTTGAGGCTCAAATGTAACATCGATATGTTCGGGCGAACGGTAAATGCCCATTTCCACTGCTGACTCTGAATTGTTTATAAATGGGAGTTCACGGGTTTCTTTTTGGCTGTTGTACATACTGCCAAATGAAACATAGTTTGTTTTCCAACGGATTGGGCCCATTTCACGGGGAAACTTTTCTTCGAGCGTTTTTTCCCTGGGGTTGACAGTCCCTTTAATTCTGAGAACTGTAACGCTGGGTTGTGTATTTGAATATACATTTACCGATTTTGAAAAAGGTCCCGGGCGGTGCTTGGGGTTGTAAGCTACTTCAATGTTCCCGGTTTTGCCCGGTAGTACAGGCTCTTTTGTCCATTGCGGGGTAGTACAGCCACAACTTGCGCGTACATTGTTAACTATCAATGGTTGGTCCCCCGTGTTTGTGAACGTAAAATTGGTTTTGGCCAATCCGTCTTCTTCTTTAATGTTACCATAATCGTGTGTTGTTTCATTAAAGTCGATTTTAGGTTGTGCTAAAAGTGTAGTTACTGTAAATAACAGTACGAATGAAAGTGTATATTTCATAAAAAAATATTTTGGTTATTATTTGAAAAACACAAAACTAATAATTTGAACGATAATATTATAATCAGCAAATTGTTTTCTCAAATTGTATGCCGAAATAACATTAGTTTATTTGTTTTGTTGAATGGGAATTACAGTGTTATTGTTAAAAAAACTTAACCAGTTGCTATGGTAGTTTTACCCATGTTCCTGCAAGGCCAAGATATGTTAATTTTTCGCCATTGGCATTTGCTTTAACTATAGCCAGTACATGATGATTGCTGTATTGGTATGTTGCAAGCACCTGTAGTTGGGTTGCCGTGGTGAGCCCTTTATCAACTAATTTTTCAACCGGATTGTTGCCTTTTGCGTTTTCACGTTTTTTTGAGGAGTTGTTCTTCATCCAGCTTTCAAAATCACCTTCGCTTGGTTTGAAAAAGGCTAGTAGCCCTGTGGCAATAAGTACAACAGCAATAAAACGGACTAATTTCTTCATGTTTTTTCTTATTTTAAAATATTTCTAATAATTCTGACAGTTTATAAATGATATGGGTGGGGGCGCCATATTCACCGTATTCAACAGGTTTATCGTTGATACGAAAAAAGACTTGGTCGATGCCAAATTTTTTGGCACCAATAATGTCGCTTTCCCATGAGTCGCCAATCATAATGCTTTCAGCTTTGCGTGCGTTACTGCTTTTTATGGCGTGTTCAAATATTTCGCGCGATGGTTTAGGCGATTTTATTTCTTCTGAAATATATACGTCATTAACGTACTCTGACAGTTTGGTTTTTGTGAGTTTTTTATGTTGTACCTCCTTAAAACCGTTGGTGATGATGTGTAGTTGGTAGCCTTTTTTCTTCAATGCACCTAAAACCTCAAGTGAATCGGGGAACAGTTCGGTTTGGTGGGTCATCATTTCAAGATAGGTATCATCAATTGTGGTATAACTTGTTTTCGGGTTTATGTTGAATTCGGCCAGTGCATCTTGATGGCGTTTGGAGCGGAGATAGTCTTTGGTTATTTTTTTCTCGCGGTATTCAGCCCAAAGTGCATCGTTTATTTTTATGTAGGTTCTGAAATAATCGTCAAACGAGGATATTTCAGACAAAATTCCCAGCTTTTCAAAAGCATTTTTCATGGCCAAAAATGAATTGGCTTCAAAATCGTACAAAGTGTTGTCGAGGTCGAAAAATAGATGTCGGTATTTAGTCATATTCAATTATTTTTTGCAAAATAAAGCAATTTTTAGAGATGGGGCATGGGGGGCGAACGGGAAATTATTTTTTTTCCTGGAGTCCTTCAACAATAATAACAATCTCGCCTTTTATGGTTTTTTGTTTGAAATGCTCAAGCACCTCCAATGCTGTTCCGCGGGCATTTTCTTCATGTATTTTTGATATTTCACGGCTAACACTTACCCGCCGTTCAGGATCGAAAAACTCACATATTTGCTCAAGTGCTTTTACCAAGCGGTAAGGCGATTCGTAAAAAACAATGGTGCGTTTTTCGGCAGAAAGTTCTTTAAGTCTTTTTTGCCGGCCTTTTTTTTGTGGCAGGAACCCTTCAAAGCAAAATTTATCGCAGGGTAGCCCCGAGTTTACAAGTGCCGGGACAAAAGCGGTTGCACCCGGGAGTGTTTCTATTTCAATGCCGTTTTCGACACAGGTCCGTGCCAATAAAAAACCGGGGTCCGAAATGCCCGGGGTGCCTGCGTCCGATATGAGTGCAATGTTCTCGCCGGCTTCAATGCGTTCGGCAATGTGTTCTGCGTTTTTGTGTTCGTTAAACTTATGGTGCGATTGCAGTTTGTTTTCAATTTCAAAATGATGAAGGAGTTTAGACGAAGTACGAGTGTCTTCTGCCAATATGGCATCCACTTCTTTTAGCACACGAATTGCCCTGAGTGTCATGTCTTCAAGGTTGCCTATTGGTGTTGGTACAATGTAAAGTTTTCCCATTTGTACTATGTTAGTTGTTGAAGCGGCGTTTTACAAGTTCCATGAATTTTAAACTGGTTTCGTTTTTGGACCATTCATAGTTTTTTTCGAGGTATTCAACAGCTTCAACCAGGTCGTTTGCATTATCAATTGCTTCAACCGTGTCATTAAACTTTCCCGAATCGTTGTTGAATAGTTCACGTGTAAACATGAAACGGTCGTTTAACCCTATGGCTCTTTTAACGCTTGTAACCGGTTTGCCCATCACTTTGTATTTTGTTTCGGTTAGTGATGTGAACTTCTCGTTGAGTGACTTTTCTTTTGTAAACTGATCGCCCAATACTTTTTTGTAGGCTTTTTGGTCACCCGGCGATGCTGTTTCCTTGTTGTTTTTTTTCTCTTCGTTAATAACTGGTTGAGGTTTGTCAGGTTCTGGTGCGTCAGCTTCTGTGGCTTCTATTTTTTCGGTTTCTTCAATCGTTTCTTTTCGCTCAACGGCAACTTGTTCGGTTGGTTCTTCTTCGTTTTGTGCCGGGTTGTTCTTATTGGTTGGCGGCCCCGGTTTGTCTTGAGCCTTTTCAATGGTCTCTTTTTCTGTATTATTATAAACATTGACCGTCTCTGGCTCAGGTGGGGGTGTTGTTTTACCTTCCTGCTTTTCTTCAATTAACGACTGGATAATATCTTTTTCAGACTCACCTTCAAAATCCGGACGTTCGTTTTCCAATGCAGTTTCATTGCTTGTGTCTTTATGAAGAAAGTTAACCACCTCAGATAAAGTTTCAACTTTGGATTTGGTGACATCAATCAGAATATCCCGGGGTGATGTTGTATTTTCAAGTGCGTCAACTAAAAGAGAAAGTTCATTGATTTCCCTTTTGATAAGTTGTATGATTATTTTGTTGTTCATAGTATATTGAAATCAAGTAATGAAAGTGTTTCAAAACAATTCTCAAATGTAGTATCTTCATTTTTTGAAAAAAAATAAATTCCTCTAAAAATATAACGTAAAAACAGTAGATTGATTGTAATTTTACCATTTAGAATAAAAAATGAAGAATGTTTCTTGAGAAAGATATAAGTGGTAAGGTCCAAAAGGGTTGGATTGAAGTGATATGTGGATCAATGTTTTCGGGAAAAACCGAAGAATTGATCAGGCGGCTGAACCGTGCAAGGATAGCTAAGCAAAGGGTCGAGATTTTTAAACCGGTTGTTGATGTCAGGTATTCCGAAGAAGATGTGGTGTCGCACGACGAAACGTCCATCCGGTCAACACCTGTTGACACAGCATCAAACATCATATTGCTGGCAGGTGATGTAGATGTGGTAGGAATTGATGAAGCGCAGTTTTTTGATGAAGCCCTGGTTGATGTTTGTAATAAACTGGCCAATATGGGTGTGCGGGTTATTGTGGCCGGGCTTGATATGGATTTTAAAGGCAAGCCATTTGGTCAAATACCTCGAATAATGGCTGTGGCAGAGTATGTTACAAAGGTTCATGCCATTTGTATGAGGTGTGGCAGCCTGGCTAATTTTTCACATCGTTTGTCAACTGACGAAAAATTGGTAGTTTTAGGGGAGAAAAATGAATACGAACCGCTTTGCAGGGAATGTTTTCAGGAAGCGTTAAAAAATAAGTAAAATGACCACCAACTTATCCATTTCAAAAATTATTGGAGCACAATTGTTATACGAAGGCACGGAGTTGCCTGTGGCTTATCTATCAACTGACTCGAGGTCGATTGTTTCGGGGCGCGAAACACTTTTTTTTGCTTTGGTTACCCAACGGAACAACGGGCATAACTATATACGAAATGCTTATAATAAAGGTGTCAGGAGCTTTGTGGTTTCCGATGCTTCAAAAAAATACGATAAATATGCCGATGCCACCATCATGAAGGTGGACGATACATTGAAAGCTTTTCAGCAATTGGCTTCCGCAATGCGTGATAATTTCAAGGGCAACGTGATAGGCATAACCGGGAGTAATGGTAAAACAATTGTGAAAGAGTGGTTAAGCGAGTTGCTGGTTGACGATTACCGTATTATCCGCAGCCCTAAAAGTTATAATTCGCAAATTGGTGTGCCTCATTCTGTTTGGTTGTTGAACAACGATGCCGATATGGCTTTTCTCGAGGCAGGGATTTCACAACCGGGCGAGATGGAAAAGCTCGAAGAAATTATTCGCCCCCGTTATGGAATTATCACAAATATTGGTGAGGCCCATCAGGCTAATTTCGAATCGGTAGAGCAAAAAGTTGAGGAGAAGCTTAAGCTTTTTAAGAACTCCGAAGTGGTTATATACCGTAAAGATTACCCGGCCATTGATGAGGCGATTCAAAAAATGGTTGAAGAAAATGGCATTGTGCCCATCAGCTGGTCGATGATGGACGAAACGGCCGACTTATTTATCTATTTTGTACAAAAAATTCCCGAAGGATGTGGTATTATTGGCCAGGTTGGTGAGAAACAATATGCTATTTCTATCCCATTTTCAGATGATGCCAGTGTTGAGAATGCCATAACTTGTTTGGCAGCATTAATTGCCATTGGCAAAGACCAGGACCAGATACTTGAGCGCTTTAGTACTTTACAGCCTGTTGCAATGCGTATGGAAATACGGCAGGGCATCAACCAGTGCATAATTATTAACGACTCATATAATTCTGACCTGAATTCACTTTCGATTGCGCTTGATACACTCGATCAACAGGCAAGTGAAGATTTCATGCCCAAAACATTAATCCTGTCTGATATTTATTATTCATCAAAACCTGATGAAGAGCTGTATGCCGAAGTGGCTCAACTGGTAAAACTGAGGGCCATTGAGCGGTTTATCGGCATTGGTTTGAACCTTAAGCGTCACCGTCATTTATTTGCCGACACAGCTCAGTTCTTCTCTTCAACGGCTGATTTTTTGGCCAAGTTGCCAGGTATAGGGCTAAACAACGAAATTATTTTATTGAAGGGTGCCCGTGATTTTCATTTCGACCAGATAGCTTCGATGTTGCAGGATAAAGCACACGAAACCGTTCTTGAAATTGATATGTCGGCCATGGTTGAAAATCTGAACTATTTCAGGTCAAAGCTTAAGCCCGAAACCAAAATCATGGTTATGGTAAAGGCTTTTTCGTACGGAAGCGGAATGGCTGAAATTGCCCGTTTGCTGGAGTTTCACCAGGTTGACTACCTTGCCGTGGCTATTGCCGATGAAGGAGTTGCACTCCGTAAAGCCGGTATTACATTGCCAGTTGTGGTGATGAACCCCGAGCAACATAGCTTTGATATGATGTTTGAGCATTTATTGGAGCCCAATATTTATTCAAAACGCTTGCTCGACCAATTTTTAACAAGTGCACAGCGTAACGCGCTTTCTAATTTCCCAATTCATGTAAAGATTGATACCGGGATGAAACGGTTGGGGTTCGAAAGCGAGGAAGAATTGCAATATTTACTTGAAAAAGTGAAAAGGGGCAATGTACTCCATATTAAATCGGTATTTACACATTTATCGGCAAGCGACGATCCGGATGAAGACAATTTCACGCAGTTGCAATTTCACCGTTTCGAAAAAATGGCAAAAATCATTCAGGAAAATACCGACCATCATGTTTTAAAGCATGTACTTAATTCGGCTGGCATTGAACGTTTCCCAAACAGCCAGTACGACATGGTACGGCTTGGGATTGGTTTATACGGGATCAGCCATGTTGCAGCAAAGGAAGTTCAGAATGTAAGCACTTTGAAAACTACAATATCTCAAATTAGAACCGTGCCCAAAGGTGAAACCATAGGGTATGGAAGGGCCGGCGTTGCAACTTCGGATATGCAAATCGCCACATTGCCCATTGGCTATGCCGACGGGTTTAACCGCAGGTTAAGCAATGGTAATGGAAAGGTGTGGCTTAATGGTAAACTGGCACCCGTTGTTGGTACCGTTTGTATGGATATGTGCATGGTTGACATAACCGGTATCGAAGCCAAAGAAGGCGACCGGGTTATTGTTTTTGGCCAAGATTACCCGGCCACTGAAATGGCTAAAGCGCTTGATACCATCCCGTATGAAATATTCACTTCAATCTCACAAAGGGTGAAGCGGGTGTATTTTCAGGAGTAGTTTACTTCTCTTTAAATAAAGCACCTATGTCATCAAAGCGTTCGCTGTAATCATCCATCGAAAGCTGTATGACCTCGCGTGCTTCATCGGCACCATAGGTGTGAGGTATTTCAGCAATGGTGCTTGTGCCCGGTAAGTCTTTATAGGTGAGGAAGTAATGTTTTAAACGTTTTACCACAATTTCGGGCAGTTCACTTACATCTTTATATTTGCCATAAACTACATCGTTGCGCATTACGGCAATAATTTTATCATCTGCTTCTTTGCCGTCAATCATGCGGAAACCGCCAATTGGGATTGCATCGATAAGAATATCGCCATGGGCAATGGTTTTTTCGGTGAGTACACAAATATCAATGGGGTCGCTATCACCAACAATGCCTTCGCGCCCTGTTTTCTCCGAACAAAAATTGCCAACACGCTTGCCACAAAATGTTTGAGGCAGAAAACCATATAACGCGGGTAGTAAGCTTGAATATTTTTGCGGCCGGTCAAGTTTAAGGTAGCCGCTATCTTTGTCAATTTCGTATTTTACTGTATCGGTAGATACCATTTCAATAAAAGCCACTACCGTTTCGGGGGCATCACAGCCAATTTGCACACCATGCCAGGGGTGCGATTTATAACGGAGCCCCATAAGGCGACCAATTGGATCAGATAATTTATCAGCCATAAAATGTTGTTTTAAACAATTTTGTTAATTCGGGTACGAAGAAATATTTTTTTCCACATAAATAATGTAAAAAGGTTTATTTTGCACACGATTTTAATGATAACTTTTTAATGAATCATTTTGTTCGCAGCATAATGATTTCTTCAAAACATGATGTAATGGAATATAGTTCAAGCATTTCTTTTCCCCAAAAAACACTTATTGGAGTCCAGTTTTTATTTGTAGCTTTTGGTGCTACAGTATTGGTGCCATTACTCGTTGGTATTGAGCCGGGATTGGCACTTTTGTCGGCGGGTGTGGGCACTTTGATTTTTCATTTGGTGACCAGGGGGCGGGTGCCCGTATTCCTGGGCAGTAGTTTTGCTTTTGTTGCCCCCATAATTAAGGCCACCGAATTGTACGGCTATGCCGGCATGCTTTCGGGGATTGTTGCCGTTGGTGTAATCTACACGCTGGTTTCATTTTTAGTAAAATGGCGTGGTAAGGGGTTTATTGAACGTATTTTTCCGTCGGTTGTGGTTGGCCCAATTATTATGGTCATTGGTTTATCGTTGGCCTCAACGGGGGTGGATATGGCAGAAACAAACTGGCTTTTGGCCATTGTATCGTTACTCACAGCAATTATTGTGTCAATTTACATGAAAGGGATTATTAAGCTGATACCAATTTTTATTGGGATATTAACCGGTTATGTACTGGCGCTGATCATGGGAGAGGTTGATTTTACGCCCGTAAATGAGGCTGCCTGGCTGGCATTGCCCGAGTTTACCAAGCCCGAGTTAAATTGGAATGCTGTCCTTTTTATGGTTCCAGTTGCCGTTGCGCCTCTAATTGAGCATGTAGGCGATATGTATGCAATTGGGGCTGTAGCCCGAAAGAATTTTATTAAAAACCCGGGCCTAAACCGGACCATGTTGGGTGACGGTATTGCTACTTCTATTGCCGGGTTTATGGGCAGTGTGCCCAATACAACTTACTCAGAGGTTACCGGTGCAATATCGCTTACCAAAATGTTTGATCCTTATGTTTTACGTATTTCGGCCATTACAGCCATTGTTTTTTCAGTTATTGGAAAAGTAAGTGGTGTATTAAAATCGATACCGCAGTCAATACTGGGGGGCATAATGTTGCTTTTATTTGGTACTATTGCGAGTGTGGGGATTAAAACGCTGATCAATTCTAAAACTGATATGAACAAAACCCGGAACATGGTTATCGTGTCGGTAATTTTAACTGTAGGTATTGGTGGTGCAGTTGTTGAATTTGGAAACTTTTCAATGGCAGGTATTGGTTTGGCATCAATTGTCGGGGTAATCCTGAACCTAATTTTACCTGAAAAATCGAAACCCGTTAAAATAAAACGTTCATAGCTTTTTTGTGGCGAAACTGATTTTTAATGGTTATCTTATAATCTTAATTTCTCAAAATCCTTAAATTTACAGAAAATTACTATTTATGATTACTCCTTATAAACGTGTTCTTTTAAAACTTTCGGGTGAGTCGCTTATGGGTGACGAGTGTTGTGGTTTAGATCCTAAACGTTTACGCGAATATGCGTATCAGATTAAAGATATTGTAGAAACCGGTATCCGCTTGGGTATTGTAATCGGCGGCGGAAATATATTTCGTGGTTTAGCTGGTGCAGCCGATGGCTTTGATCGGGTAAAAGGCGACCAAATGGGGATGTTGGCTACAGTGATTAACAGCCTGGCCTTACAGTCTGAACTTGAAAAACATGGTGTTACCGCCCGTGTTTATACAGCCATCCGTATGGAGCCCATAGGTGAGATGTATTCGAAGCAAAAGGCTGTTGAGGCAGTAAAACAAAGTGAAGTGGCCATTATTGCAGCTGGCACCGGTAACCCGTTTTTTACAACAGATACCGCTTCAGCTTTGCGTGCTGTTGAAATGGGCTGCGATGTTTTGTTGAAAGGAACCCGTGTAGATGGTATTTACGATTCGGACCCGGAAAAAAATCCTGATGCAAAAAAATTCACAAAGCTTACATACGATGAAGTTTACGAACGCGGGTTGAAAATAATGGATTTAACAGCCACTACCCTGTGTAAAGAAAATAACATGCCAATTGTTGTTTTCGATATGGACACACCCGGAAACCTTCGGAAGGTTGTTACCGGGCAGAATATCGGGACGCTGGTATACGAGAAGAAAAAATAGGAGAAAGTATTTAAATGCACGTATTACAAAACAAATTTCAAATAGTGCTCCAGGAATACATCATACATCCTTAATTTTCCTTCTTCTTTTATTATAAGTTGCTTATCCAGTAAAGAATTTATTGCCCTGTGCATGCTACTGGCACTCCTTATTCTGGAAATTTCCATAAAGCTTGCAGAAGTTGGGGATACAACTAATCTTGTTTTTGCTATTCCTTTAAGAACTGAAAATTGTTGTTTGGTTAATTGCTCAGGCAGTTCACTATAAAAAACGTGTTTTTCTAGAATATATTCTTTGTACAATGCATCAAATTCTGAAATACTTGAAGGTGTTTTCTTCTGGGCATACACAAAATTGGCCATTGCCTGAACGTAATAGGTGTGTAAATGAGATATTTCGAGAATATAATCAATGATTTCGGGATTTATGTTCTTCTTCACTTTCTTAAACTTACCTGCGATAAATGCATGATAATCATCTTTGTCAATTTTTCCTATGGATACCATTCTTGTTGATTGGTAGAAAGGTCTGCTGTATTCATTGAATAATTCATTTAGCAAGTGATGTTCACTTCCACTAAAAAGGAATACTGTATTGTTGCTTTGCTGAATAAGTGATCTTAACTTGCCTTCAAAGGGTACATTGTTGTCATATTTTTTAATTTCCTGAAATTCATCAATAGCAAACAGGATGGAGATGTCAAGTTGATTAAGAAAGTTGAATAACTCTTCAAGACTTTTGAATTGTTGATTCCGGCTATTGAAAATTACATCTACGGTTGGTAATCCATCTGTTCCTACGCTGAACGATGCGCCTAACGATTTTAACAGGTTAAACAACTTAGTTGTGGTTTTCTGCTTCGCAAATACTTCGCTTGAAATTAATCCGTTTACCAATTCTTTTGTAAACTCCTCGATACTGCTTGTACCCCATATATCTGCATATACACAAACGTACTCTTTTTGTAATTGATAAAATACGTGGTGAATTAATGCTGATTTACCATATCGTCTTAAGCCAAAAAGCGTAATATCCTGATTGTTCCTTATTGCAGATATTAGTATTTCGCTTTCCTTTACTCGGTTGCAGAAAAAAAGCGGGCTAATATAGCCCTTTATCAAAAATGGATTCATTGTTTTTTTTCAAAGATAGGTATTAAAATTATATTTCGCAACAAGCGAAACTCAATGTGCGAAACTCAATGTGCGTTTTGGTCGGGTAAGTTGAGCATAACTTTTGTATTTATAAAATCGCCACAAATTCTGTGGCCTGTCTTTTTAACGTTCAAAAGGCTGTGTGAAAAATTGAGTCAGGATTACTGAATCTTGTTGGCATTATAAAAGATAATTCTACTCAGTGTTCTCTTTTTTTGTATAAATATCAATTGCAACAATAATGGCGGTAAACCCCCAAAACGGAATGGCCACTTTGTCGGTGTCGAGGAAATTATTTAAAAATGAATGTGTGTAGTAGGTTATCAATGCTGTAATTGAGGCGAGTAAAAGTGTTTTGAGTTTTTTGTTGTTGGTTCGAGTGTAGGCATTAATGGCAGTGTATAATACAACAATAATAATCAATAAAAAACTGACCATGCCAAGCATCCCCGATTCGGACAATGCACCGAGGTATTCACTGTGGGCATTGCCGCCATCACCGGCATTTGTGCTGATAATTGTACGTTGGTTTGTTAATTGAAAAGGTGCGTAATTCATGGCATAAGTTCCGGGGCCCCAGCCAAACAATGGCTTTTCTGTGAACATGGCAATTGCACTTTGCCACCGGTTTATTCGTTCAAGGTTCGATGCATCTGTCGAAATATTAGTCATTGAGTTGATATGCTCGGTAAGATTTGCCGATGAGTCGGTTGAGTTTTGTTCAAGTTGCATTAAAATCTGATCCTGAAAAGCAAATATTAAAAGAATAATAGATATTCCGGTTATGGCCAGGGTTTTGAATCGGATTTTAAGCTTTATTATAGCCCATACGCCAAAGGCAACGATAAGGCTCAGCCATGCAGCACGGGTAAATGAAAGAATTTCTGCTATAATGAAAATTACAAGAAAAACAGCACTCCATATTCTTTTCTTTTTTGTCATCCAGGTTGAAAACACAAAAGCAGTTAAAAAAGGGATAAACATGGCCAGAACAGCACCATACGATGTGTGATCGTTAAAAAACGGGGTCATAACCCAGTGGGCTGCATTGTCGTTGTGCATGCCATTGGCAATATGACGGCCGATGGTATAAAAAATAACCGGAACCATGGCCAGCACGTACAGCCAAATCAATTTTGGTATGTTTTTTTGTTGTCTGAAAAGATAAGCAAGCAAGAAAAAGAAAATAACAATATACCAAATATGTACCAGCAAGAACTTGATTGAAACAACGGGAAGCGTACTGGTTACAGTTGTTATGGCCATCCATCCCAGATAAAGATACAAGGTGTATGAAACCGGGTGGCGTGTGATATCTTTACCAATTTTTTGGCCGCGGCTAACCGAGAATAGAAAAAGGATTAGGATACCAAAAAGTACAGGCTCGGTAGGGATGAACATATCAACAGGCAAGAGCCCCGGTGCCAGCCATTTAAGGGGTATTGACAATGGAGCCAGTACAATCACGAGCCATATCAGCTTTTGATATGAAAAAAGAGCTGTAATCAGCACCAATAACAGCGCTGGCACAACTGCACCCAGTAGGGTTCTTTTTTCGAGCAGCAGCCATGAGTTAAGCAATATAAAAGCTAATGCTACAGCATAAAATGCGGCAAGCTGAATCCACTTTTGCGGTATGTTTTTATAAAGTTGATTTAATTTCACGAATATAGTCGATCAGCGAAACGGTTATAACTGAAATGATTCCTGTCCCCAGGGTTGCAAGAAAAACAATAAGCCAACGAATGGGATGGGCTTTTTTGTCGGCAGCAAACGGGTGTTCTACAATCTTTGTATACGAAATTTTATTAATTGCTCGATTGTAGTATTTTTCATATCGTTTTCTGAGCGTATCGGCCTTTACTTCAAAATCCTCCAATAATTCAAGGTTCCTTCTCAGCTCAGTCCCTTTTTCAACCAAATGGTTTAATGTTTTTTGTGCCGGACGCTTATCACCTCCCATTGCAGCAGCATCCATCAAACCACGTGTGGCCGTTGTGGCCTGGGCGAAATAATCAATAAGCCCGGTTTCATCGCGTATGTTGTCGATTAGTGTTTCAACTGAATCAATCTCAGTTTTTTTAACAACCAGTTCATTTTTTGCGGCGGTTGCTTTCTCGCTGTAAATAAATGCTTTTTCGCGATGAATGGCATCGTTCAGGTAAACAATGAGCGAATCGACCATGTCACGGGCCTTTAAAGGGTCTTCATCCAATACGGATATTTCAACGGTTTCAAAATCGGTTTTCTTGTATTCAACATGGCGGCGGTATTCATCTAAAATATAAGCCTTGTAGTACTTTCCCTCAGGGTTGACTTCGTACACATCGTTAAGTTGAAATGAATTGATCAGCCTGAACTTGATATCGGTTGACTGTAAAAATTCAAGCAGGTGTTCACTGGTTGATTCTTCGCTTACTTCGGTAATATTTGCCGGATATATGCGGGCTGTAGATTTAAATTTCGGGGTGATAAACGCTGGTCCCGAAATAACAGCTGAAACAATTATGGCAATCAAAACAGCAATGCCGATGTGAAATTTCCATTTCCAAACCGATTTTAGAATTCGGCTGTTGTCAAAAAAGTTATCCATTTTTAGAGTATCGTTAGTCCAAATTTTGAACGTTGAACATTGTGTTTTTATTATTCGGCAATCATGAGAAAATAATTTTTCTTACCTTTTTGTGCCAGTATGTATTTGTTGCCAATAAGGAAGTCGCTGTTGACGATGAGCTCATTGTCGGTAATCTTTTCTTTGTTAATGCTTAACCCGTTTCCTTTTATTGTGCGACGAAGCTCACCTTTTGACGGGAAAATTTCAGTTTTTTCACTCAGTAAATCCATTACAGGCACTCCACTCTCTATTTCTGATTTTGAAACTTTAAACTGGGGCACCCCGTCGAAAACTGATAAAAATGTGCGTTCGTCAAGCTTGCGTAACTGTTCGGCAGTTCCCTTTCCAAAAAGGATGGATGAAGCTTCAATAGCCATATCCAGGTCTTCTTTTGAATGAACCATGGTTGTAATTTCTTCGGCAAGACGTTTTTGCAATAAGCGGGCATGTGGGGCTTCGCTGTGTTTGTTAACCAATTCGCTTACTTCATCTTTAGAAAGCAAGGTGAAAATTTTAATGTATTTTTCGGCATCGGAGTCCGATGTGTTGAGCCAGAACTGATAAAACTGGTAAGGGCTTGTGCGTTCAGGGTCGAGCCACACATTGCCACTTTCGGTTTTGCCGAATTTGCCGCCATCGGCTTTGGTAATAAGCGGGCAGGTGAGGGCAAATGCTTCACCACCCTCGGTTCGGCGGATCAGTTCGGTTCCGGTGGTAATGTTGCCCCACTGGTCTGAGCCACCCATTTGCAGTTTGCAGTTTTCGTTTTGGTAGAGGTATAAAAAGTCGTACCCCTGTACCAATTGGTATGTAAATTCGGTAAATGAAAGTCCTTCGCGTGAGTCGCCACTCAAACGTTTTTTCACCGAGTCTTTAGCCATCATGTAGTTTACGGTGAGATGTTTTCCAACGTCGCGTATGAAACCGAGGAAGGAGAAATCTTTCATCCAGTCGTAGTTGTTTACCATTTTGGCTTTGTTTTCAGCATCGCTGTTGAAGTCGAGAAATTTTGCAAGCTGTTTTTTAAGGCAATCCTGGTTGTGGCGCAAAGTTGGCTCATCGAGCAGGTTGCGTTCGGCCGATTTCATCGACGGGTCACCAATCATGCCGGTTGCCCCACCTACCAAAACAATGGGCCGGTGGCCTGCAACCTGCAGGTGTTTGAGCATCATCACCCCTACAAGGTGCCCAATATGTAGTGAGTCGGCAGTTGGGTCAATTCCTACGTATGCCGAAGTCATTTCTTTCTGAAGTTGTTCATTTGTTCCGGGCATCACATCGTGGATCATGCCGCGCCATTTCAGTTCCTCAATAAAGTTCATTGCAGTATTTTTTTATCTGAAAATATGTATTTTACGTCAAGGCGTGCAAAAATACAAAAATAATTACAGGATGGTAAAAAGAATTGAATGCATTGACAATATCGAATGCAAACATTCTTGTTCTGGGTGTGTTTTATAATTGATAAGTAGTGAATTAATTGAATTGGTGCATTCTATATCAAAAAATAGGGCGGCATAAAATTTTCACTAATTCACGTACAACAAATTAGAAAAGAATGAAGTTATGACTGAATTAAAAGAAAAACATTGTAAACCATGTGAATCGGGAACAAACCCATTTAATGCTGAAGAAATAAGTAAACATTTAGAAAAGCTGCCTGCCGGATGGGAGGAGAAAGAGGGTAAAATGATCCGAAAATCATTTCCTTTTGAAAATTTCAAACAAGGAATGGCTTTTGCTCAAAATGTTGCTTTATTGTCAGAAGAAGAGCAACACCACCCTGATGTTTGTATTCAATATAAAAACGTAGATATTGAATTAACGACACATAGCATTGGTGGTTTATCTGAAAACGATTTTATTATGGCCTCCAAAATAGAGGATTTATAAAAAAAGGCAAAACCTTATTGGCTTTACCCTTTACTTTTATTAATAAGGAATACATCGTAGCTAATTAGTCACTTATTTCTTGTCTGAAATCCGGAAACCCGTCTTCGGTCCAACGAAATGTTCTGGCACGGGCATGACGGTTTGGATCTGACAGAGGGTTGGCAATTAGTTCTTTGTAATCTCGGGCGTGGTAAATTAAAACATCGGTTGTACCATCTTCAGCCTTGGTAAAACTGTTATGCCCGGGACCATATCTTTCAGCCTCTTCGTTCGTGTAAAAAACAGGTTCAGACAGTTTGTTCCATGAATCGGGGTTCATCAGGTCGGCATCTTCATCGGCCCACAGCAGCCCCATGGCATACGTATCGTCGGTAGCACTGGCTGAGAATGTTATAAAAATTTTGCCATTGCGTTTCAGCACTGCGGCGCCTTCGTTTACCTTGTAAGTATGCATTTCCCATTCGTATTCGGGCTCGGTAATAACCACTTCGGGACCCTCAAGAGTAGTCGGGTTTTTCATTTTTGCAATAACAAGCCCTGAATTAATGTCGGGCCGGGTTTTTTCTGCCCAAACCAGGTATCGCTGTCCTTTATGTTCAAAGGTAGTGGCATCAAGTGCGAATTCATCGCGTTGTGTTTCAATTTGTCCTTCTTCAACCCATTCTCCCTTTGTGGGGTCTGCAGATTCGTTTGAAAGCACCCACATGCGGATGTTCCATATGTTTTCAGCCTCGGCTGCTGCAAAGTAGATATACCATTTCCCATCGATACGGTGAAGCTCAGGTGCCCAGATATGGTGCCCCATGACACCGGTTTTATGCTTTCGCCAAACCACAACCGGCTCAGCTTCGGATATGCCATTAATTGTCTTAGCTTTTCGTATTTCAATGCGGTCGAATTCGGGGGCTGTACCAATGAAGTAATAGTTGCTGTCGGTTTTAAACACCCATGGGTCGGCACGTTGCAATGCAATAGGGTTTTTATACTCTATTGCATTGTTCTCTTGTTGGGAACACGATAAAAAGGAAATACCGAACACGAATAAAATGATCAACAATTTGGATGCTTGCAGTGCCTTCATATTTATAATTATTAACGTTTGGAATGTGTATTGCGAACAAAAATAAATATTTAGGATAGCTGTGAGGTGGATTATTGTTTTTTAGAGGTGAAAATATGGGGATTTGAAGCTGTAATTATGTGGTAACACATGTTAGCATCTTATTTATAATAACTTCACGAATATTAAATAGTTTAAGGCTATTGTCCAAAACAATATCGGCACCTGCATTTTTGAGTACTTGAGGGTCTAAGGGGCCCGTATTGATAGCAATGGTAAATAAACCGGCAGCTTTGGCCGATTCTACACCAAGCGGGGCATTTTCAACAACAATGGCCTCATTTGTTTTATACCCCGATTTGTCAAGGGCCATCAGGTAAGGTTCAGGATTGGGTTTTCCTATTTTAACATCGTGGGCTGTAACCATTTTCTCACGCTCGAAATTACCGTTGTATTCAGTGTTGATACGGTCTATGAGATTGTGTTGTGCCGAGCCGGTTACTACCCAG
This sequence comes from Bacteroidales bacterium, assembly GCA_041694375.1. GTDB lineage: Bacteria > Bacteroidota > Bacteroidia > Bacteroidales > Prolixibacteraceae > Roseimarinus. Next base: position 8,844 of record JASMTI010000025.1, on the reverse strand, counting down.
CGGTCGATATTGTTGGCTGATGCAAAGTCAACAAATTCAGGCATCTTCTCAATGATGCCCGGTTTTGGCAATGAAGCCATATACTTATGCTTGTCCTGCTTTATTTTTTCAATTATTTCAGGCTGGACTGCCCTGTTTTGATATTTGCGGTACATCTTGTCGATGGTGTACACGGCTGTGCTGCCTTCGTTCATGTAGGGCTCATGTTCAGGCAAAATAAGTCCATAATCGCTAAATGTTTTCAGCCACGCGTCGGCATGAAGGGGCATTGAATTAAACAACACGCCGTCCATATCGAAAAAGATGGCTTTTAAGTTTAATGATTTTTCGTTTTCGTTATTGTATTTACTAATTGCATTTATAATTTCTTGTGTGCCCATTGCATTGAATTATTTGACACAAAAATAGTTTTACAATGTTAGATAACATGGCAAATGTTATATGGAGAACGGTAATGTAATTATAAATTAACCCCGAAATGATTTTTTGAGTTTTTTGTATGTCAAAATTGATTTTTCAACACCACTATTATTAATTATATTAAATAATAATTTAGGAAACCATAGAAAATTAACGGGAAATGTTACAACAAAACATAAAATAATTACATGAACCTTATTTCAACGATGCTAAAATTGAGTGTATTTGCTTTTTTTGCTTTGCTTTTTACACAATGTAACACTTCTGCCGACGAAGAAAAGTATAATGTTCTTTTTATCGCGGTAGATGATTTACGGCCTGAGCTTAATTGCTACGGTGCCAGTCATGTTAAATCGCCTAATATCGATCAATTAGCCAGTGAGGCGTTGGTATTTGACAGGGCATACTGCAATATCCCGGTTTGTGGGGCCTCACGTGCCAGCTTGCTAACGGGTATGCGGCCCACCATGAACCGTTTAGTCAGTTATTATACACGTGCCGAAGAAGATTTTCCCGAAATCACCACTTTACCAGGACACCTCAGGAAAAATGGTTATTATACGGCATCTGCCGGAAAGGTTTTTCACCATATTGATGATTGTATTGAGGACTGGGACACGATATGGGATTCACAGGGTATTAGCTCGTGGCGCGATTATGTGTTAGAAGAGAACATTCAACTGGATACGACACCCGGAAAGATTGGTCCTCCTTATGAAAATGCTGACGTTGCCGATGATGCGTATCGTGATGGTAAATGTGCCATGCATGCCATCCGGTCTTTGGCTGAAATGAAAGGGCAGGATCAGCCTTTCTTTTTTGCCGTGGGATTGGTGAAGCCACACTTGCCTTTCAACGCTCCAAAAAAGTATTGGGACATGTATAATCCTGAAGATATTAATGTGCCACCGGCAGGCTTCATTCCTTCAAATGCTCCGCGTAAGGCTTTTCATGATTTTGGTGAGTTAAGGTCTTACAATGGTGTACCTGCTGATGGAGCTGTGGAGGATACCGCTGCCCGAAAACTTATTCATGGCTATTATGCTGCAACAAGCTATATCGATGCCCAGATTGGAAAAGTATTGGATGAACTGGAGCGCCTCGACCTCGAAAAAAATACCATTGTAGTACTTTGGGGCGATCATGGATGGAACTTAAGGGACCATGGACTATGGTGTAAGCATTGTAATTTCGAAACCTCGTTACATACGCCTTTAATGGTAAAAGTTCCGGGTAAAAAAGCTATCAAAACAAGTGAGATTGTTGAATATGTAGATATATACCCGAGCTTATGCGACCTTTTAGATATCCCGGTTCCTAAACATCTCGAAGGTGCATCCTTTGCTGCTTTGGCTGATGACCCGGGTGCCAAAACCGATGGTATTGCTGTTAGTAAATTCCATGGCGGTGTAACGGTTGTAACCGACCAATATTTCTACACCGAATGGTTGAATAAAAATGACAAGGTTACCGACAGAATGCTATACGATCACAAGGTTGATAAAACCGAAATGAATAATATTTCAGAATTGCCGGAAAATGCCAGTCTCATTGACTCGTTGTCTGACTTGCAGCGTATGCACAGGGGGGATAACTTTTTGGATGAGTGGGATGAACGCTTGGACTACTCTAATTGATTTTTCGTAAATATAAAACATTCTGTTCATGTTAAATAATAAAATATTTGTTTCTATTCTATTGATGAGTGTCATTTTCTCGTGTAAATCAAAAAATGAAAAAACTCAGGAAGTTGAAAATGGAAGGCCCAATATCATTTTTATTTTAACCGATGATCATGCTTCCCATGCCATTTCGGCTTATGGGGGGATATACGATGAGTTGGCACCGACCCCCAATATTGATCGTGTTGCCAACGAGGGGATGATTTTTAACAATGTTTTTTGTACCAATGCCATTTGTGGGCCCAGCCGTGCATCAATTCTTACAGGAAAGTACAGTCATGTAAATGGTTATTATAAAAATGAGGGAGGTGGCAGTTTTAACCCTGATCAGTGGACCTTTCCGCAGGCACTACAGCAAGCGGGTTACACAACTTCGTTATTTGGTAAATGGCACCTGGGGAGTGAGCCGGTTGGCTTCGATTTTTTTAAATATCACGATAACCCCGGACAACAAGGCTTTTACTGGAACCCGGTTTATAATGAAAATGGACAGAAAATAACCGAATCGGGGTATGCCACAAATCTTACAACCGATTTTGCATTGAAATGGCTTGAAGAAAACCAAAAGGGCGCTAAACCTTTTTGTATGCTCCTTCAATACAAAGCCCCCCACCGAAACTGGTACCCCGATTCAATATATATTGATATTTGGGACGATATCGAAATGCCTTATCCCGATACGTTTAATGATGATTATACGGGCAAAGCGCAAACCGCAGGTGATACCGACATGACCATGGATGACTTAAACCGCAAGGATATGAAATTGACACCACCGGATAGCTTAAGCGGTCGTGAATTGCATGAATGGAATAATTTCGGAAACAAAAGGGGGGAAGTTGTTTGGATGGAAGGTGCAGAGACGCCACAGGAGAACAGAGAAATGAAATATCAACGATATATCAAAGACTACCTGGCTTGTGTGAAATCGGTTGATGATAACATTGGCCGTGTTTTGAAATATTTGGATGAAAAAGGACTGGTTGATAACACGGTTATTGTTTACACCTCCGATCAAGGGTTTTATTTAGGCGATCACGGATTTTTCGATAAACGTTTTATTTACGAAGAGTCGTTGCGCATGCCTTTTATCGTTCGTTATCCCGAAAAGGTTAAGCCTAAATCAATCAACAACGATATCATAACCAACATCGATTTCGCACCTACATTATTGGAACTGGCTGGTGTGGAGCCTCCTAAAGAAGTTCAGGGGCGTAGTTTCGTTGATAATATGAAAGGCAGCACACCTTCCGACTGGCCCGATGAGATGTATTACCATTATTACGAGTTCCCTTTCTGGCATCATGTTCAGCCCCATTACGGAATCAGAACCGAACGATATAAGTTGGCCCACTTTTATTACAACATTGATGTTTGGGAATTTTACGATTTAAAAACCGATCCGGAAGAATTGGTCAATCAAATTGATAATCCCGAATATGCAAAAGTTATCAAAGAGATGAAAATCCGTTTGAATAAACTTCAGGAGAAGTATGGCGATGATAAGTCGTTAAAGGAATTTCGGATGATAACCGATAAGGAATTTAAGTAACCTTGTTTTTTGAAATGCCGGGAAAATTTAATCTTTAACCATTAAAACGAACATGATGAACATGCATTGGCTTTTTATGATTCCTTTTTTTATTCTATTAAGTTGTTCCTCTAAAAAGGATACAGGTCAAAGTCAACCCAATATCCTTTGGTTGACTTGTGAAGACATCAGTCCGACCCTGCCTGTGTATGGCGATTCAACTGCTCAAACGCCGACACTCGATAAACTGGCGGGACAAAGCCTTGTTTACGACAATGCTTTTACCGTAGTGGGGGTTTGTGCCCCGAGCCGTTCATGTTTAATTACCGGTATGTATCCAACGTCAATTGGTACGCATAACATGCGGACCGGAAAAGATATTTCAGGATGGGGGAGTAGGAATTACCAGGGAGCATCGAATGCGTATGATATTAATGGCGATTCTGTGCCATTGTATTCAACTGTTATTCCCGAAAATGTAAAATGCTTTACCGAGTACCTGCGGGCTGCCGGCTATTATTGTACCAATAACGCCAAAACCGATTACCAGTTTGCTGCCCCGGTAACAGCCTGGGATGAGAACGGAAGCAAAGCACACTGGAAAAACCGGGATGGAGGTCAGCCTTTCTTTGCGGTATTTAATCATAATGTGACCCACGAATCGCGAATGTGGATGAACAAAAGCCTGCCAATGACAGTGGATACTTCTTCGGTGCCATTACCTCCTTATTTCCCCGACCACCCCGTGGTCCGTCAGGATGTAGGGCGAAATTATTCGAACATTGAACTGTTAGACCAGCAGCTGAATGAGCGTTTACAGGAGTTGGAGGAGGCAGGCCTGCTTGATAACACCATCGTTTTTTTCTTTAGCGATCATGGGGGGCCATTGCCCCGTGGAAAACGTGAGCATTACGATTCGGGGTTGAAAGTGCCGTTTATGGTCCGCATGCCGGGAGAATCCCATTTTGAACGCGTGCCCGAACTTGTTTCGTTTGTTGATTTTGCCCCTACTGTGCTTTCCCTGGCCGGAATCAAGCCGCCTGAATATATGCAGGGTCAAGCTTTTTTGGGAAAATATAAAAGAGAGGAACCACGTCGTTATATTTTTGGGTCGGGCGACCGCTTTGATGAGTTTGCCGACCGCATACGCATTGCCCGCGACAAGCGGTACCTTTATGTCAGGAATTACCACCCTGAGCTGCCAGCATACAAAGATGTGGCTTACCGAAAGCAAATGGACATGATGAATGTGTTGCTCGATTTACATGCACAACATAAGTTAAATGCCCAACAGAAATATTATTTCAGGGAAAGCAAAACACGCGAGGAACTTTACGATTGTTGGGACGATCCTTATCAGTTGAACAACTTGATTGACAGTGTAAGCCTGAACAATAAACTTAATGAATTACGGACTGCCATGGATCGTTGGCAGGAGCAGAATGGCGATAAGGGTAGCATACCTGAACTTGAACTTTTTTATTCGATGTGGCCTGATGGGAAGCAGCCGGTAACACAGGCACCTATCGCAGAAATAAAAGGTCAAAAGCTGACTTTAAAATGTGCAACACCAGGGGCATCAATAGGTTTTATTGTTGCCGATGAACCCATTGTTCCTGATTTAGATAGTGGGTGGCAGTTGTATCATAAACCGGTTGAGGTTCAAAAAGGACAAATTGTATATGTGTTGGGAGTCCGTGTCGGATATAGAGATAGTGATATTGAGAAAATTCAGTTATAGAGCATTTATTAGACTAACTATTTGAAAATATGAATTACAAAGTTTTAAAGAGTTTAATGATTGGGATATCAATCTTATTCATAACATCCAGTCTGAAGGCTCAGGATGCTGGTTTTTTTCTAAGCGACTGGCAAGAAAAAACAGCAGAGGTGCCTGCTTTTGACCTGGTAGAAAAACCGGAAAGCGATCCTTCAGTTACAATTTCGGTGGATGCTAAACATGAAATAAACAAAGTGCCCAAATACATATATGGAAACAATGCGGTTGTATGGGATAGTGGGCTTCGGCAAAATGCTACAGCCATGAATGACCTTAAAAACCTAAATCCAAATGTATTAAGATGGCCAGGCGGAAACCTTTCCAATAATTATTTCTGGAATCTTTCATCATCAAATCCACCTGCCGATATTCCCGAAAGCATCGATCCATGGTATGGTAAAAACACGCAAAACTGGCAATCTTCTACCGACCAATATTATGATTTGCTTTCAGAAACAAACAGTACAGGCATTATTTGTGTGAATTACAGCTATGCACGCTATGGCACAGGTCCTGATCCGGTAGCTAAAGCAGCTCACATGGCAGCCGAATGGGTGCGATACGATAATGGGCGGTCCATGTTCTGGGAAATAGGAAACGAAAATTTTGGAAACTGGCAGTCTGGTTATAAAATAGATACAGCTTTAAATAACGATGGGCAACCAGAATATATAAGCGGCGAGCTTTACGGACAGCATTGCAAAGTATTTATCGATTCTATGCGTGCTGCAGCATCCGAAATTGGTGTTGATATTAAAATTGGTGTTGTAGCGTTTGATGCCGAAACTTCGTGGGATCCGATTCAAACTGTATGGAACGAGGGCATGATGGAGCAGGTAGGCGGCCTGGCCGATTTTCTGGTGGTACACTCTTATTTCACACCATACAATGAAAATTCCACGGTGGGCACCATCTTAAATTCACATGATGTTCCACAGGAAATAATGGCTGCCATGGTAGCTGATATGGCCGAGGCTGGTAAACCAATGATTCCGTTAGCCATGACTGAGTGGAATATATTTGCTAAAGGCAGCATGCAACAAGTGTCGTACATAAATGGCATGCTTGCTGCGATTGTACTGGGCGAATATGTAAAAAACGACTACGGGCTTGCAGCCCGCTGGGATTTAACCAACGGATGGAGTGATGGTAATGATCATGGCATGTTTTCTGTTGGAGGTGAGCCTGGTGTAGATCCTTATAACCCACGTCCTGTATTTTTTTACATGACCTATTTCCAAAAATATTTTGGCGATCGAATGATTGAGTCGAGTGTAACCGGAAACTCAAATGTACTCGCATTTGCTTCGAAGTTTGATTCTGGTGAAACTGGCATGGTGATCATTAACAAAAGCCGAACAGATGAAACAGTGCATGTTGAATTTGATAACTTTATTCCCGGTGCTCAATATTATTATCATGTGCTTACCGGTGGCGATGACAATGGCGATTTTTCAAGAAAAGTATTTTTAAACGGGCAAGGCACAAACGAACAGGGTGGTGGCCCCGATAATTATGAAGATATAAAAGCTTTTGCTTCAAAAACCGATGGGGGCATTGTTGTGGACCTGCCCGCCCTGTCTGTCGTATATCTTATGGTTGATAAAACACCTCCTCCGTTGTATGTTTATTCCAGGATTGACGCAAATGCAGCCATAATTTCAGTTGATCTTACTGATAGCGTTATGTTGGCCGACAGCACGGCCGGCTTTGAGGTTATGATTAATGAAACAACCGCTGTTGGTATATCCAGAATTGAACTCGACCCTGAAAATGCAAAACGGGTATACATATGCCTGGATCAAAATATATTGCCAACAGATGAAATAACCCTTTCATATAGTGGCAGTGATATCGTTTCAAAAACAGGTAGTGTCCCCCTTGTTCCTTTCTCTAACGCAATAGTTGACAACCTGCTCCCCTTATCTGCTCCCCGGCTGCTCGGAGCAACCACAACCCCCGGTGGGGATCAGGTTCAATTGAATTTTAATAAGAAAATGACGCTGCATACTTCTGATCTTGAGTTATTTGAGCTGTTTGCCATGGGCGATCCAGATATCACTTTGAATTTATCAGATATAGCTGTGGATGAAGCTGATTCTTCAAAACTTTTTATCACTCCTTCTGAAAATCTTTATGCCGAGTACCGCTTGGCACTTTCTTACCATGGATCAGGTTTAGAATCTGTTGATGAAGGCGTGTTGGGGGTATTTGACACGGTTTCGGTCACCAACCTTGCTCCGGGAATGCCTCCCAAAGTACTGTCGGCCAAGATAACAAATTATGGTTTTGCTATTGTTGTTGAATTTAACAAACCCCTGAATGACGTATCAAACCACGCCGCTTTGTTTACTGTGGCCGTGAACAATGAATTATACAACATTAATGCAATACAATCAGAAGAACAAATCCTCACCCTGAGGTTGGATAGTAATATAAAATATGGTGACGAAGTAACCATAAGTTACGAGGGGACCGAAATAACTGCTCCCGATAGGGGTAAGCTTGCTCCTTTTAGTGGTTTGGCTGTGGAAAACTTGCTCACCGAACCCACGGTCTATAATATTCCGGGTGTTATTGACGCGGAACAGTTTACTATTAACATGGGTATGTCAACAGAAACAACATCCGATGATGGTGGAGGTAATAACCTGGGGAATATTGATGCTGGTGATTGGGTGGAGTACGAAATAAATGTTACCCGCACAGGATTTTATACCGGGTTATTGCGTGTGGCTGCTAATAGCCAAACCGGACTGATGGTGATACAAACACCCGATGGGGAAGTGCTTGATCAAGATACTGTAAGCATACCGGTAACTGGCGGATGGCAAACATGGGAGTCGGTGCCAGTTGAAATCATCCTTCATGAAGGCCCCCAACAATTGCGGTTTAAAGCCCTGACGCCATATTATAACATCAACTGGTTAAGCCTGGACTTCGACAGGACACTGGAAGCAAATGTAATCAGTGCCATGTCAGATGAAACAGGAAACACCATCTCCATTGCATTCGATCGATCAATTGTGGCTCCTTTTGCCGGGGAAGAAAACGCTTTTCAGGTTATGGCTGATGGAATTCAGCTCGATATAGGACAGGTGCTCTTGAATGACCACGCCGACAGTATTGTTGAATTGATACTCGAAACTCCACTCGCTATCGACAACGATATTATAACAGTCGCGTATACCCCGGGCTCCATTACTGACACTGATAATTTTTCTGTACCGGCATTTTCGGATATAACAGTACTCAACAATGTAATCACATTTGTTGAGAATATTTCAGTACCAGACATGGAATTATTTCCAAATCCTTTTGATGATCAATTAACGATAATAAGCTCAAATCAGGGAATAATTGCAGTTGAACTTTTTGACATCACAGGAAAACAACAGTTTTATAAAGAATACAACTCACCACAAGAACGA
>JASMTI010000024.1:0-39484 GCA_041694375.1 Bacteroidales bacterium | reverse complement strand
TAATTGAAGAAGAAGAAGAAGAAAAGGATGAAAAGGTATTTGTTGTAGTGGAAGACATGCCTGAATTCCCGGGTGGTGAACTTGCACTTCGCAAATGGATTTCCAGTCATATCAATTACCCCGTAATTGCTGCCGAAAATGGCATACAGGGTAAAGTATATGTAACATTTGTGGTTGACAAAGACGGTGGTGTTTCAAATGCACGCATTGCGCGTGGCGTTGACCCTTCGTTAGACCAAGAGGCATTGAGGGTTGTAAACAGCCTGCCAAAATGGAAGCCAGGTATGCAACGGGGTAAACCTGTACGTGTTTCATACACGGTACCTATCAACTTTCAGTTACAATAACCAATTTGTAAAAATATTTAAATCCTGGTTCTGCCTCCATGACAGAACCAGGTTTTTTTGTATATAAAAATAATATATGGAGAACACACCAGAGAGAATCACTAAAGAAAAAGAAAAAGTTGTATTAGTAGGCCTGATAAACCAGGAGCAAGATGAAATGAAAGCAAAAGAATACATCGATGAGCTTGAATTTCTTGCCCATACTGCTGGTGCCCAAGTTGAAAAAAAAATTTTCCAACGACTTGATGTACCCAATACGGTAACCTTTGTTGGTTCAGGCAAACTCGAAGAAATATCAGATTTCATTAAAATCAATGAAATCGATACCATCATCTTTGATGATGAACTAACCCCCACCCAACTCCGAAACATCGAAAAAAGGTTATCGTGCAAAATACTAGACCGCACCAATCTGATTCTCGACATTTTTGCATCAAGGGCACAAACAGCTTATGCAAAAACACAGGTTGAGCTGGCACAGCTACAATATATGCTGCCCCGGCTCACCCGGATGTGGACCCACCTTGAACGCCAGCAGGGAGGTATTGGGTTACGTGGTCCCGGTGAAACACAAATTGAAACCGACCGCCGTATTATTCTCTCAAAAATTTCGAAACTGAAAGAGCAGCTTAAAAAAATTGACAAACAAATGAACACCCAGCGGAAAAACCGCGGCAAACTGGTACGTGTAGCCCTTATTGGCTATACAAACGTTGGCAAATCAACCATGATGAACCTACTAACCAAGTCGGATGTTTTTGCTGAAAACAAGCTCTTTGCCACACTTGACACCACTGTCCGCAAAATGGTTATAGGCAACCTCCCCTTCCTGATTACCGACACCGTTGGTTTTATCAGAAAATTGCCCCACGGACTGGTTGAATCATTCAAATCAACACTCGATGAAGTTCGCGAAGCGGATTTGCTAATACACATGGCCGATATTTCACACCCCGGTTTCGAGGAGCATATAAATACCGTTAATGAAACGCTTGAAGATATTGAAGCTGCCAACAAGCCAACTATTTATGTTTTCAACAAAATAGATGCTTTTACCTACAATAAAAAAGACGACGATGATTTATCAGAAAGAACTGCTGAAAACTGGACATTAGACGACTGGAAGAAAAGCTGGATGGCAAAAAATAACACTCCCTCTGTTTTTGTGTCGGCTAAAGACAAAACGAATATTGATGAACTGAAAAAGATTCTTTACAAAAAAGTGAAAGACATACATGTAACCCGTTTCCCATACAACGATTTTCTGTATGCTCCTGAATTTGAAGATATTGATTAAGAATCATAAAAAATTGCCCCCAATTGATTAACGTCTTTATCATCGGGGCATTTTTTTAATAATTCTTTAATTGTTATGTTTAAAACCGGGTGCACATATTCGGGGGCAATCTCGCTCAATGGCTCCAAAACAAACCTCCGCTCAGCCAGATGTTTATGGGGTATTACAAGCTCGGGGGTATTTATAATTTCGTTTGAATATAAAAGAATGTCAATATCAATAGGTCGTGATGTGTAGGCCTGTCCTACCAGACGCTCACGACCTAACTTTTCTTCAATTTCATGACATTTATCCAGTACTTCAATAGGTGTATAGTCTGTCATTATCTCAACAGCCATATTTAGAAACTTGTCTTCAGTATCAAAGCCCCAGGCTTCGGTTTCATATACACCCGACAAATCAATGATATGACCAATACCAACATTAATATACCGTATAGCCCGTGATAATAGTTTATGCCGGTCACCTATATTTGAGCCCAATGACAAAAAAGCTTTGATCATGTTATGATTATTAATAAGCTGTGATTTTTTATAAATGTACAAATTCTTTGTTAAAAATGCGAAAAGCTAATCCTAATTAGAACAAAAGCCCCCTTCAGAACAACCCTTATTGACTGCAATTTATAGAAAACAGAAAAATTATTATTACTTTTATGTGCCAGCGTATTATTTTTCGAGATAAAATTGTAATAATTTTAAGTTATTACAGACAAATTGAGTATCAGAACGAAAAGAAAAGTAACTAAACTTAAATTATAACACTCTAAAAACAATAAAAATGAAAGACTTTTTAAAGTATGTATTAGCCACTGTTGTTGGTATAATTGTAGTAGGAATTATTGGTTCTATTTTATCAATTGGATTAATATCAGCAATTGTTGCTATGTCGTCACCCCAAGAGGTTACCCTTAAAGAAAACTCATTGCTAAAAATTGACCTTAATGCACAGGTAACCGACCGCGCATCAAACGACCCTTTTGAAAACCTTGAAATCCCGGGCATGCAGAGCACCAAAAAAATAGGATTGGGCGAAATAAAATCGGCAATAAGCAAGGCGGCTGACGAAGATAAAATTAAAGGGATATACCTTCGCATCGATGATGTTATGGCCGGTTATGCCACCTGTGAAGAAATTCGTGATGCACTTACAGAATTCAAAAAAGAATCGGGCAAACCTATTTATGCCTATTCCGAAAACTATTCACAAAAAGCATATTACCTTGCCTCGGTTGCCGACAAAGTTTTCATCCAACCAGAAGGAATGCTTTCTTTCTCAGGACTTGCCTCAACACATTCATTCTACAAAAATGCACTGGAAAAACTGGGCGTTGAAATGCAAGTTATCCGTCACGGTAAATTTAAAGCAGCGGTTGAACCTTTCATGCTCGAAGAAATGAGTGATGCAAACCGTGAACAAATTAACGTTTATATTGGAAGTATCTGGAACACAATCATAACCGACATTGCTGAATCACGTGAAATGACAGCCGACCAGCTTAATGCCATTGCAGATGAAAATACGATGTTTAGCCCAGCTTACAACCTCACTGCCAAAAATTTGGTAGACAGCATATTATACACCGATCAGGTAGCAGATTTTTTAAAGGCCCAGGTAGGAATCGAAAATAGCGATGATTTGAATTTTCATAGCATCGGCGACATGAAAAACATTAAAGCAAAACGCGAACAAAAAGGTCTTATCAAAGAAAAAATTGCTGTGGTTTACGCTTCCGGAGATATTGTTATGCAAAGTTCAAGCCCGTTTGATGAAGAAATGATTATTGGCAGTCAAATTGCACACGAAATATCTAAAGCCCGTAAAGACACCTCTGTCAAGGCTGTAGTTTTACGTGTTAATTCCCCGGGTGGAAGTGCACTTGCTTCTGACCTGATATGGCGTGAAGTCAAGTTAACAGAAAAAGTTAAGCCAATTATTGTATCAATGGGCAACGTAGCTGCCTCAGGCGGATATTACATTGCCTGCGCTGCCGACACAATTGTTGCAAACCCATCAACCATTACCGGGTCTATTGGCGTTTTCGGAATGATTCCGAATGTTGAAGAACTTTTTGAAGATAAACTGGGCATTAACACCAATGTTGTGAAAACAAACGAGCTTAGCGATATGCCGGCTGTTACCCGACCTTTAACCAAACACGAAAAAGCAATGATGCAAAATATGGTTGAAAATGTATATTCAACTTTTGTGAACCATGTTGCAGATGGGCGTAACCTAACCTACGAACAAGTTGACGAAATTGGACAAGGACGTGTATGGACAGGTGAAAATGCCTTAGAACTTGGACTTGTTGATGTTTTAGGCAACATGGACGATGCCATTGAAATTGCTAAAAACATGAGCGGACTTGACACTTATCGCATTGTTGAATTCCCAAAACAAAAAAATCCGATACAGGAATTATTGAAAGGCTTCTCTACTAAAATTAAAAACAAAGTAATAACCAATGAATTAGGTTATGCCGCTAAACATTACAAAGCTGTAAATACAATTATGAACAGCAACGGTGTAATGGCACGTATGCCTTACGACATATCGGTTGAATAAATACTAAACAGAGCTTTAGATTTTAGGCATGAGACAATAGGTTGTTATATGTTAAATATAAGTAATGTTAACAAATTCACCACATGGACACAAATAGCTTATTATCGATATCTTAAAACATCAACAAACAGTTGAATACTGACAAAAAAAATACCGGATAGAAACCGGTATTTTTTTTGCATAAGCCTCACTTCTGTATAAATTCGTATCTTTATATTCAAGCTCAAAATACGACATCAGCACATGCAGAAAATATTACTTTATCCATTTTCCATTTTATATGGGTTCATTACGTCATTCCGGAATTTTTTGTACGATTCAAAAATTTTGAAACAACACGAATTTGACATACCTGTCATATCGGTGGGTAACTTAACCGTTGGGGGTACAGGCAAAACACCCCATGCTGAATATTTAATATCCCTTTTGAAAAAGGACTTCAAAATTGCATTTCTAAGCCGTGGATATAAACGTAAAACCAAAGGCTTTATACTTGCAACCAAAAATTCAGGTGTTGATGAAATTGGCGACGAGCCGGTACAAATCAAGCAAAAATTCCCTGATGTCCCGGTAGCTGTATGTGAAAAAAGGGTTTTAGGCATTAAAAAACTCATTAACAACAAAGCATTAAATATTGACGCCATCATTCTTGACGATGCCTTTCAACACCGAAGCGTGAAACCGAGCATCAATATTCTTTTAATTGACTACACACAGCAAATATTTAATGACAATCTGTTGCCTGCCGGACGCTTAAGAGAATCAACCCGGGCTAAATACAGGGCAAATTTTATTATATATACCAAATGCCCCCCTCAACTTAAGCCCATTGATCAACGAATTATAAAGAAAAAACTTGACATACGCCCATACCAGAATCTGTTTTTCACCAGTATTGTTTACGGTGAAATAACACCCGCCGAAAAAGGCAAGACTCTTTTTGGCAATGACATGCGAAAGCATACAGTATTACTTGTTACAGGTATTGGAAACCCCAAACCACTGCTTTCGTATATCGAACAACAGGTGGGAGAAATTATACATCTTCAATACGGTGACCATTACAAATACAAAAAAACCGACATCGATAAAATTGAAAGCCGGTATAATGCAATCGATTCATCATACAAAATGATTTTAACCACAGAAAAAGACCTTGTCAGACTAAAATCAACACCGGATTTACCTGATGGGTTTATGGAAAAGTTGTACTATATTCCAATTGAAATAAGGTTTTTAGAGCGAATGAAAAATGCGTTTAACAAAAGAATAATCAACTATGTTACAGAAAATAGAAGCAACAGCAAACTTTATAAAAGAAACAACTAATTTTAAAGGAAAAACAGCTATTATCCTGGGGTCAGGGCTCGGTAATTTTACCGAAAAAATGGACATCAAATACTCGCTAAGTTACAAAGACATTCCTAATTTTCCGGTTTCAACAATTGAAGGCCATGCCGGCAAACTTATAATTGGCACCTTTAAAGGCAAAGAAGTTGTTGCCATGCAAGGACGTTTTCACTACTACGAAGGCTATTCGATGGAAGAAGTAACTTTTCCGATACGGGTATTTAAAATGATGGGCATCGATTACCTTTTGGTCTCAAATGCAGCCGGTGGCACAAACTACAGTTTCGAAGTAGGCGATGTGATGATGATTACCGACCACATTAACCTGTTTGGTACAAACCCGCTGATTGGTAAAAACGACAACAGGCTCGGGCCGCGTTTCACCAATATGTCGAATGCATACGATGCCCGCTTATGCGAAGTAGCCCGGGCATTTGCACGCAGCAACAACATCAAACTTCAGGAAGGTGTTTACGTTGGATTAACGGGCCCAAGCTTTGAAACCAATGCCGAATACCGTTTCTTAAACACCATTGGTGGCGACTCGGTTGGTATGTCAACTGTTCCTGAGGTAATTGTTGCTAACCACATGTCGATGCACGTTTTTGGTATTTCGGTAATTACCAATAACGGACTTGAAGTTCCCGAAAAAGGAAACAATCATAACGAAGTACTGGATGTTGCATCAATTGCAGCACCCAAGCTGGAAGCGATTTTTGGGGCAGTTATTGACACAATAGATCGTTAGATTTTAGACGTGAGACAATATTGAAGAAAAAAACAACTATCAGCGGGAATTAATCTTCTCGCTGAATTTTTTCAGGTCACTAAAAGTATGCTTTCTGCCTATAAAAAATGCAAGAACCACACTACCCTGTAACATTTCACTATGTTTTGGGACCACAACTTTCTTGACCAGGGCTTTCCTTTTTTTACTTGTTTGTGGCAGCGACTTGTAAAATGCAAGGTGCGCCTTAACAACAGCCATTGCATTTTTAAGGCTAAAAGAAACAAGATATTTAGCAATGGCAGAAGTATCAATAACTATTCGCCTGAATATAATAAACCACAAACAGAAACCTGTATAATTTTTATAAAGAGTCCAAAGACTGTTTCGGAAATTCAGAAATAATTTTTGGGGATTTTCATAATCGAGTGTTGCCCCTCCCCAATGGTAAACAACACTACCCGGACAATAAACAACACGTTTACCCTGGTTTTTGATTCGCCAACATAAATCAATTTCTTCCATGTGCGCAAAAAAATCAGTATCAAAACCTCCGGCATTCCAAAAAGCTTTTGATTTAATAAACAGGCAGGCTCCCGAAGCCCAAAAAATATCGGCCAATTTATTGTATTGGCCATCATCATTTTCAATAACATCCATTATACGCCCCCGGCAAAACGGATACCCGTAACGATCGATAAAACCTCCGGCGGCCCCTGCATGTTCAAAACGGGCATTGTCACGATCGGAAAGTATTTTTGGCTGAACAGCCACAATGTCATCATTGTGAGATAAAAGCTTTACTGCTTCGTCCAACCAACCTGATGATACACGAACATCACTGTTCAGTAAGCAATATATATCAGCATCAACTTGTTCAAGTGCCCGGTTATAACCACCCGCAAAACCGTAATTATGGTCAAGCCTGATGCATTCTATCATGGGGAATTCTTCTTCAACATACAACAACGACTGGTCAGTTGAACCATTGTCTGCAACAATTACCCGAACATCATCGACTTTGCTCTCTGCCACTACTTTGGGCAAATACTTTTGAAGTTGTTCAACCCCATTCCAGTTTAGTATGACAATTGCTGTTTCCAAAATGATTTATTTTTCTGGCCAATATAGTATTTGATCGTTTATCGTTCAAGTTATTTTGTTTTCTCTTTTTTATACTTCCATCTTTTATGTGTCCATAAATATTGGTGCGGACTTTCAGAAATCGATTTTTCAAGCCGCTTCATAAACCCGTCGGTTATCTCATATTCTGATGTTTGGGATGGTGATTCAAACAACAACTCGAAAGTAGCTTTATGGTATCCCCTTTTTATTTGTTTTACTTCGAGATAAAACACGGCGGCATCGGTTTTGTGTGCAATTTTTTCCGTTCCAAGCATCACAGGTGTATCTTGGTTCATGAACTTAATCCAGTGCCGTATACCATTTTTTAACGGGCGTTGGTCGCTTATCATTAATACCAGAAATGTTTTTTGTTTCTGTTTATCGGCTATAAGTTGTCTGAATGTTTGTTTCATTTCAAGCGGAACAGCGGCCCTCGAACGCAACTCACGGTAAAACTGGTCGAATGTTTTATTGGCCAGTTGTTTGTAAACAAAATATGTACGAACTGATACTTTTTGAATGAACAATTGCAGGAACTCCCAGTTGCCAAAATGCCCGGTAACCGCAACAATATTTTTTCCAGCGGCAACATGAGCCTCAACTTCATCCAACCCTTCTATTTGTAACCTTTTCTCTTCTTTGGCTACATTAAGATGTGTAAAATAAAGGGTTTCGATAAACATATCGCAGAAGCTGTGGTAAAAAGCTTTTTCTATTTTTTTTCTTTCAGCTTCGTTTTTTTCAGGGAAAGAATTTTTCAGGTTTTTTGATACAACAGACCTTCTGTATCCAACAACACGGTAAACGATCAGATACAAAAAATCGGAAAACAAATAATGAAACTCCAAAGGGAAAAGTTGCATTGGCCAGGTTATACCCAGCAATATGTAATAACCAACACTTTTCTTCATGTTTACTTGTTCAGTATAATTTTAGCAAGTATTGCATTTTTAACTGCGGGTGCAATATTACTAAAATATTCTGTCAGCTCCTGTCCCGTGGGATTATTTTCTAACACTGAATTCAAACGTTGATAATCCTCGCTGCCCAAATTACTTTCAAGAATATTGGCCAACTCATCAGGTTTTGTTTCACCAAGTTGCAACTCAAGCTTTGCAGCTTCCAATATCTCACGTGCCTGATCTTTAACCGGGTCGTGCTGTTTGCCGCCAAATCCATCACGCAACGACCAGCTCGAATAATCGTAATGCAACTTGTTGATTAACTCAACCTTTTCATCATCGTTACTAAATATCTTTTTTAACAACAAGCTTGTTTTAACACGCCATGCATCAAAATCGACATTCTTCTGATCCAAATCCTGAATCAGGTCTTCAATTATTTCTATTTTCTTGTCATTCATCTTTTTTATTACCTAAATGGCGGTTTACAATTTCGTAAAAAATATTGAAATAGTTATGGTTTGTGGCTATTATATTCCCATTATCAATGTACCGGTTTGTTCCGTCAAAATCGCAAACCCTGCCACCGGCCTGTTTCACAATAAAAGCCCCGGCAGCCACATCCCAGGCATGAAGGCCATATTCCCAAAAAGCATCAAAACGGCCACAGGCAACATAACATAAATCAATTGCTGCCGAGCCTAAGCGCCTGATGCCACTTGTTTTATCCATGAATTCACGCATGGCATCAAAATACTCATCGAGCATCGTGAAGTTGGTATATGGGAACCCGGTTACAACAAGGGCGTGCTTATTTGAGCCTACAGTACTCACATTAATTACTTCGCCGTTAAGATATGACTTTGAACCTTCCCATGCATAAAACATTTCACCATGTACTATTTCATACACAATGCCCATAACAAGCTCGTTGTTGCGCATTAAAGCGATGCTAACAGAGTGTGGCGCCAACCCATGAATAAAGTTTGTGGTACCATCAATAGGGTCAATCACCCAATTGTAAGTATCGCCCTTTTTTGAGCTGGTCCCTTCTTCAGCTACAAAACCTGCATCTGGAAGAAGCTTTGAAAGCCCGTCTACCAACATTTCTTCCGACATTTTATCAATGGAAGTAACAAAATCACTTTGACCTTTTTCTTCTATTTGCTCATCGGGCTTAAAATTTCCACGCTCTTTTCGAATCATTTTGGCTGTTTCCAACACTAAATCCTGTACATCGAAACACAATTTTTTTATATCGGTCATAAATATTTATTTTTTAATCGTTTTTATCGTTTTGATATCCTCACCTACACTTAGAGAAACAATATAGATTCCGCTTGCAATATTGTCAGATCCGGAATTCACAAAACATCCGGTCAGGATGTGAAATAAGCGAAAATATACCTGATATTCAAACAATCACCCCTTCAACATGCATATTATCATTTACTTTATCAAGCCGAACATCTACTACTTTATTGATAAAGGCGTCGTTTAAAGGAACCTCAACACGCACATAATTATCGGTCCATCCGAACATACGTCCGCCTTTCTTTTCATGTTCAAATAAAACGGGGCGGGTTTTGCCCAGTTGACTTTCATAAAAAAGACGATGCTTTCGTCCTGACAGGGCAATTAATCTTTGGGTGCGTTCTTTACGTTCATGGACAGGTACTTTATGAGGAATTTTCAGCGCAAATGTGCCTGGCCTTTCAGAGAACGGAAAAACGTGCAATTGTGAGATTTCCAAATCACGTATAAAAGTATAGGTGTCTTCAAAATATTCGGCGGTTTCGCCATTAGTACCGGCAATTACGTCAACACCAATAAAAGCATCGGGCATTATACTTTTAATGTAAGCAACACGCTGCTCAAAAACTTCGCGCTTGTATTTTCGTTTCATCAGTGCAAGCACTTCGTCAGACCCCGATTGTAAAGGTATATGAAAATGGGGCACAATACGTTCAGACCGCGCAACAAATTCAATAATTTCATTATGCAACAAGTTAGGTTCAATGGAGGAGATCCTAACACGTTCAATCCCCTCAACCTCGTCAAGTGCTTTTATTAAATCAAAAAAACTATCACCGGTCGAACGCCCGAAATCGCCAATATTAACACCTGTCAAAATAATTTCCTTAACACCGCGGGCAGCAATATCGCTTGCTTCACCCACAATATTGCTTATCGTATCGTTACGGCTGCCCCCTCTTGCCATTGGGATGGTACAATATGTACAAAAATAATTACAACCATCCTGTACTTTAAGAAAAGAGCGTGTACGGTCGCCATACGAATAGGCCGAGAAGAAACCATCAATCTTTCGATGCGGGGTAATTTTAATGGTTGGTGTGCTGTTTTTCTGCAGCCCATTTATAAAATTGGTAATATCCAGCTTCTCGCCCGAACCAAGCACATAATCAACACCTGCGATCTCCGAAATTTCTTCACTTTTAAGCTGGGCATAACATCCTGTTACCATCATCACGGCATTAGGGTTACGCTTAATCGCCGCACGTATCTGGTTGCGGCTTTTCTTATCGCTTTCGGCAGTTACCGAACACGAGTTCACCACATACAAATCGGCTTTATCTTTATAATCAACCCGTTCAAACCCCATATCCTCAAACTTTCGGCTCATGGCCGAAGTTTCTGCAAAATTTAACTTGCACCCCAGTGTGAAA
This sequence comes from Bacteroidales bacterium, assembly GCA_041694375.1. Lineage (GTDB taxonomy): Bacteria > Bacteroidota > Bacteroidia > Bacteroidales > Prolixibacteraceae > Roseimarinus. Next base: position 28,481 of record JASMTI010000024.1, on the reverse strand, counting down.
AATGCAACTTTCTTCCCTGTATATTCCTGCTCTGTCATTCGTTATTATTATAAATAAAGACACAAAGGTATAAAATAACAAATAAATTATTGCATGGGACTGTAGACCATTCCCGGGCATAATATAACCGCTAACAAAAAATAATACCTGCAAAAAGCCCGTTTCACAAAAATGTCCGTTATTTTTGTTGAAATATTTTTAACAACCGTTATGAGTTTAAAAGCATTTTTTAAAAGCAAAGCTTTCTGGATCAACATTAGCCTGTTGGTAGTATTTTTTGTGCTGTTGGTTTATCTCACGTTGCTATTGCTTAAAGTATACACCAACCATGGCGACACAATCAGTGTTCCCGACCTGACAGGGCTTGGCGAGCGTGAGGTTCAAATAGTAACGCAGCAAAAGAATCTTGAATACACGATAATTGATTCGGTTTTTGTGGCATCGACGATACCCGGAACAATGATATCACAACAACCAGAAGCAGGGCACAAGGTAAAAGAAGGGCGAAATATTTACCTCACCATTTCAGCAACACAACCCGAAAAGGTAACCCTCCCGGCTGTTGTAGATGTTTCGTTGCGCGAAGCCCAAAGCCGTCTTGAAAATGCAGGACTTAAACTGGGGCAGGTTGAGTACCGCCCTTCTGAATTTATTAACCTTGTTTTAGATAAAAAACTTAATGGCATCCGATTGCCCGATGATACACTTCTAATAAAAGGAACAGCTGTTGATTTGGTTGTTGGCAAGGGGCTGAGCAACGAAAAAACAATTGTGCCCGATGTAAAAGGAATGTACCTGGGCGATGCCAACCGCTCGCTTTATAACCTTAGCCTGAATACCGGTGCGCTCATTTACGACCAATCGGTACAAACTACTGAGGACTCAACCCAGGCACGGGTTTGGAAACAAATGCCCGAAGGCGATGGTGAAAACTTAATAGAACTGGGCACATCGGTTGATTTATGGCTCACTGTTGACGATGAAAAAATTGATGTAAACACCATTGACGAAAACCTTTTAGATATTGAATAACAACATGCAGCAAAAGCCCGAAAATTATAACGAAAACGAAACAAACGAGTTGTTCGAACATTACCGCTACGAAGTTGACCCCGGACAAAAAGCACTGCGTGTTGACAAATTTCTGGTAAACCGTATGGAAGGGACATCGCGCAACAGAATACAGGCAGCTGCCGAAGCCGGCAGCATTATGGTAAACGGTGAACATGTAAAAACAAACTACAAGGTAAAACCGGGCGATACTGTTTCAATTGTACTCGATTACCCTAAACGGGAACTTAAAATTATTGCTGAAGACATACCACTTGATGTGGTTTACGAAGACGATGAACTGATGGTAATAAACAAACCACCGGGCCTTGTTGTACATCCCGGGCATGGCAACTACACGGGCACACTTGTTAATGCCCTTGCCTATCGTTTCAAAAACCTTCCGCTTTTTAATGCCAACGACCCCAGGCCGGGGCTTGTACACCGTATCGACAAAGATACATCGGGCTTGTTGGTGGTGGCAAAAACCGAGCAGGCAAAAAACCACCTGGCCATGCAGTTTTACAACAAAACATCGCAACGGCGTTACCAGGCCATTGTTTGGGGCGTGCCCAAAGAAACGGAAGGGACCATTACCGGGCATATCGGACGAAGTTTAAAAAACCGTCAGGTTTTTACGGTTTTTCCCGATGGTGAATATGGTAAAAGTGCGGTGACTCATTACAAGGTACTTGAAGAACTGGGCTATGTCAGCCTTGTTGAATGCCGCCTTGAAACCGGCCGGACCCACCAAATACGGGTGCATATGAAATATCTCAACCATCCCTTGTTCAACGATTCAAATTATGGTGGCGACACCATTTTAAGGGGAACAACATTTTCTAAATACAAACAATTTGTAGACAATTGCTTTAAGATATGCCCACGACAAGCCCTTCATGCCAAAACACTGGGTTTCACCCACCCTGTGACTGGTGAAGATATGCTTTTCAACTCCGACCTGCCCGAAGATATGCAAAAACTTGTAGACAAATGGAGGAATTACTTAGTTAACCGTATCGAAGAGTAAAAAGCGGGCATCACATTTTTTTCACATCTTTCTTTATCTTTACGTCTAAATTTTTGAACAAGCATGGATAAAAAAAATATTGCCGTATTATGTGGGGGCGATTCTTCTGAATATGAAGTAAGCCTTAAAAGTGCCAAGAATATATATAACAGCATCGACACCGCCCTGTTTAAGCCATGGATGGTGCGTATGCGCTTTAGCGAATGGGTAGTTGTCAACAACAATGAGGTTATTGCAGAAGTTGACAAAAGCGATTTCAGCTTTACCATTGAAGGCAAAAAAATAAAACCCGATTTTGCTTTCATCATGATCCATGGTACACCGGGCGAAAATGGAATTTTACAAGGCTACTTCAACCTCCTGGACATTCCGCATTCGGCAAGCGGGGTATATGCATCGGCACTTACATTCCATAAATTCCACTGCGACAATTTCCTAAGGGCGTTCAACATCAAAATGGCCCGGTCGTCCTATTTTCAGAAAGGCGACAAAATCAACAGCCAAAAAATAGCCGATGAGCTTGGCTTGCCGATGTTCATAAAGCCAAGCGCAGGCGGTTCAAGTTTTGGGGTCACCAAAGTGAAAAATATTGAAGAAATCCAACCTGCCATTGAAGCGGCTTATAAAGAAAGCAACGATTGCCTTTGCGAAGAATTTATCGACGGGCTTGAACTGGCCGTTGGGGTTTGCGAGCTCGACGGCGAGGTATTACCATTTTTGCCAACAGAGGTTATCCCTAAAGGTGAATTTTTCGACTTCAACTCAAAATACGATATTGGCGGGGCCACTGAAATTACACCGGCACGTATCCCCAATGAAAAAATTGAACAATGCAGGCAACTTACGGCACAATTATACAAACTAACAGGTTGTAAAGGCATAGCCCGCATCGATTTTATCCTGAAAAATGATGAATTTTATTTTTTGGAAATCAACACCGTCCCGGGGATGACTGCCACGAGTTTTATCCCACAGCAGCTCGAAGCCATGAAAATGAAGCTCAGCAATGTGGTTACCAACATTATAAATTCAGCTGTTTAAAAACCTGTTTTTTTAACAGGAATCCCTTCGTAAAGCACATCCATTTTTTTAATTTTGATGTTTCGATTAAAATTTCACACACAAAAAATATATGGCCACTAACAACAGAAAAAAAGCATCGTTAGATATTGACCAGTTAAACGCGCAATTGGGAAAACTCCCACCACAGGCAATTGATGTAGAAGAAGCAGTTTTGGGCGCGCTTATGCTCGAGCGGGATGCTTTTATCGGTGTGGCTGATGTACTCATTGAAGAGTGTTTTTACAAAGAAGAACACCGCGAGATATTCAAGGTGATAAAAGATTTATCAATTCAGGATAAGCCGGTAGACTTGCTCATTGTAACACAGGAACTCAAAAACCGTGATTTACTCGAACAGGTTGGCGGACCGCTTTACATCACCCAACTTACAAGTAAAGTGGCATCAGCTGCCCACCTCGAATTCCACGCACGTATCATCGCGCAAAAATACATCCAGCGCGAATTGATACGCTCATGTTCCGAAATACAGGCCGAAGCATACGATGAGACCAAAGATGTTGATGAGCTCATCAACATGGCCGAATCTTCCATTTTTAAAATTTCGGAAGGGAACATAAAAAAAGAAACGCAGCCAATAAAACCCATCCTGAAAGAAGCCGTGCAATTGATTGAGGATGCAAGCCAACGTGCCGATGGCCTTTCAGGTATCCCATCAGGTTTTACCGGCGTTGACCGTATTACTTCGGGGTGGCAAAAAACCGACCTTATTATTGTTGCAGCACGCCCTGCCATGGGTAAAACTGCTTTTGTGCTTTCGATGACACGCAACATGGCCGTTGACTGGAAAAAACCGGTTGGCATTTTTTCACTCGAAATGGCATCAATACAGCTCGTAAACCGGCTAATATCGGCCGAATCGGAACTGGGCTCCGAAAAGATCAAAAAAGGGAGCCTCGTGGGTGATGACTGGGACCGCCTGAACAGCGCCATACAAACACTTGATGAAGCACAAATTTTTGTAGACGACACACCTGCCCTTTCCATTTTTGAATTCAGGGCAAAGGCACGGCGCCTAAAAATGCAACACAACATTGGCATCATCCTGGTCGATTACTTGCAGCTTATGACCGCAGGAGCCGAAAACCGCATGGGAAGCCGCGAACAAGAGGTAAGCATGATTTCGCGCTCGCTTAAGGCCATTGCCAAAGAACTGGACGTCCCCATTATTGCTTTATCGCAGCTCAACCGTTCGGTCGAATCGCGCGAAGGCAAACGCCCACAACTATCCGACTTACGTGAATCAGGTGCCATTGAGCAGGATGCCGATATGGTAATCTTCATTCACCGGCCCGAATATTACGGCATCAGCGAAGACGATGAAGGTAACTCACTTCACAATGTGGCCGAAATTATTATTGCCAAACACCGTAATGGTGCGGTGGGCGATGTACGCTTAACTTTCCGTAAGGAATTGGCACGGTTTATGGATTTACAGCAGTACCCCGCAGATTTTGAGATGCCCGGTGCCGGTATGACTTTTAGCTCGAAAATGAACGAAGACCCCGGCGCCCCGGCAATGTCGCCACAAATTGCACCGCCCGACGAAAATCCTTTTGGAAACATTAAGGACGGTGACGATGTTCCTTTCTAAAATAATATCAATATGAAGCATATTATTCTATTTATATTTCTCATTTCTGCCGCGTTTGGTTCATTTGCCTCGCAAATACTAATCCCGATGGACGAGACACAGGACAACCACCTGAAATCGTACGGCATAGCATTCTGGACCCTTGAGCGGGGTGTGGAAGTAAAGTGGCTGCTCAATTACCGGGGAGGCAGCTTTATCACCCCTTACGCACAGGAAATCGAAAACGAATGCCGCATCCGTGGCGTAAGTTTTGAAGTAGTTGCCGACGGACAAGCCAACCAAATACTTAACGAAATTTCGAGCCCATCGCAGAACATGGATGTGGTGCCCCTGCAAAAAGCACCAAAAATTGCAGTTTACACCCCGCCAAACGCACAACCTTGGGACGATGCAGTGACCATGGTGCTTACTTATGCCGAAATACCTTACGATAAAATCTACGATAAAGAAATCATCGAAGGTAAACTATCGGATTACGACTGGCTGCACCTTCACCATGAAGATTTTACAGGTCAATACGGAAAATTTTACCGGAATTACCGCCACATGCCATGGTACCAGCACGAAGTCCAAACCAACGAGCAAATGGCACAGGAATTAGGCTTCCTGAAGGTATCTGAAATGAAACTGGTAGTTTCAAAGACGATCCAAAATTACGTTACCAGTGGAGGCTTCTTATTTGCCATGTGCGCTGCTACCGATACATACGACATAGCTCTTGCTGCTGAAAATACAGACATTTGCGAATCGATGTACGATGGCGACCCGGCTGATAAAAACATGAATGAAAAACTTGACTATTCACGAACATTTGCTTTTCACAACTTTCATGTAGAAGAAGACCCGTACCGCTACGAGTTTTCTGATATTGATGTTACAGAATCGCGAAAAGTAAACATGAGCAACGATTATTTTACCTTATTTGAATTTTCGGCAAAATGGGACCCCGTTCCAACCATGCTGACCCAAAACCACACCAAAATTGTAAAAGGGTTCATGGGACAAACAACAGCCTACAAAAAAGAACTGGTAAAACCCGAAGTACTTATCATGGGTGAAAACAATTCGGCAGGCGAGGCACGATATATACATGGAGAATATGGAAATGGAACCTGGACCTTTTATGGCGGACACGACCCCGAAGATTACCGACATGCAGTGGGCGACCCCCCAACCGACCTGAATATGTACCCCAATTCGCCCGGATACCGTTTAATCCTGAACAATGTACTGTTCCCTGCCGCTAAGAAAAAGAAACAAAAAACCTGATTTTTCTGTTTCATACTTAAATTAACTATTTTTTGTAAATTGTAAAAAGTCACTAAACCAATCCAAAATAACATTTATATGGAAAAATTTTTTAGCCAGGAGTTTTGGAGTACACTCGTTGAAAAAATCGGAAAATGGTCAATGGAATCATTGCCTCAATTACTTTTAATTTTTGTCTTTCTCTTTATCGCTTTAAAGCTGTTGAAATTTTCCATGAACCGTTTATCAAAATTCACCATCAACCGGGCAAAGCACGATGAAAAAAAAGATACGGCAGAAGCCGAAAAACGCGTAAACACATTATTGGGAATATTAACCGGGGTTGGTAAGGTTATCATTTGGATAATTGCCATCATGATGCTGCTTAAAGAGTTGGGCATCGATATTGCCCCAATTTTAGCCGGGGCCGGTATAGTTGGCCTGGCTGTTGGTTTTGGGGCACAGGAATTGGTACGCGACTTTATTACAGGTTTTTTCATCTTACTCGAAAACCAAATACGAACCGGCGATGTTGCCATTATTAACGGAACCGGCGGATTAGTCGAAAGAATTGAAATGCGCACTGTAACCCTCCGCGACTTTTCAGGAGTTGTTCATGTGTTTCAAAACGGAAAAATTAATACCCTTTCAAATATGACCAAAGAATGGTCAGCCGTGGTTCTCGATATTGGTGTGGCTTATAAAGAAAAGCCCGAGTATGTTATGGAAGTGATGGCTAAAGTTGGCACTGAACTCCAGAACGACCCAGAATTCAAAAGCAAATTTCTTGAGCCCATGGAAATTTTTGGTGTTGACAACCTGGGTAACAGTGCCGTAGTAGTACGGGTCCGTATTAAAACCATGCCCGGCGAGCAATGGGGGGTTGGCCGCGAATACCGTAAACGTGTTAAGAATGCGTTCGACGCCAAAGGCATCGAAATACCATTCCCACATACAACAGTTTACTGGGGCAAAGAAATTAACCCGCTTAAACTGAAATTAGAAAAAGAAATTAATAACAACTAATGCAATAACCAATGGAAAGTAAAAGCTTAGGTAGTCTCTATACCGAGACATTCAGGAAATACTGGGACCTCGATTTGTTCTCCGATTACGGGGGCGAGTGTTTTAAATACAGTGATGTAGCCCAGTCGATTAATGCCCTTAAAGTAACTTTTGAAAAAGCCGGTCTCAAACCTGGTGAAAAAGTTGCCATTTATGGTCGTAACTCATCAAACTGGGCCAAAATATTTTTGAGCACATTGGCTTATGGGGCTGTTGCAGTACCTATACTGCCTGATTTTAAGTCCGATAATGTTTATCACATTGTTGAACACTCCGAAGCTAAATTCCTGTTTGCACAAAAATCATTATACAACGATATCAACCACTCCAAATTAAAAGGAATTGAAGGCTGCATTGCAATTGATGATTTCAGTGTTCTTGAATGCAAAAATGAAAAACTCAAGGATGTGGCCGCTGAGGGGAAAGCACTTTTAGAAGGCGAACGCATTAAAAAAGAAGATTTCTTCTTTGCCGAAAATAATGCCGACGCCCTGCAAATCCTTTCTTATACTTCGGGCTCAGTAGGTTTCTCTAAAGGGGTAATGATTCCTGAACGGAGCATACATTCAAACATTGTGTTTGCCCGCGAACACATGCCCCTCCGCGCCAAAGACCGCATTGTTTCAATACTGCCAATGGCACATGTTTTCGGACTGGCTTTCGAATTTTTATTTCCCATTACCATGGGCTGCTATACAACATTCCTTACAAAAACCCCAAGCCCTAAGGTATTGCTTAAGGCCTTCGGCGAAATCAGGCCACACCTAATTTTCTTTGTACCGCTTATACTCGAAAAAATATACAAAAAGCAACTATTGCCTACTTTGAGCAAACCAACAATGAAGGTTTTGATGGCCATACCGGGTATCAATAAATTGTTGCATAAAACAATCAAAGACAGACTTATCGATAGCTTCGGCGGCAATTTTGTAGAGGTTGTAATTGGTGGTGCTGCATTAAGTGCCGAGGTTGAACAACTTTTACGGAAAATTAAATTCCCGTTTACAGTTGGCTATGGCATGACCGAATGCGCACCACTCATCAGTTATGCTCCATGGAATGAAACCCGGCCGTTATCTGCCGGAAAATTGGTTGACCGAATGGAAGTTCGCATCGAAAGCGACGACCCTCAACGCATTGTTGGCGAAATACAGGTTAAAGGCACTAATGTTATGCTCGGGTATTACAAAAACGAAGAAGCAAACCGTAATACTTTTACCGAAGACGGGTGGATGAAAACCGGAGACCTGGGTATTACCGACAATGATAACTTTATCTACATTAAAGGCCGCTCGAAAAATATGCTGCTTGGTCCAAGCGGGCAAAACATTTATCCCGAAGAGCTTGAAGCCCGCCTTAACAACCTGCCATACGTTCAGGAATGTGTGATTGTACAGCGCAACTACAAATTAACAGCGCTTGTTTATCCCGATTTTGATGCCATGAAGGCCGATAATGTTAATATTAATTCACTTGACACGGTAATGGAAGAAAACAGGCAGTTGTACAATAAGCAGGTGACATCGTATGAGCAACTTACAAAAATTGAAATTGTAAAAGAAGAGTTTGAAAAAACTCCAAAACAGAATATTAAACGATTCTTATACACTTAATTATCAAACAACACAACATCAGTTCACGCCAAACAAATTGCAGAAAAAGCGACATCAAGAATTTTGCGGGTTAAGCCCCCAATCATTTCTTCAAAAATCGTTTTTCCAGTTCTTTTCTCTTATTTTTGCTTTATAAAATAAGCGCAATGAGAAACATACTAATCATTATACTATTATTACTTTTCACCCTCCCGGTTGCGGCCCAACAAAACAATCAACAGCAGCTACTCAGCAAATCGCAGCTGGCCTCACGTTATTACCGCGATAAAGAATATGAAAAAGCCCGCGACCTTTATCTCGAATTGTACAAGAAAAACAATGTAAGCCACTATTTCAATTATTACATTAATTGCCTGGTAAACTTAAAAGAGTACGACCAGGCCGTGAAAGACCTGAAAAAGGAATTACGAAAAACAAACAATGTCAACCTCGAAATCACACTCGGGTATGTTTACAAAGAAAAGGGTGATATCGAAAAATCGGATGAAACGTATAACGATATTATTAACGATTTAAGGCCGAACAGGGGTACCATCATCAGCGTTGGAAATTCGTTTTTCAACCGCCGGGAATTTGAATATGCCGAAAAAACATACCTTAAAGGAAGAGAATTGATGCCCGATGAAGAATTTCATAACAACCTGGCTTCAATTTATGGCTACCAGCGCAATTACGATAAAATGATGAATGAATACCTGGTACTGATTAAGACAGACGAAAGTCAGATTAACAGGGTACAAGCCCGTATTAAATCGTTACTGCGTTACGATTTTGACAACAGTTTGAGAGAAACGCTTAAAAGTGAAATCATAAAAGCCATTCAGTCAAACCCCGATGTTACAGCCTACAACCGCATGCTCATTTGGTTTTTTACTATCGAAGAAAATTACGAACAAGCATTGCGTAATGCCATAGCCCTCGACCGTAGAACAAAATCAGAAGCAGGCAACATTCTTAATTTTGCCCGTGGTGCTGCCCAAAACAACTTATACGAGGTAGCACTCGATGGCCTCGATTATTTAAAAACCCGCACACCCAAGCCCGATGTTATCAACGAAGTTGAACTGGCAATTGTGCACACAAAATATTTACAATATACCAACACACCACCAGCCAGTCGTGAAGGCGGAGAAGAACTGGCAGCCAGCTTTGAAAACGTACTTAAAATTATGGGGTACACTCAACAATCGGTTGAAATCATCAGGACCTATGCACACTTTTTGGCATTCTACCTTAATGAAACCCAGAAAGCATATCAAGTACTTGAAAAGGGGATGTCAAACGGCAGGCTCAACAATACCAGCCGTTCAGAGCTACAAACCGAAATGGCCGACATATATGTTTACGACGGGAAACTATGGGAGGCCACCCTGTTGTATGCACGCATTATTGAAGCCAATAAAGGAAACTCACTTGCCGACGATGTGATGCTGAAAAGGGCACGCCTCTCGTTTTACATTGGCGACATTGAGTGGGCCAAAGCACAACTCGACGTGCTAAAAGCCAGCACCTCGAAGTTTATTGCCAACGATGCCATGGAACTTTCGTTGCTCATTACCTCGAATTACGAAATGGATACCATTGCCGAGCCTGTTCAGATGTATGCACGCGCCGAACTGGCTATTTACCGCAACAACGATGAAAAAGCAATTGCCACGTTCGATTCAATCGTAAGCGAGTTTTCAAACCACTCGCTCAACGACCGTATACTCATGCGCAAAGCTGAGATTAACGAGAAAAATTTCAACTTTGCCAGAAGTTCTGAACTTTACCAACAGGTTATGGACAAATATGCTTATTCCACCCTGGCCGACGATGCTACCTACAAACTCGCCAGGCTCTACGAAGAAAAGCTCAATGAATCCAAAAAAGCCGAAAACCTTTATAAGAAAATATTACTTGAATACCCCAACAGTATATTCGTGGCTGATGCGCGAAACCGATACCGCAGTATGGCCGGAGAACCCGGGGAGCAAGAAATGACACCTTATGAAATGCCCGAGTTTAGTGTTGAATAATTTATCATACACCGGCAAAGACCAACGTGCCGTAATATATGCTTTGATTACCGTTCTGTTTTGGTCAACCGTAGCCACAGCCTTCAAAATCGGGCTGCGCGAACTTCATCCGGCGCAGCTTATTTTCGTGGGGTCAATTGTTACGGTTTTAATTCTGGGCGGAATAATTATTTTCACTAAAAAAGTTACACTTCTCAAACATCTCAGGCTAAAAGATTTTCTCTATCTGGCCTTGTTAGGCGCTTTAAACCCGTTTCTGTATTATATTGTGCTCTTCGAAGCATATTCGCTGTTACCGGCCCAGGTTGCCCAACCCCTCAACATGGTTTGGCCCATCGTACTGGTTTTGCTTGCAGTGCCCTTGTTGAAACAAAAGATTGGGTGGAAAAGCTTTGCGTCTCTTTTTATTAGCTTTGCAGGAGTTGTGCTCATTGCGTCACAAGGCAAAGGTTTCACCTTGCATAACACCAATAATACCGGCATAGCACTTGCCTTGGGCAGCTCTGTTATCTGGTCGTTATACTGGATTTTCAGCATCCGAAATAAAAACGACCAGCTGATAACCTTATTGGTTTCATTCATTTTTGGGACCTTATTTTTACTCATTTATATTTTTATTACCGGGCAAATTCATTTTGAATGGGGCACAAGTATGATGGCAGCCATTTACATTGGCATATTTGAAATTGGCATATCTTTTATATTGTGGATGAAAGCATTATCATTGGCAAAAAACAGCGCCCGTATAGCAAACATGGTTTATATTGCCCCGTTTTTATCACTGTTTTTCATCCATTCCATACTGGGCGAAAAAATTCACTTAACCACCATAATCGGGATAATTTTTATAGTTTCGGGAATATTATTCCAACAAACCGACAAAGCACGAAAAATAAAAAACAATTAGATGAAGGAGCCATACACCATACTGGGAATCGACCCCGGCTCAAATATCATGGGTTACGGACTCATAAAGGTTAAAAACAAAAAAACCGATATCATAACAATGGGCGTTATTTCACCCGGCAAATACAATAAACATTACGACAAACTCAAATTTATTTTCAACCGGGTACTAGGGGTTGTTGATGAATATAAACCCGACCACGTTGCCCTTGAAGCACCCTTTTACGGCAAAAATGTACAATCGATGTTAAAACTTGGGCGTGCGCAGGGGGTGGCCATGGCCGCAGCCTTGTACCGCGATTTGCCCATTTTTGAATATGCACCGTTGCGTGTAAAACAAGCCATTACCGGCATGGGACGGGCATCAAAAGAACAGGTAGCCTATTTTCTACAAAAAATGTACGGGTTGAATGAACTCCCCAAAGAGATGGATGCCACTGATGCTGTGGCCGTGGCCTTTTGCCATTACCTGCAACAAGGAAAACCAACGCAAGAAAAATCGTATTCGAATTGGAACGATTATGTGAGAAAAAACCCGGGGAAAGTTAAATAAAGCTAAGACCACACCGTAAGGTTATAACAATAATTATCATTTTCATATTTTTCAATACTTTTGCAACTCACATTGACAATCTACACACTATGGCACAAAAAATATTAGTTACAGGCGGAACCGGTTATATAGGTTCGCACACCGTTGTTGAGTTAATCAATGCTGGTTTTGAAACCATTATTGTTGACGATTTGTCAAATTCATCGGCCGATGTAATTGACAACATCGAAAAAATAACCGGAGTAAGGCCTACGTTTGAAAAATTCGACTTAACCAATTTTGATCGCGTTGATCAATTCTTTAAAGAAAACTTCGACATTAAAGCCACCATCCACTTTGCAGCCAGCAAAGCAGTTGGCGAATCGGTTGAAAAGCCATTGCTTTATTACCGTAACAATTTAGTATCGCTAATAAACCTTCTGGAATGCCATGTAAAGTATGACATACAAAACATCGTATTCTCCTCGTCATGTACCGTTTACGGGCAACCCGACACACTACCGGTAACCGAAAACACCCCGCGTAAAGATGCCGAATCGCCTTATGCCAACACCAAAAGGGTAAACGAAGATATCTTGAAAGACAGCACCATTGCCAATCCTGAGTTAAAAGGAATCGCACTTCGGTATTTCAACCCGATAGGAGCACATCCCTCGGCGCTAATTGGCGAACTTCCACTGGGTGTACCTCAAAACCTGGTGCCGTTTATTACTCAAACAGCCGCCGGACTGCGCGACGAACTTAAAGTATTTGGCGATGACTACGACACGCCTGACGGATCAGCCATACGCGATTACATTAACGTGGTTGACCTGGCCAAAGCACATGTGGTTTCAATTGAGCGCCTTTTAAAGCAAAAGAATAAAGAAAACTTTGAAGTTTTTAACCTTGGAACAGGAAACGGCTATTCAGTACTCGAGATTGTTAACGGATTTGAGAAAGCAACCGGCGTTAAATTAAATTACAAAATTGTAGAACGACGAGCTGGTGATATTGTGAAAATTTGGGCCGATACCACTTACGCCAATGAAGAATTGGGATGGAAAGCCGAGAAAGGTCTTGAAGAGACCCTCCTTTCTGCCTGGAACTGGGAGAAGAATGTCAGGGGGATAAAGTAGGTTGCAGTTGGCAGTAGCAGTGACAATGGTAAAAAATGGCAGTGGCAATGGCAATTTATATTTTGCAGATGAACTTTTCCTCCTAAATAGTATTTGAGAAAGCTTCGATTAAGAAAGATATTGTTGTAATGATTATTCAAGCATCAACGAAGTTTTCATATGAATTGCCGTCTGCTTTAGCTGACGGAAAAAGAGAAAAACATATATGCTTCGGTCGTTCTGTTAATTAAGACTTCATTTTTTGTATATTTGTTGTTGTATCAAAAATATTAGATAATGGATACCATAATACTCAAAGGAAACTATGAAAACAATTCTGATAACAGGAGGTGCCGGGTTTATTGGCTCACACGTAGTTCGATTATTTGTTAATAAATACCCCGATTATAATATTATCAACCTCGACAAACTCACCTATGCAGGCAACCTGTTAAACCTTACAGACATTGAAAATAAACCCAACTATCAGTTTGTAAAAGGTGACATCGTTGACAGCGATTTTATCACAAAGCTTTTCGATGAATACCAGTTCGACGGGGTTATCCACCTTGCAGCCGAAAGCCACGTTGACCGCTCAATATCGAACCCCACTGAATTTGTTTTCACCAATGTAATTGGAACCGTAAACCTTTTGAATGCCGCCCGCCATATCTGGACCGACAACACCGGGGGCAAGCTTTTTTACCACATCTCAACCGACGAAGTATATGGTTCGCTGGGCAAGGAGGGCATTTTTACCGAAACAACGGCATACGACCCGCACAGCCCTTACTCGGCATCAAAAGCCAGCTCCGACCATTTTGTACGCGCTTACCACGATACATTTAGAGTGCCGGCTCTCATCTCAAACTGCTCAAACAATTACGGGGCATTCCAGTTTCCCGAGAAGTTGATTCCGCTATTTATCAACAACATACAAAACAATAAACCCTTGCCCGTATATGGCAAAGGCGAAAACATACGCGACTGGCTTTGGGTTGAAGACCATGCCCGTGCCATCGACACTATTTTTCATGAAGGTAAAGCCGGCGAGACCTACAACATTGGCGGCCATAACGAATGGACCAACATCGACCTCATTAAACTTATGTGCTCGATAATGGATCGCAAACTCAACCGCATGCCCGGAACCTCGGAAAAACTCATCACTTTTGTTAAAGACCGTGCGGGCCACGACCTCCGGTATGCTATCGACTCATCGAAACTACAACGCGAACTGGGATGGAAACCAAGCCTGCAATTTGAAGAAGGACTCGAAAAAACCATCGACTGGTACCTTGAAAATAAAGAGTGGCTGAAAGGTGTTACCAGCGGCGACTATCAAAAATATTACGAGGAGATGTATAAGGATCGGTAAGTATAATCTCGTAACAGACATACATTAGCCCAATTCCTGGTGAGCTGTTCGTTCGATAATTTCGTTTTGCAAATCCTCGCTCAAATCGTTAAAGTAATCGCTATACCCGGCCACACGTACAATAAGGTCGCGGTAGTTCTCAGGATTTTTTTGTGCTTTCTGCAAGATTTCAGCATTCACCACATTAAACTGGATGTGATGACCGTCGAGGCGAAAATAACTACGGATAAGTGATGTAAGTTTTGAAATGGCCATGTTGTTTTCAAAGAAGGCAGGCGTAAACTTTTGATTAAGCAGGGTGCCACCTGTCCGCAAATGGTCTATTTTGGACACCGATTTTATCACCGCCGTTGGCCCCTTACAGTCAGCTCCTTGCACCGGCGACACTCCCTCCGAAACCGGCGTGCCAGCCAATCGCCCGTCGGGTGTTGCTCCTGTAACACTGCCAAAATACACATGGCAGGTAGTAGGCAACAGGTTAACACGGTGCACTCCTCCACGTGCGTTGGGCTTACCGTCGATTGCTTCAAAATAAATATCGAAAATAGTGCTGATGTACCGGTCAGCATCATCATCGTCGTTACCAAATTTAGGGGTATTGTATAAAAGATCGAAACGCAGCACTTCTTCTCCTTCAAAATTGACATCAAGATTAGCCACCATTTCCGATAGGGTTATTTTTTTCTCTCTGAACACATTAGTCTCGATAGAGGCCAGACAATCGGTCGCAGTACCCAGGCCAACACCCTGGATGTACGAGGTATTATATCTCGCACCTCCGGCTACATAATCGACACCATTTTTTATACAGTCGTTGGTTATTACCGACAGAAACGGAACAGGCATAAAACGGCTAAATACCTGGTCGATACGGTTGTTCCCATCAATTTTAATGTCAATAAAATAGTTCATCTGCTGTTTAAAGGCTTCCACAAAATCGTTGAAGGATCTAAAACTGCCTGGATTGCATGTTTGTAAACCGATGCTCTTACCGGTACGGGGATCGGAGCCGTTGTGCAGGGTTATTTCAATAACTTTCGGAATATTGAAGTAACCAGTAAGGAAGTAGGCTTCGGTGCCAAATGCACCGCTCTCGACACAACCACTTGCGCCACCGTTGCGAGCATCAATAATAGATTTCCCCTGCCGGGTAAGCTCCTGTATAATGGCATCGGTGTTAAAACCAGAAGGCTGTCCAAAACCGGTTTTTAATATTTCAAGCGTACGGTGAATTAAGCTATCAGGATTTTTTTTGCTCACCTGTATCATCGAACTAGGCTGCAACAGCCGCATTTCTTCAATTACATCGAGAATTACGAAAGTGAGTTCGTTTACTGCATCGGTACCGTCAGGGTTAAGACCTCCAAGGTTAATCAGTGCAAAATCGGTGTAGGTGTTGCTCTCCTGTGCAGTTACTCCAATTTTTGGAGGCGAAGGATGATTGTTAAACTTCACCCAGAACGACTGAAGCAACTCCATTGCTTTTTCGCGGGTTAGCGTTCCGTTTTCGGTTTCGCACTTGTAAAATGGGTATAAATGACGGTCTAGACGGCCGGGGTTAAACGAATCCCAAGGGTTAAGTTCGGTTACTACGCCTAAATGAACAAACCAATAATGCTGCAGTGCTTCGTGAAAAGTTTTGGGAGCATAAGCCGGCACAGTACGACAAATACGCACCATCTCAAGCAATTCGGCTTTGCGTGTTTCATCGGGTTCAGTCTCGGCCAGTTCGTTCAGCTTTTCAGCATATCGGACAGCCCATTGCACAAGTGCTTGTGCTGCAACCCGCATGGCTTCGAGCTCTTCCTTTTTATCGTAGGCATGCATATCGGTTCGGTAATTGAGCTTTCCGATGGAGGCATCAATTTCAGCAATAAAATCGATCATTCCATTTTCAAAAATCTGGTTTCCGGCAACAGTGTGCCCCGGTGCACGCTGCTCCTGAAACTCGGTAAAGATACCGGCTTCGTATGCCAGCAACCACTCGCCCGACATGCTACCCATCACCCGATCGCGGTTCGATTTGCCTTTCCAAAATGGGATGATTTCTTCTTTGTATATCTTGCGTGTTTGGTCATCAACTTTAAACGAAACTTTTTCGCGCGAGTTGAGTACATCTAAATCCTGCAGGCTGTGTACCGTTATCTCGGGATAAGTAGGTGTGGCTTTAGGCGAAGGTCCCCGTTCGCCTACAATCAGTTCAAAACTGTTGATACATACCTCTTTGTTGGCCAGAATGTATTCAAAACATTTAGCACGTTGCATAGAGACAGACAAGCCTCTTGCTTCGTCGCTTTTGTAAAAACGGGTCACGAGTTGTGCCCTTTCGGGTGATATGCGGTTAACCGCATTGAGGCTTTGTTCGCGTAAAGCATTAATTCGTTGGTTCATAATTATATTATTTATCCACCAATATTTACATTGAAATTTTCTTTTTCAAAAGCCACTTTCCAATCCGAAAGTGCTTCGCGACTGAGCGATGGTACATTGTGCATGGAATTTTCCATGCCAAAACGTTTGTACTTGGACGATGCAATGCCATGGAATGGAAGTAAATCAATGCCATCGAAAGGTTTATCAGATACAAATTTGAGAAACTCTTGTAAGGAATCATCATTGAAATTCACGCCCGGCACCACCGGTATTCTCAATCGAATGGCATAGCCTTTTTGCAAAATCCATTCGATATTTCGAATAATTAAACGATTTGAAACGCCGGTGAAAAATATGTGCTTTTCATCGTTCAGTGTTTTAAGGTCGGCCAAAAATACATCGGTTAGTGGCGCAATTTCTTTTAAAAATGAAAGAGAGACCAGGCAGCTGGTGTCAAGTGCTGTATGTATCCTGTTATCTTTTAACAAAGTTAGTATTTCGAGCAAAAAATCGGGTTGTATAAAAGGTTCTCCGCCCGAAAAGGTAACGCCACCACCCGACTCTTCCCAAAACACACGGTCTTTAATCAGTTCGACATACATTTCGCCGGCAGTATAATACTTACCTACGGTTTCTTTTTGATGAAAAATACGATTGCCTATGCGGATTTTCTTTAGCTCATCAACCGGTTCGGATGCAATTCCCTCGGGGTTATGACACCACGCACAACGCAGGGTACATCCCTTCATGTGAACGGTTGTGCGTATCCCCGGACCGTCGTGCACCGCAAAACGTTTGATATCGAAAACAATACCTGACATCGTACTTGAAATATGATTTTACTTGAAAAAAGCACTTTAGGATAAAACAAAGAGGCCGGTATTAACAAATCCAGCATTCGTATAAGCCTTTGCCTTCAAAGTTGTAGAAGTTGATATGTCCTTTCGAAGTTCTCATCACTAACAAATATAAAAAGAAAATTGATTAGTTGATAATCACACGGTTTATATATTTCTGAATTTCATTTTCAATTATAAACAAATACACTCCAGGTTTTAGTTTGTAGGGATTCAAATTGAGATACTGACCGTCATTAACCCCTGTATTTACTACCAATTGCCCGCTTATATTGTATATATTTACTTTTAACAACTCACCTGAATTATTTACAGAAATACATACAAACGCCGATGCCGGACTGGGATATATTTTCAACTGTGCATTGACTGACGATTCATGCTTTGCAAGCGTTTCGTCATCATCATCGGCATATGGTGAACCATTGATCATGCGCGATACTTTCCAATAAGTGTGCTGTGAGGGTGAACCTTCCGGATCTGCTTCATCCGCAGATAACGAGTAACCTTTACCATCAGCTTCAACAGGCCATGGACTTTGATCGTTGTACCCAAACGAAATAATATCTTCGCCGTCATGATTTACCATGCTTATACTTTCGCCATCGTTTGCCAGACTTTTAGAAAAACAACCATCGGGATAACGACCATATCGTTCGGCAAAATCAACCGGGCTGGAGGCTATTACATAAAACTGGCCTGGCAATAATATGGTTTCCGGCGGAAAACGATATTCGATCCCTTCGGCAAACGTAATATTCGACAAGTCGATGGGGTTTTCACCTGTATTTTTCAGTTCAATAAACTCATATTTTTTGCCCGAGACCGAATCACTTGTACTAACCCCGGGCAAGGGATGATAATTCAACTCGGTGATTTTGAGCTTCGTAAAATTGTTTTCTTCGTCATTTAAAACCACTTTTCGAAGAGGGCTCCATCCATGGCTAAACTTCACGCGTGCCCAGATAACCGTTGTTTTGTCCACCAAAATTTTTTCGTTTGCAGCCAGCGAGCGTGCCATATCGGAGCATTCGCCACCGGTTTTACGGGGGTCAGTATTGTTCAACGTGTAAAATATGGTTCCGGTGCTATTGGGGTTTTGCATCGAAACCTCAATATTACCGACAAATTCAGCCCGCACATGCTCCATATTCTCATCACCGGCCAATATTAATGGAGCATCACCAAGTGGCCATAGGCCTTCGTTTTTTAATTGTTGAATAACGATAGCCGTTCGGCGAGGAAAATAATCGTTGTACATTTTTTTGATTTCAGGCTCCCAGTGTTCGTTTTTGGTAAGCGACGAATGGGTTTGTGCGTCTCCCCACCTGGCCGATTCGGCAATTATCGCCCGATCGATTTCGTTTACCCTGGTTCGAAACAGCGAATCGGTTTTAAAAGGAGTAAGAATTCCGTTTCCGGTAAGCAAATCGTAAGCCCTATCGGCAAAACGCAATCTATATTCATCGTTCTGGCATAAACGAAAGTGCATCCATTGTGGGTTAAAACTTAATACATCGCTAATATTCATTGAACCATTTGAACCAATATTAACCCGGTTTTGGTTAATCCCATCAAAACCGTATACCTTATCAACAAACATGGAGTGTTCCGAGTCGTGTGCCAGAAATTTGAAGCCCTGCGATTTATCACGCCGGTTATAAATACCGTAAAAGTTGTTGGGCATATCGTTGCTGTACCACCCCGACACCGGCGCATCGAAATTTCCAGTATAAAAAATTACCAGCATATAATCGATTAAATTGTCGATATCGACTAAAACTTCAGCCTTCTGGATGCTTTCACCCTGATTGTTTTTACCTTGAAGTTTAAAGTAATCTCGGTCAGATTGAAAACCTTTCGAACACAGGTTCCAAAGTTTTTCCCATGCATTGAGGTTGCCATCGGCAGCTTCCACAAAATAAGGCCAGGGCTGCGTATCGACCTTTACAATATCGTAATCATCCTCATCGCCACCAAGGTATGTTTCAGCATAGCTGTTGTCTGCCCGTTCGTCGGTTTGAAAAATGCCCCAGTACATTCCATTCAGGTACAAATGATAATAACGGCCACGCTTATAGGGCTGCCCCATTTCGCGTTGCAGGTCACGGCTGAAAATATCTTTCACCATGGTGTTGTGTTCGCTGCCGTCCATGCTCCACGAGTAATTTTGTTCGCAGCGCAAATCGATACGGTCGTATGAATCGGCACCTTCATTTCCGAACAAGGGGAAATGAAGTTTTTTGCTTCCATATTCGCCCCTGAAAAACAGCTTAAAAGCATGTTTGGGATTATTTTTGTTTTTGGCGCTGTTTCCTCCCCTGATACGCAAACCTGCATTGATATTAAACCCATCAGTTCCATCTGGGAAAATAAGTTCGGCCGAGCAAGGCCGCTCCCATTCTCTTCCTTTTTTTTCTGCATTCACATAAATACCTGTTACAGGGTCAAACAAATTTTCCAAATCGGTAACAATAGAAAGTGAAGGTATTTGGTAAAGAGCAGCAGTAAACTGAATCGAATATTGACTGTCGGAAGTTACATCATCGTCCATGCTGTAGTCGATAAGCTGACCGTTTACCTCATTCATCGGCCAACTATAGCCAGGGTTTGTCTGTTCCTTAACTTTATTAGTAAAAATAAAAGATTGGGTAATCGAACGTGTTATTGCAGTGCTTCCGGCTTTGAGTACCGCACGCACAACAAAAGCCGGTGTACGACCACGTCCGGCAGTCATATCGGGGTCTACTTTAATTATTGCTGTATCTCCAGCGTTTATGGCAGATGTTGAATATGAAGGTTCACTTCCGTTGATAGTGTAATAGATAGTTGCACCCGAAACAGGAGTTGTAATCTCTAACGTAAATGGAGTTGTATAAAGTCCTGAATGGTGACTAAAACATATGTTCTGCAAACTATTATCAAACTGATCTTCAAACTTGGGATTACCGACACAAGTTAGATAAATAAGATGTATTAATAAGAAAAAAAACGATAAGCGCATAATTTGAAGTAAAAAACCTGAAGCTTAGCCAAAGATAACTAAGCAACAGGTTTGTATCCATAAAATTCAATATTTATTGAATTGAAATATTAAAAACAAAAGTTGCCTGAACCGATTTACCTGTTTCGTATTCATACACCAGGGCTTGTTTTATCGTATATTGATCACCAGATGTACAATGTCCCGGATATTGACCTATGCTAAAGGTAAAATTACCGGCATCGTATTCAGAAAAAACCATAGCATTGTCACCCCATTCAATTACATCGCCTTTTGCATCGAACCAATGACCATAACCATTAGCTGTAGTTGTTGCATTTAATTCTCCATTGCTTTCAACAGCATAAAACTTAATTTTATTGTCCATTAAACTACTTATTTCACCAGGCTGTAAAACAAAAGCATTGGCCAACTCATTCAAATCACTCTCTATAGAAACAGAAGAACCGACATAATTTTCATCACTGACAGGAAAATTCACGTTATAACTTAAAGTAACATCTGATTCGCTCTCAGAACCATCAAGTGAAACACTTCCTAACAGGTCGGTTCCTTCAAATTTAACTTTGTAGGGCCATTGATCATCGTTGCTTTCTATTTCGTCCCAAGCATGTGCTTCGTAGGTTGAAGGAGCCCCTAAAACCACAAACCAAAGCCGGTTACAACCTTCGGGAATAACAAACTCAATATCATTATTTGTTTCGTGATTCATATCGCCATAAACACGCTGGCCGTTATCAAGCAGCGCCACATATCCATATCGCCATCCTGCCCGTGTCAATGATGAATTATTATAATTACGAGTTGTTTTTACAGTTTCGTCGTCGGTGTATTTACCCGGGTCATCAGGTGCCAGCGCCGATCCAGGCGACAAAGCCTCGAAATGGGTTGTTATAACCGTTCCGGCTTCGGGCACATTGAGTGGGATAACATTATAACCAGTTGTGCCAGGACAGTGGCTGTAAGCCACCTGGTACGTGTCGTCATTAAGCTTGTAAAGTTTGTAAGTGTATTTTCCAATATAATTGCTCCCTCTATCGCGAATAGCATCCAAATCCCAGGTTGTTAATTTTGTCGCGGCATCGTACATTTCATTGTTAAAATCATCAACACTCAGGTTATTAATGCGTATGTAAGCCTCTATTGGATCTTCGGGCTCCCGGGCTTCACGCCATATTTTTCCAACAATGTCAATGCCATGCTTATCGGCCCAGTAATAATTAAGCCAGTAGCTGGCATAACGCTGCCATTCATGACAAACATGCCTGAAGTAATTCTCGGAATAAACTGTAAAATGAGAAGAATTAAAAGCCTGATCAGGATAACATTGATAAGCCTGCCATTGGGCACATTGCTCCCAGTACGTATTTCCGCCGTTTCCTCCAAATCCATAACGAAAACCGGCACCCTCGCCAATATCGCAGAATGTTTGATATTGAAAACTGTGTCCAATTTCGTGCGCAATGGTTGACCCAACCGGCTTGCAAGTTGACGGATTCACCCAAAGGGCACCAATCACATCGTCGTACCCCGAGCCATAAGCCATCCACTCTTCGGTATGAAACAGATATATTTGCATTTTATAAGTATCGAGGTTTGATTCTCCTTCCTCGGCAAATTTCAGAGTATTCACATTCATGTCATAAAAAAACTCGGCTTTAGCGAGCATATCGTCAACATCAACCTTCAAAGCTTCCGGAACAGAATCTGCATTTGGGTCTTCGCCAAAACCTTCTTCCCAAAACACAAAAAAATGCTCCGACTGCTTGCTACGAACAAAAGACCATTTACTGTCGCCCCGCAAAAAATCAACTTCCCCGTGTTCTTCCGGTTTATGAAACATATTAAAATCGGTTACATCCGACTCTTCGAGTATAATCACATCATTAAGCGCGGATGTGTCGGGTTCCGATGTACTTGTTGTGTCAACAGGATCGGTGCCCGGCTTTTCGTCAGGAGTTATGGTATCCTCGCCACAAGCGGTAAAAAATGTGAAATTAGCCAAAATGAAAATTAAAAAGAACAACTGGCATAAGCCGGATAATCCCGGCTTATGCAGTTTGCTATAACTTTTGCTTTTTATCAAAACCATCATATTTACTATTCTAAAATAAATGTTACATTCATTGTAACAGAACCATCATTACAAGTTGCTATAAGAGTTGAATTAATTGTGGTGCCTGCAACTGCATTCTCAGGATGATTACCACCATATATATACAATTCAGTCTCACTGTGACCTAAACTACACCAAATAACACCTTCACCCCATTCACAGACATTACCATCTGCATTTATCCAATATCCTGGTGCATCTGCGGTATATGCGGGTTCATCCTCACTTACTTCATTTACATAAAGTTTTAATTCTTCAGAGGCGATAGCACTATGAATTTGATACGTGGTCATTTTAAATGCATTTCGTAATGTTTCTTTCACATCATAATTAACACTAGCATAATCATCACTGTAAGCTTTGCTTAATTCAATGTCAATAGAAACAGATTCAGGATCACCAGCAGGAACTGTTTCAGGATCCTTGTAACCTACTACTTCAATTGTAATATTAAGCATTTCTATTTTATCATTTGCTAATATACCATACTTAATAGTAATTGACTGCCCAGCTGTAAGAGTATCGGGATACTGACCTATACTTATGTAATTATCTGAATAATCGCCATAATTGGTAAACAATACACCATCTTCACCATAAGTACCAACAAATCCTTCGCCATTGTACCAAAAACCATTACCTGTAACAGGCTCCTGATTATATGACCCATCAGGATTTACACCTATGAAGCTAAAATCTTCTATAGAGTTTACATCCAGATCAGATAATGTTTTATCCAAGTCAAACAATAAAGAGTCAGTATCGTAAGAACTTTTAGGTGCCACCTCAATTGACAAATCTTGTTCTCCAACTATAGTAGCACTAGTTTGTTCCGGAGAATTAGCATTTATCGTAATTGCAACAGCAACGCGCTTTTCATCATACTTTAAGGCCTCAATAAATTTAACTTGTTGCCCATCTTCAAGGTGTGCCGGATACTGTCCAACATTGAAAACTCCACTTTCAACATCAAATTCTGCAAATAACATAGCATCATCACCCCATTCGGTAACATCGCCATTTGCATCCCACCAGTGCCCCCATGGTGCATTGGTGTTTGTTGCTGAACTAAAATCAGCATGAGTGGTACCCTCAATTGCAAAACCTTTCACTTCCGGAGCATCACTCTCCCCTGCTATACCAGCTAAAACTTCAGCTTCGCTTATACCAAAAAGTTCAGCAATTTTCTCAATTTCAACATCAACAGCTACACCATCATAAAGAGATTGACTAATGGTAATTTCCGATGTATATTCTAATATAAGATCCGCATTAATTTTATTCTTCTGAGCTTCTTCAATAGAGTCCTGACGGGCTATTTCTGCTTTTTCTTCATCAGTCAACACATGTACGTTGCTGAATTCCATATTATCACCACAACTTATTAAGCCCAGGGTGAATATGGATATGATAATATATAAATGTATGTTTTTCATTCGTCTAAATTTATTATTTTCAAAGGTGACTCATGGAACTCGCATTTAGTCATTCACGGTTGTGATTTGTGTCCGAATCATGCTCGTTTCATTCGTTTATATTGTTTATTTATTTAGGTAACTCATGTATCTCGCACAAAATTTAATCATCCATTAAACAATAACACAATCTCTTAATTACCACCACTCGAATACCCTTCATTCTGTGTAAGAGAAATATTAGCATCCATCGCGGCTTTTGGTATTGGGAAATAATCCCAATGTGTTTCATCGGTTGCATCTTTGCAAAACCATGATTTACCATTAAATACATTTCTTCCATCACTCATTTTAAACCGTACAAGATCTTGTCTGCGGTGATGCTCGCCAACAAACTCCCATGCAAGATCATCAAGCAAACCTCCTAAAATAATATCATCACCACCTTCGTTGGTTACAATATATGCGGCAGGGTCGAAATTGGCAAAACCTTCACTCGTGTATTCACGATGACCATAATCGTAACGACTACTACCTTTTAAATCCTCAATAGTACGGACAGCCTCAGCAGCATTATCAAATGCCCTGCTACGAATCTCGGTAACCAGATCTGCAGCAACTTGTTCATCACGTTCCAGGCGCAATAGGCACTCAGCTTTTATAAACATAGCATCAGCTAATCTAAAAAAGGCTACATCATTTCCGTAGGTTCCCTTGTCACCAGCAACAATCTCACTTTTAACAAAACGGTATCCCTCCTGTTGGTATGCTCCCGGATTATCGATAGAATGAACCTTTAATGAATAATTCAAAACTCCTTCTCCGGCCCAATCATCAGCAGAAAATTCAATTGGGTCGCCAGACTGAGGAATTACATTACCCTCAGAATCTGTTGTAGCCTTGTACTGAACACCACCTGCCCAGGTATAGTTTAAACGGTTATCCCCTTCCTGATAACTTTCGATAAATTGAGGTATCGCACAGCTACCATTCCATGGTGAACCATCATATCCATAGGCAGCAGCACCGGCACCCACCAAGCATTTATTAACTAAATAATTATGAGATGCATTTTTATTATCAAGGGGTAATGCAAAGATTACCTCGGGTGAAGATGATATGTCTTCCTTAAAATTATCTAAATAATTTTGAGCTAATGAATATCCTCCTTCTGAAATAATCTCTTCAACTTCTGCCAATGCTTTCTCATAGTAACTGTCATCTTCAGTTTTGAAATAAGCATTATAATTTAGATAAAGTTTGGCCAACACCATATTAGCGGCATAACGATTAGGATAACCATGTATCTTTTCAGTTCCCAAATCATCTTTAATTGCATTCAACTCTTCTACACAAAAAGCGAATATAGTATCAGCAGATGCCTGTTCCGGCAAATAACCTTCCTCAACGTCTTGAGTCTTTTCAAGAGGCACATTGCGAAAAGCATCAAGCAGGACATAATAATTAAGTGCCCGCATGAAACGCATTTGGGCCTGCGCCTGACCGGTATCAGGTAAAACATCCAGGGTTTTATTTGCATAACCGATTCCTACATATGCATAATTCCAAAGCGGGTCAATATGTCCCTGACTTGAATTCCAGCTATGTTTGTGCATATTCACATATAGATCGCCCCAACCTACTCCAATACGTTTGGGAGTCATATAGGTATCTGTGCATTCTTCCATGACATCAAAATAACCATTCCACCCCCAATACAAAAAGCGAAACTGGGCATATACCTCCCCCATCATGTAACCTACCATTTCAGGATCGGTAACATCAATTGTTTCATCTGTAAGCTTGTCATAAATATTTTCATCTAAGTTTGTACAACTGCCAACAAGCAGAAGCAAACCCACTAAAAATCCACTATTAATATATTTTATAAATTTCATAATGATCTATTTTAAAATTTTACAGAAAGGCCAAAAGTGTATGAACGTACTGTTGGATACTTATCGCGATCGTCGATACCAGGTGCTATAAAATAGTTTGAAACTTCAGGGTCAAGGCCTGAATACCCCGTAATACAGAATAAATTCTGACCGGAGGCATAAAGCCGCAGGTTGCTAATATACTTTGAAGCTTCGCCCCTGATTGGAAAAGTATATCCAAGAGTTGCATTTGTTAGTTTAACAAAATCACCATCTTCAATATGGTCACTCCATACACCTTGTTGCATTGAATTGGAAAGGGCAACCTGCATTTGATCCCCTGTAGCTTCATCAATCACCGCAGCACCTGTTGCATCGATAGCAGGGTGCAAGTCAGCTGCTGATTCTAAACGGTTATATGCAATCGAATTGTTCTCGTAAAAACTACGTTGCACATTTAAAATCTGAAAACCAAATTGTCCGGTAAACTGAAGATTGAGGTCAAAGCCCCGATAACGGAAAGTATTGCTCCATCCGGCATATACTTGTGGAAGGCCATTTCCTAAGCGTTGACGGTTGGCCTGCTCGTTATATTTTGTATCAAACTCTTTTACAGTCCATCCACCTTCGCCATCAGCAACTTCGACAAGAACAAAACCATTTTTACTTACACCAACCGATTTTAATCCCCAGAAATCACCAAGTCTATGTCCCACTTCCATTGCATGGGTTGGCACTGAAATTGGATCACTTACTCCGCCTACTTCATTAAAATTATCGGTTTCGTATAAATCATTCGAAAGGGTTAGCAACTCGTTACGATTATGAGATAAAGTTAAGGTAGTGTTCCATTGAAAATCGCCAATCTCAACCGGGATAGCGTTTACCATGACTTCAATACCCTGGTTAAGCATTTCCCCTACATTGGCTGTTGTCCAACCATACATATTAGGTGGTACCGGCACGGCATAGTCGTATAACAAATCAACTGTTTTTTTCGAATAAACATCAATAACTCCGTTTAATCTTGAATTGAATATAGACCAGTCTAAGCCAATATTCACCTCGCTTGTGGTTTCCCATTTTAGGTTCGGATTGGGATTCTGGTCAACTTTTAATGAAGGTTCCCAAGTTCCATCTACACTCAAATGCATTCCATAAGCATCGTAATCATAAGTAGTTAACGACATATAAGAACTCCCTGGAATTACACCGGTAACACCATAACCTGCCCTTAGTTTCAAATTGTCAACCCAACTGGCTGATTCCATAAAACGCTCATTACTGATCGTCCATCCTAATGAAGCTGAGGGAAAAGTTCCCCATTTATGATTTGTACCAAATTTAGAAGACCCTTCGCGACGTATGCTAAACATTGCATTATACCGGTTATCATAACCATAACTAACCCGTCCAAAGAAACCAATAAGTTTATTGTCATTTTTATATGACCCCATGCTTGGTGTATGATCTTCATCGGTTAGATATGTACCCTGTACCAGATTATTGTAGAGGTAAGATTCAGACGGAAAATTAGAATTACCGGCATTAAAACCGTCATAAACATTATACAAATAACTATATCCTGCAAGTGCTGTAAACCGGTTTACATTATCCGAAAAACTATATTTTGAAGTTAATTCCAAATTATCACTTTGTCCGTTTGATGATGATTTAGACGCAGACCCTCTTACATCAGATGTTATCTGACTATAAAAGCTGCTGGTATAATAATTTTGCGATGTAGAGCCTGATTCTTCCCTCGATAACATTAACTTGGTTTTCCACCCTTTAACCGGCTCAAAAGTAACATTACCAGTTATACGGGCATATTTTGAACGAGTATTTCCAATTAACTCGTTTTGAATGGAACGAGGATTATAATACTGAAACAGATTGAAATTTTCAAAATATGAGCCATCTTCGTTATAAACAGGAGAAGAAGGATTATGAATTAATGCCTGTCGATATACATAGCTATTGTTGTTGTTCGTATTTTCGTGAGTAGTATAAAGAACATTAACATTAAACTTTAACATATCATTTAATGCATAATGGCTTATATTGAGTTGAGTTTTTATATCACTTCGGTCACTTTTTCGCATGATACCTTCTTCATCGGAAAATGTAACATTTGCTGAATAAGTTGATTTTTCGTTACCTCCATTTAAACTCAATGAGTGATTTTGTTTGTAACCTGCCTTACG
>JASMTI010000023.1:0-2919 GCA_041694375.1 Bacteroidales bacterium | reverse complement strand
AAGCACCAACACTACCACAAAAACACCCCCGATATAGCGTTGGACCATCAGCGATATTTTTTTCAGGATCACCACCGCTACCGGCTTTTTATCGCTGGGGATAATGCGCAGAAGAAAAATGAAGAATTTCTGGCGGTAGAACAGCATGTAGTAAACAAACACTGGCAAGAGAAACGTTTTGAAAATCGTTGAAGTGGTGGCAGAAAATGTCGCCGACAGGAATTTGCTCCCCGACTCGAAAAGGTTGTTGACGTTTTCTTTGAGCCACTGGTGCTGCTTGTGCACTTCCAGCCCGGAAACCGACTGGATGTACGTTTCGAGTTGATCGAGATTCTGAAGAGCCTGGGCTTTAAGCGATGGAAGATCGTTTAAAAGCACCTCCAGTTGTTTATACATCAGAAAAATCATGCCCGTAAATACGGAAAACAGCAGCAATATGGCCACCAGGTTGGCTAAAAACCGGGGAAAGCGTAACATTTCCAGTCTGACCACCAGTGGGTAAAGCAAGTAACTAAAGAGTATGGCCAACATTATGACCATCAGTATGTGCCTTGCCACAATAATGGAATAGAAGAACAGGATGATAAATATCAGCCCAATGGTTAATTTGGTCAATAACGGATAACTCTTCATTAATTTAAAACCCCGGTTTTTGGTTGTTCTTTTGGTTGCTTAATTGTACTTGGTACAATCGCTGTAAAATCTGTTTGTTCAATATTCAAGCTTGAATAAATTCATTAATATTGCCTGTTCTCTTGCTGGCTTTATTTGTTTAAACTGCAGTTTTTGTAAATTGTAACAGATAATGGCATAAATCGTCTTAAATAATAATCAAAAATAAGAAATCTTTAATCTGTGAAGCGAAATATTTTCATCATTTACCTGATATTTTTAATAAGTGTGGCCACAGCACAAACCTATGAAGGACAAGTTGTCCACGCTGAAACCGGGCGGGGGGTTGCTTTTGCAAACATCATGTACAACAACAACCAGGGTGTTATCAGCGATATTGACGGCTTTTATTCATTTACAGCAAGCGGGGTTGACAGCATTACAGTGAGTTTCGTGGGCTTTAAAACGGTGACTCTTCCGGCTGAAGCCAAACAGCTTATTGAGTTGAGCCCCAAGGCCATTGATCTGGATGAAGTGGTGATTACTCCGGGGCTCAATCCGGCTTTGCGCATCGTAAACAATGTGGTGGAAAACCGGGCCCGGAATAACCCCGAAAGCCTTGATAATTTTTCGATGAAAGCCTACGACAAATTGGTTTTCACCATACACGAAGACAGCCTGGCCAAGCACCGCGAAAAAATCGAATCAGATACTTCTTTTATGGAATTGGTGGAATTTTTCGATAAGCAGCATCTGTTCCTGGTAGAAAACGTAACGGAAACACAATATAAAAACCCGGGCAAACGGCAGGAAAAGGTTTTGGCTACCCGGACATCAGGGTTTCGTTCACCCGTGTTTACCTTGTTGTTATCACAACTCCAGTCAAATTCTTTTTATAACAAACAACTCAACATCGCCAGTAAATCGTATGTCAATCCATTTTTAAAAGGGAGCATGTCGAAATACTGGTTCCGGCTGGAAGATACGATCACGCACTATCCGGGGGATACCGGGTTTATTATTTCATACAGGCCACGAAAGGGGATTAATTTTGATGGATTGAAAGGTGTGGTTACCGTCAACAGTAAAAGCTGGGCTTTCGAAAATATCACCGCCACGCCTGCCATAGCCGATGATGCAGGAATTAATATTAAAATTGAACAGAACTCCAAAGAGATAAAAAACAAACTGTGGTTCCCGTCGCAACAAAACACGATGATTTTCCTGGGCTCCGTTCAGGCTAATGGCATCCCCCTGATCGGAAGGGGAAAGCGATATATTTTTGATGTGCAGGTTAACAGCAAAGATGCCGGCGACTTTAATCCGGCCATTGCCATGGATTATGCCAAGGGAGCCTTGAGCAATGCCGATGAGGTGTTAAAAAATTACCGCAGGGTCCCTTTTTCTGAAAAGGACCTGGAAACTTACCGTGTGATTGACAGTATTGGCCGTGCCGAAAACCTGGCGGCAAAACTTAAAATCTTTCAGTCATTAATAAATGGGGATCTTAAACTGGGAAAAGTAAACCTGCCGTTGAACTACCTTATCGATAAAAACAGGTATGAAGGCTGGCGCACTGGCCTCGGGTTTAAAACCAACCGGGATTTTTCTGATTACATCATGCTTTCGGCATACGGGGCTTATGGTTTTACGGACAAGGCAATGAAATACGGTTGGGGGGGCACTGTGTTTTTCGACCGCTACCACCGGCATTCCGTGGTTTATGATTTTAGTAACGATTTGGAAGAGGCAGGTGTTTTCACTCACCGTAAGCAGCTTTCATTAACAGATCCCGGAACGTACCGTAATTTTGGTATCAGTGCATTTAGCGATAGCGAAAGGCACCAGCTTTCGCTGATAACCCGCATCATTCCTTCGCTGAAAATATCGGCTACGGTAGCAAAAGAGATACAATCGCCTGTTTTTGATTATCGTTACGGACAACAAGCTCAAAACGGTGATTTCCGTTTTTTTGAACCCGGGCTGAAGATCCGTTTTGCACCGGGCGAGCGTTTTGCAAGGCAACTGCAAAAAGAAGTGTCTTTGGGAACAAAGTGGCCTGTGCTTCAGCTCAATTACCAAAAAGGAATAAATGGGGGCGAGGGGGATTTTAGTTATCACAGGTTGTTTTTCCGGTTGTCTGATGATTTTGATGTGAATCTTGTCGGAACAACATCATGGCAATTGGCAGGCGGTTATGTTTCAGATGAGGTGCCACTGATGAAACTGTTCCACGGAAAAGGCAGTACAGGGATTTTCTTCTACAGCCCCGAAAGTTTTAATACCATGGGGTTTGGAGAGTTTTAC
>JASMTI010000022.1:0-4995 GCA_041694375.1 Bacteroidales bacterium | reverse complement strand
TGACCCGTCCTAAAATTTGTTTACAAAAAGATTGTTAATACTGTTATTTTATGTCTAATCTTTTTTCGTTGGCATCAACTGTTAAATACTTTTCACGTTTTTATCAGGTTCTGTCAAGGCCGGCATGTGTTGCGCCTGCGGCATGCCGCTTGTCTTGGCCTTGAAAGGCCCTGATAAAGAAGTATTTTTGTATTTCAGTTGATGTAGACATGTTTGTTCTGTTTTTGTGTAACTATGGGTGCATTATTTGTTCTTGCATTTCTTCTTTTGTTTTATAATAGTTTTTCCAGTGCTTTTTTAATGTGCCTGTTCGCATATGTGCCTGTTCAGGCATTAACATGTCAATGCTGCTATGGGGCCTTTGCGTGTTATATATTTCGATAACTTTAGCTATTTGATGTTTAACTTCAGACTTGGTTTTCAATTTCATGTCTTTGAGCCATTCATCTTTTAATATGCCATTTATGCGTTCTGCCACAGCATTCTCCAGTGGGTCTCCACTTTCTGTCATGCTGATATGTATGCCGTTTCTTTCCAGTATTTTAACATATTTCTTACTGCAATATTGTACACCCCGGTCTGAGTGGTGATAAAGCTGTCTTACATTTACTGGTAATTGGGCCAAGGCCATATGCAAGGCAATAACGGCATTGTCTGCTTCCATTGTTTCTGCAACATGCCACCCCACTATTTTTCTAGAATATGCATCGGTCACTAGGAACAAATACACAAAGCCTTGGCTTGTCTCAACATAAGTAATATCACTTACCCACAATTGGTGCGGGGCACTTGGCCCATAACCCTTTATCAGGTTGGGATATTTATGCAGCCAATGATTGGAATATGTGGTCCTGACCTGGTTGCGCCTACGCCTGACCAGTAAATTATTCTCCCGCAAGAAATCAAAAAAGTCATCCCTGCCTATCTGAAGTTCTTCGGGCAGCATTGGCCTTATCTTTAACAATAATTTCCTGCCCCCAAGACGTGGCATTTGTTCTCGTTCTTTTTCAATCATTTGTAATAGCAACTCTTTTTTAACTGCTTCTTTGTATATGTACTTAGTCCGCTGATAATAGGCTTGCCTACTTTTACCAAACAATCCACACAGGGCGTCAATATTAATTTGTTCAAGCTCCGTGTGCAGCTCTGTTATTGTTTGGTGCCATGCTTTTTTCTGATAGATATTTGTAGGTCCCGTTCGGCTACATCTATCAGCTTGTTCAATGCCGTGGTGCGCAATTTTTCGTACTCTAAATTGGATTCCAGCTCACGTATCTTTGCTTCTAAAGCTTTCTCCTCTTTGGTTTTATCGCTTGCTTTCGACATAATGTTGTTTTCTCGTACTTGTGCTTCCGTGGGTGATTTCAGCCCAAATTTACGCATCCAGTTGAATATTGTACTATTTCCTCGGATACCATATTTCAATTTTATTTCGTTGAAACTAATATCACTTTCTAAATACTCTTGTAATACCTTCAGTTTGAATTCATCCGGGTAATGGTTTACTTTTCTTTTCATAATCCTAAATTGTGTTTACTTTTTCTGTAAACTTATTTCAGGACAAGTCAATGACCAATGACCATTATACTTCCCATATCCCCAATTCCCAACATTCTACCTTGGTGTATAACCTTTTTTAACAAACATCCGCAAAGTCATGCCTGTTTCCTTGCCGGATATTTTATATTTTTGACGGCATTATGAAGGCAGAAATTATAACCATAGGCGATGAAATTCTCATCGGACAGATTGTAGATACCAATTCGGCATGGATGGCCGAAGAACTTAATAAGATTGGAATTGGTGTAGCCCAGATAACTTCGATATCCGATACACCGGTGCATTTGGTCAATGCCCTCGACGATGCACAGTTGCGTGCCGATGTGGTTATTATTACTGGCGGGCTGGGTCCTACAAAAGACGACCGTACAAAAAAAGTACTGGCTGAGTATTTTAACTCCGAATTGGTAACCCATCAGCCTACCCTCGACCATGTGGCTGCCTTTTTTAAGAAGCGTGGTCTTGGTGTTAACCAGCTCAATAAAGACCAGGCTCTGGTTCCTGAGTGTTGTGAAGTGTTGCATAACCCATCAGGCACAGCACCGGGCATGTGGTTTGGGCACAACAATAAAATATTTGTTTCGATGCCGGGGGTGCCCTTCGAGATGAAAGGCATTATGCAGGGAGAAGTATTGCCCCGCCTGAAAGATAAAAACGGTGGTGGTGCCATTGTTCATAAAACTGTACATACCATTGGGATTCCTGAATCCATTTTGGCTGAAAAATTAGAAGCGTGGGAGGATGCCCTGCCTGAGTTTATACACCTGGCTTACTTGCCCAACCCCGGGCAAATACGTTTACGTTTTTCTGCTTTTGGTAATGATGAAACTCTATTGAAAAAGGCTGTTGGGCTGGAAATTGAAAAGCTGAAGAAAATTATTCCCAAAGCAATTTTTGGGTACGATAATGATACATTGGCAAGCGTGGTTGGCAGGATGCTCATAGATAAGAACGCTACTGTTGCAACGGCTGAAAGTTGCACCGGCGGGCACATTGCACACTTGATAACTTCAGTGCCGGGGAGTTCTGGTTGGTTTAAAGGCTCGGTAGTAGCTTATTCAAATGATGTAAAAACCAGTGTTCTAAATGTTGATGATGATGACATTGAAAAGTACGGTGCCGTGAGCGGACAAGTGGTTAAGCAAATGGCCGATGGTGTGCGCAAACTAACAAAAGCCGATTATGCAGTTGCCACATCGGGAATTGCCGGTCCCGATGGCGGAACAGATGAAAAACCGATAGGCACGGTTTGGGTTGCTGTTGCATCACCTGATGAAATAATAGCACAAAAATATACGTTTAGCAATAACCGCGAACGCAACATCATACGTTCGTCGCAAACTGCGTTAAATATGTTAAGGTTGATGATTTAAATAGATATCAATGAAAAAAATCCTTAAAATAACCGGCATCATTATTCTTGTTCTTGTTTTGGCAATTCTGTTGATTCCTTTTGCTTTTAAAGGAAAAATCAGCGAAGCGGTTTTGACCAGGGCAAATCAGAGTGTAAATGCCGAAATCAGCTACGGTAGTTTCCGGCTATCGTTAATTAAATCGTTTCCCGATTTTAATGCCTCGTTTAACGATGTGGCTGTGGTGGGGGTTAATGAATTTAATGGCGATACGCTGTTGGCTTTTAAAAACCTTTCGGCACAAATCGATGTCCGCTCGGTTTTCTTCGGTGGCGAAGGACTGATAATCAAATCATTGAGCCTTGATAAGACCTTGCTTCAACTGTTGCAAAACGAAGCAGGCAATGTAAACTGGTTGATTGCCAAATCAGAAGGACCTGTTGAAGGAGAACAGGACGGTGGTGGAGGAACCCCGCTTAAACTTCAACTTAAAGAGATTGTTATTACCGGTTTCGATTTTATTTACAACAGTAAAAAGTATAATTATCTTTTTTCAACATTTGATGTTGAAGGAAAAATGTCGGGTGAAACGGATGGGGCGAAGGGCTTGTTCGCTATTGAGGCTGCAACGCCTTCGGTTAACTTTGAATACGACAGTGTGCGCTATATTAATAATGGTGGGTTAAGCCTTACAACCCAGCTTGATGCCGACCTTGAAAGTTATAACTTTATTTTTCGTTCGGGTAAAAGCGAAGTTAACGGTATACCGGTTGATATCGACGGGGGCTTTTCAATGCCGGGCGATTCAATGCTTTTTGACCTTAGCTTTAATGTTCCTGAAATAGATATCCAGCAGGTTTTGTCGGTTGTTCCCGATGCTTTTCAAAAATACATGAAAGACGTCGATGCAACCGGGAATGTTGATTTTGGGGGGCAGGTAAAAGGTGTATATTTCGATGATATTTACCCCGGTATGGATATTGCCCTGAATGTAAATAACGCGTCAATCAAATATCCGGGATTGCCTGAAAAACTGGGGTTGCAAAAATTAATTGCCCGTATAGCGAAGCCAGCAGGGAAACTTGAGTTGCTAACACTGGGAATAGAAAAAATGGATATGGTGTTGACAGACAATCCATTTTCGTTGCAGGCTATGTTCGGGACCTTGTTTAGCGATCCTTTTATCGATGTTGATTTAGAAGGGGTCATCGATTTGGGCTCATTGGGTAAAGTTGTACCATTGGGCGATACCAAAATAGCCGGGGAGTTGGTGGCCGATGCTCAAATGAAAGGTAACTATTCGTCGCTTGAGAAGAATGATTTTACAACTTTTGTGTCATCGGGAAGTGTGTTGCTAAATAATTTTTATATTCAAAATAGCTCTGTTCCACAGGGGGTTAAACTGAGTGGTGCATCGGTAAGGTTGCGCGATCAGGATGTGACGATGGAGCATCTGAGGGGTACCATCGGGCAAAGCGATTTTAGTGTTGAAGGAAAACTTACGAACGTTGTTACATGGCTGTTTGCAGGGGATGAACTTAAGGGGGATATGAATTTGAATTCCCGTTTGTTAAACCTGAACGAGTTTATGGCACATTACACACCTGAAAAACAACCCGGCGAAGAGGATTATATTAAAGCGGACAGTGTAAGTAAGGACAGTATTCCTTTAACCCTGCCCGACAATATGCACCTGGTTTTCGATGCTGATATTGAAAGGTTGTTGTATGACCAGATGGATATTACCGATTTTGGGGGGGGGTTAATTTTGCACGATCAACAGCTTGACCTGCAAGGTTTAAACATGAAGCTCATCGGTGGCTCAATGAGCATGAACGGGACAGTCATTGCCGATGGACGCCAAAATCCGGATTTAACAGCAGACCTTGATATTTCAGGATTCGATTTGCCAACAGCCTATCAGCAACTGGGGATTGTAAAAAAATACATGCCCTTTGCAGCCAAAAGCCAGGGGCAATTTTCTACCGATATAAAGTTTCAGGCTCCGTTGAGCAATAAAATGAAAACCATTTTGACGGATGTCTCGGCAAGTGGCTCTTTTTCAACCAACGATGTAAAGTTG
>JASMTI010000021.1:0-10223 GCA_041694375.1 Bacteroidales bacterium | reverse complement strand
TTAACAGTCAGATCCTCAAAAGCGCCTCTTTAAGATGGATCCTATTTCTATTCTTCTTTAAAAATCCTGATTGTAAGTTTGCATTACTATGTTACCACAACTTACAACAATCAATCATTCATACGTTTGGGATTTTAGTAACCTCTCCTTTATGATTCCGCAAAGTGTATTCATTCTCATTTTTATCGACAATATAATAATCTGGCATCAACGGGATTTTACCGATGTTTGTAGCTAACACATACATCGGCTGCGCAAGTCCGGTAGTATGGCCACGCAATGCATCCCTGATCAACTCGGCACCCTTTTCTACGGGGGTTCGAAAATGGTCAATCCCCGGAGCTGGTTCACAATAGAAAAGATAATAAGGACGGATACGAACACGAAGCAATTTCTGATGCAGTTCCCTAAATGTATCTACATCATCGTTGATTCCCTTTAACAACACTGCTTGATTCCCTACATTAATACCACAACTCATCAATTCGTAAATAGCTTTCTCTGTTTCTTCGGTTATCTCTTTTGGATGATTGCACTGCGTGTTAAGCCATACGGGCACCCTGTGAAAACCACCGATTGCTTTTTTTAACCCCTCGGTAACACGTTGCGGCAAAACAATAGGCAGACGGGAGCCGATACGAATCATTTCGACATGTGGTATTTTTCGAAGTGATGTAATCAAATATTCCAGTTTATCATCCGGTAACAGTAACGGATCACCCCCCGTAATAAGCACATCCCGAATTTCAGGATGCCCGGCAATCCATGCCAAACCTTCATCAACATCCATGCGCAACTTCAGGTCCTGGTCAACCACAACCTCCTTACGAAAACAATGCCGGCAATAAATTCCACAAGTTTCAATAACCGTAAAAGCAATACGGTCATCATATTGACGGGCAATACTATCCGGGCGGACTTCGTCTGTCGCCCTATTCTCTTTCCAAAGAAGATAATTATCCATTCCAAACTCATTGACCTGCTCTGCCATCGATGGAATTACCTGTTTACGAATTGGACAGTTTGGGTCATCTTTATCCATTAATGAAGCAAAATAAGGCGTTACGCCCCATTTTGTATTTAAACTTTCTATGGCATGCCTTTCATCATCTGTCACGTTGATGTACTTTTCAAGTTTTTCAAGTGTATCCACTTGATTTTGCATCTGCTTAACCCATTCTTCTTGCATTTTTCCTCCTATAATATTTTAGTGGAAACATATTAAAATAATACGCTGATTTGAATTACAATTTGCAAATAAATGCTATATTTAATTAATAACAAGTATTCAATGTTAAAACAATATTAACTGTTAGTTTCGATGCTAAAACGAGGGGCCCTTTTTTATAAAAGGCAACGAGTTACAAACACGCGCCATTAGAGGGGCAAACTATCATAGGTTTGCCTGCGCCAAGAAAACATTTTACCTTTTGGACAGAATTCTTTGGCGAAATATCTGGAACTGGGCAAGGCGAAGGCATAACAACCTTAGCTATCGAAAAATCGTTTCGCTACTCTTTATGAAGATAGGCAACCGAAAATGGCAGTTTTTTGGAAGGTTTAACGATGGTAAGACCATCTTGCTCAGCATGTTCGGATACTTCCAGATTAAACACCACAGGCTTATCAACGGTGCGGCAAACCCTTTCGATAAAACTTGGGACGTTTACTTTGTTAACAGGTTGAAATTAAAATATGTTGAATGAATATTTTGTATATTGCCGGGTGGTTTAATCCGCCTTTAGAGAGCTTGAGCCGTATGATGGGAAACTATCAAGTACGGTTCTTAGGGGACAAGGGCGGGGTAACCCGCCTGAGTTACCCGACAAGGGATAAATAAGATTATTCCGTGTCTACGACAATTATGAAGTAACCCCTTTTCACCGCCAATTTTCCCCTACTCACCTATATTTATAATGCTAATTTTGTATTTTGATGACAAATTTGCGTCCAATTGCATCTTTTTTTGCAACCCTTGAAATTTCATACTGTCATTAAAAACGGAAATAAAAAGCATTGGGAACAAAAACAGACATACACAAAAAGTTAATTGAAGCGAGCAAAAAAGGCGACAACAAAGCACGCCGGCAATTGTACGAGCTATATGCGAGGGCTATGTTCAACATATGCTGCCGCATGATGAACAACCGCGAAGATGCCGAAGATATTTTACAGGAAGCTTTTGTTCAGGCTTTTTCAAAACTCGAATCTTTTAGGTACGAATCAACTTTTGGTGCTTGGCTGAAACGAATTGTCATCAATACTTGTATCAATGCCATACAAAAAAGAAAGGTTGAGCTACAGCTAACCGACAACATGCACTTTTATGGCGACCGTTTTGATGACTCATACGAAGAAAACGAACTGCCGCTCACCACGGCCCATGTGCAACAAGCCATGGAACAATTGCCCGAGGGCGGCCGCATTGTTTTCTCGTTATATCTGCTCGAAGGTTACGACCATGTTGAAATATCCCAGATACTGGGTATAACCGAATCAACATCGAAGTCGCAGTACATGAGGGCAAAACGTAAAGTATATGAAATTTTAAAGGAGCAATATTATGAAGAAGCTTGAAAATTTTGTGCACGAACACAGAGACGAGTTTGATTCAAAATTACCATCACCCGAATTGTGGGATAAAATTGAATCTACATTAGAGGAGAAGAAACATACAGGCTTTTCGCGGGTACTAAAAATATCATCGGCTGTTGCCGCTGTACTGGTGGTTGCATTAATATCAACATTCTTACTGGTTTCGAAAGACCAGCAGCTACCGGCCTATGCCAACATCTCGGACCCCGAAATCAAACAGCTCCTCGAAACCGAAGCATACTACGCACGTGAAGTGTCAAACCAGCTTCAGGAAATCAACAAGTGTTACGACATATACCCCGCCCTTAAACAAGACATTGAATCGGATTTAAATGAGCTTGATAATATGTACAAAGATTTAAAAAATGACCTGAACGACAACTTGTACAACAAAGAAGTTATTGAAGCGATGATACAAAACAACCGGACAAAACTTAAAATGGTTAACCGGGTATTAACTCAAATTCAATGTTAAAACCATTGCCAATGTTCAACTTAATAAACAAACATTTGCAACATTAACACAAACACTATGCATACTACTATTAAATATTTTCTTGTATTGATTTTTGCCTCAATACTCACCAGCATATCAGCTTCGGCACAGGTTAGCGAATCCGAACACATCTCCCGCGGCTTTTTGGTTAACAACAGCAGCATTGTTGACATTGGCAATAAATATGGCGATATCGTTATCAAAACCTGGGACCGCGATACGCTTTGGGTCCAAATTGATTACGAAGTTACCGGTAAAAATTATGATGAGATACGCCAAAAAATGAACGACATTGATTTTGAGCTCACCCAATCGGGGCATTACGTGGTTATTAACACCATTATTGGCGAAAGCAAAAACCGCCTGCTCGATGAACTAAAAAAATTAAAGGAAACCATTGGCTTTGGCGAAACCGAAGTTGAAATCAACATGAAAATTACTTTGCCCGACAACCTCGATTTGCGTATCAAAAACAAATTTGGTAATATTTATATCGATGATTACAACGGCGATGTAACCTTAGACATGGACAACGGGCGTTTGAAAGCCCATAACTTAAATGGCTATGTTAACATGAAGGTCAACTTTGCCGATGCCATCGTTAACCATATCGAAAGCGGACGACTGGAAGTTTATTACAGCGACATGAACCTCACATCGGCCCACCGGCTGCGCATCGACAGCAAAACTTCAAACATTACCCTCACCGAGGTAGCCAGTTTATTTGTCAATTCGTCGCGCGACGATTACCGCATCCGCCTAATTTCTGATTTTGAAACCGTTTCAAACTGGACCGACTTCTCGATATCTGAATTTACCAATAAATCGGACGTACGCATGAATTATGGCGACCTCACCATCGAAAACATCAAACCCGGCTTTGACCATCTTGTGGTAGATGCCAATTCAACCAGCATTCAGCTATTCCTCAACCGCGAGGCTGATGTAAATTTCGACATAACAACCAACAAAGATATTAGTATGCCCATTGAAGCTGTAATTGACTCGACACAGCAAATTGACCCTGAAGAAAAAACCATGCGCTACATTGGGCGTACCGGAAAAATCAACACCACCCAACCACGCTTAATCCTAAAAACAAATTCATCGGATATCAGCATCCTGAAACGATAATCAAATTCAACAAATAGCCATGAAACACCTTTTATTATTACTTATTGTTTTACTTCCCGCATTGCTCCCGGCCCAAAACTACAACCGGTCGCTGGGTGTGAGGACGGGCAGTAGCCGCAGTATTTTCTACGAAGTCCCTAACGACGGGCTTTCGTCGTACCGCTTAATGTTGAGCAGCAGGGATGGTGGACAAAATATTGCCGTCATGAAAATATTCAGGCGCTACAAAATGCCTGAAATCCCCGAATACCTGACTTTTTATTACGGGTACGGTGCCCATGCCGGTTTTGTACGCTGGGAAGAAGAATACAACAACCGGGAAGACCGTCATTACTCAGCCCCCATTGCGGGCCTTGATGCCATTGTAGGGCTCTCGTACGATTTTACCGAAATCCCCGTATCGTTAACCATCGATGCCCGCCCCTATTTCGACTATGGTGGGGCCAACATATTTAGCATTTCGCCAGGTGATATTTGTATTGGTGCCATTCTTTATTTTTAAAAATTACAAAACAAATCAATAACCATGAAACACACATTTTTAGCCTTAACAATTATGCTGTTTGCCTTGCAGGGCATAGCTCAACAAGTCATTAAAATTGAAGACTTTGAAGAAGAGAAACGAAACGAAGATGATATCCAGACCGTATTTCAACGCGATAGTCGCGATGGATTTTACGGGGCAATTTCCATGGGATACTCTCCCATTGACAATACCGACGGGCTGGTATTTTCATCGCGCGGATGCTGGATAATGGACCGTTGGTTCTCAATTGGCCTTGGCGGCACAGCATTTGTCAATAATCTAAACCAAATAGAAGATTACGTACTGAACGATACTTTCAACGACGAATCGCACCTTGCCGGGGGTTACGGGGGTTTTATCCTTGAACCGGTCCTGGCATCACGAAAACCCGTCCATTTATCGTTCCCGATTTTGCTCGGCGGGGGTGCAATAGCCCCGGTAAGCGACAACTCGCACGCTGAACCGTATTCCGAAATTGAAGATGTATATTTTGTAGTTGAACCCGGGGTTGAACTTGAGGTGAATTTTACAAAATGGTTCAGGATAGCCGCATTTGCCACTTACCGCTACACAAGCGATATTGATATTGAGGGTGTATCAAAAGATGCACTGAACAGCTATTCGGCAGGATTAACTTTTAAAATTGGGTTGTTTTAATATGATTTTTGAAATCCACCTCATTTTTTCTACTTTCGCCGCCAAAATTTTAAGGTTAGCTATATGCATTGCGAAGTAGAAACAAAAGGATTAGAGGATATACAAAAAAGCAACATCATTCAGCAAACCGCTTTTTGGGGGCGTGTTAAGCAACAGCAGGGTGTTGTGCCCTACGCTTTCAGGTACAAGGTTAGCGATGAATTGTCGTTCCGCCTGCAAGAGTCACCTCAACCCCTTGACGATGACATCCTGGTTCTTCTGCAATACATCGACCGCACACACACCATAGCCTATGTGCCTTATGGGCCCAAAGACGAACCGGCACCCGAGAACCACGGTAAGTTCATCGAAGAACTTTCAGAAGAACTTCGTCCACACCTGCCCAAAGGTTGTATTGCCATTAGGTACGACCTGCCATGGGAAAACCTTTGGGCCCGTGAAGACGATTTTTTCGATGAACAAAACAACTGGCTCGGGCCACCAGCTGTTCAAAATCAGGAGATGCGTGTAAATTTCAATACCAACAACTGGAATCTTTACAAGACACCGACCGACATACTGCCATCAAACACCATTTTTCTTGACCTCAATAAAAATGAAGGGCAACTCTTGGGTGAAATGAAACCAAAAACCCGCTACAACATTCGCTTGTCAAAGCGCAGAGGTGTTGAAGTGAATTCATACAGCATGGATTATATAGACGAATGGTACAAACTCTACAAAGAAACTTCGAAACGGAACGGCATAACATTGCACAACAAAGATTATTTCCTGTCGGTATTAAATACGCACACCAACGACCTCAAATCGCCAGCTGAAGTTAAACTTCTCATGGCCGACTATGGGAACGAACACCTGGCAGCAATGTTCCTTATACTTTCAAAAAGCAGGGGGACATACCTGTACGGCGCATCTTCGGGCGATAAACGAAACCTCATGGCCACTTATGCCATTCAGTGGGAAGCCATCAGGCAATCGCAACAAGCTAGTTGCAACGAATACGACCTGTTTGGTTCGGCACCAAATTCAAATCCCGGGCACCCGATGCACGGGCTCTACAGGTTTAAAAGTGGTTTTGGGGGCCATATGTTTCATCGCATGGGATGCTGGGATTATCCGCTCGACATTGAAAATTATGAATTATTAAGGGCGCAGGAGGTTAACAACCAGGCTTATCATATAAATTAAGATATATACTTGCAAAAGTTCGTTGAGAAAGTTAAATTGTGTGGATTAACAAACCACACCATGAACGAAGCATCTTATTATACCAAATTAGAAAACCACCAGGTAAAATGCACTTTATGCCCACGCATGTGCATTATTGAAGAAGGTAAATTTGGCGATTGCCATGTACGCCGAAATCGTAACGGAGCGTTATCATCAGAAGTTTTTGCTAAAATTGCAGCTCATAATACCGACCCAATTGAAAAAAAACCACTTTATCACTTCTACCCGGGCAGCAAAATTACTTCGATAGGAACAACCGGTTGCAATATGCATTGTAACTTTTGCCAAAACCACACCCTCTCGCAAGTAAATAACCGAAAACCACCCGTGCCTACCAAAACAATCCAGCCCGAACAATTGGTTGAAAAGGTAATTAAAGACCATTCTTCTATAGGCTTGGCATATACATACAATGAACCAACAGTCAACTACGAGTATATGCTCGAAACAGCCCGCCTGGTTAAAATGGCCGACAAAAAAACAACCATGATAAGCAACGGATATATTAACCCCGACCCGCTCCACATGTTGCTCGAATACATCGATGCCTTTAATATCGACCTAAAAGCATTTAACAACGATTTTTATAAAAAATATTCAAAAGCTACCATAAAACCGGTACTAAAAACCATAAAAGAAATACATAAGAAAGGCAAACACCTTGAGTTGACCAACCTGATAATACCAATGGGCAACAGCGAAAAAGAAGAGTTTGAAGAAATGTGCAAATGGATTGCCGGCGAAACAGGAACAGACACCCCCTTGCACCTCAGCCGGTATTTCCCGCGCTACGAGCTCGACCAATATCCAACGCCCCCCGAAGTAATGTTCGATTTATTCGATATTGCACGCACACACCTCAATTATGTATACCTTGGAAATATTGCCACCGAAATACATAGCAACACCATTTGCCCATCGTGCGGAAAAACGGTTGTTGAGCGCACTTATTACCATATCGCCCCTAACGGGATAAGCGATAATGGATGCTGTAAAAATTGCGGAACAAAAATATTTAACTATTACTAAATGGAAAAATCCATAAGGAAACCCGTATTTGCCGGTAAATTCTATCCCGGTTCGGCGCACGAACTAATAGTCATGTTCGATAACATGGACGTTAACAGCCATAAACTACCCGGGGCCGAAGACCTCATTGGTGCTGTGGTCCCACATGCCGGTTATGTATATTCGGGCCATCACGCGGCCCCTGTTTACAATGCCCTCAAAAACCATCACGAAGCCATTGACACCTTTGTTATTATCAACCCTAACCACACCGGTATTGGCAACGGAAACTTCAACGTAAGCGGTGTTGATGAATGGGAAACACCACTGGGAACTGTTGAAACTGATAAAGAATTTATTGAGGCACTGAATGTTGAAATTAATGAATTGGCACACCAAAGCGAACACTCGGGCGAGGTAC
The DNA here is from genome assembly GCA_041694375.1 of Bacteroidales bacterium. Classification (GTDB taxonomy): domain Bacteria; phylum Bacteroidota; class Bacteroidia; order Bacteroidales; family Prolixibacteraceae; genus Roseimarinus. Next base: position 2,156 of record JASMTI010000021.1, on the reverse strand, counting down.
AATTACCATTCTTGCAACATTATTTGCCTTACAATTTTAAAGTGGTTATGATTACCTTGAACCGGCAAACCCCATCAAACGCCATTGCCCTGGCTAAACTTATTGCTGAAGCCCGTGAAAAGACCCAACGAAAAATTTTCATCCTTGCATCGAGCGATTTTTCGCATTACGAAAACCCGCTGAACGGTTTTGAAAAAGACCAGTTTGTTGTTAACGAAATTCTGAAACTCAACACCGATGAAATTTTTCAACAAGTAAGAAAAAACGATGTAACGGCTTGTGGTTTTGGCTGCATTATGGCCCTCACCGCTTATGCCAACGATAATTATGAAAGCCCCGAAATGCAGGTTTTAAGCCGCGGACACTCGGGCGAAGTCATTTCATCGAGCCAGGTAGTTGATTATATTTCGATATTGTGCTATCAGTCAGGCCTTGTCCGTTAAATTTTATTTTGTTTACCCACAATTAAAATGAAACCATTAAATTAGCGACAAAATTTTTATATATGATAAAATCGATGACCGGCTACGGTAAAGCCGAATGTGAGCTTCCAAGCAAGAAAATTACTATTGAAATAAAGTCATTAAACAGTAAACAACTTGATATTAATACCCGCTTACCCAATATCTACAAATCGAAAGATATTGAAATACGAAAAATAATTGCAGAAAAACTTATCCGGGGCAAAGTTGAATTTGTATTGTACTTCGACCAATTAGGCGATGAAAGCAATACATCGATTAATGGCCCGGTGGTTAAGAATTACTACCAGCAACTACTTGAAGTATACAGCGATTTAGGTATTGAAGTTACTGAAAACACCATGCAAGCAGTTTTGCGCATGCCCGATGCCATAAAAACCGAGCACGAAGAAATTGACGAAGAAGAATGGGCTGCCATTGTAAACTGCATTAATGAAGCACTGGAACAACACGACCGTTTTAGGCAACAAGAAGGTGCTGCACTTCATGCCGATGTACTTGAACAGGTTAAAACCATTCAAAAATTAAAGGACGAAGTTGCCCCTTTTGAAAGCGAACGCATTGAAATGGTTAAAACCAGGCTTACCGATGCCCTGAAAGAGCTCAAAAACAATTTACAAAACGACGAGAACCGCTTCGAACAGGAGTTAATATTCTATTTAGAAAAATTAGATATCAACGAGGAAAAAGTGCGATTGGACAACCACTGCAAATATTTCCTCGAAACACTTGAAGACAATGCACCCGGTAAAAAGCTGGCATTTATATCGCAGGAAATTGGCCGCGAAATAAACACCATGGGCTCAAAAGCCAACCACGCCGAAATACAAAAGCTGGTGATCCGTATGAAAGAAGCGCTCGAGAAAATTAAAGAACAATCATTGAATATTTTGTAAAAAATGAAGGGAAAGCTCATTATATTCTCGGCACCATCGGGCGCCGGAAAAACTACCATTGTAAAACATTTGCTCAATAAAGGATTTAACCTTGAATTTTCGGTGTCGGCAACCAGCCGCCCACCCCGTGGCAACGAGAAACATGGCAAAGACTATTACTTTTTAACAGCCGACGATTTTAAAAAGAAAATTGCCAACAACGAGTTCCTGGAATGGGAAGAAGTATATACCAATAAATTTTATGGCACTCTGAAATCGGAAGTAGAACGAATCAGGCAAGAAGGCAAGAATGTGGTTTTTGATGTTGACGTGGTAGGCGGTTGCAACATTAAAGATTATTACGGCGATGAAGCCCTGTCGGTTTTTGTGCAACCACCATCGGTTGAGACCCTTGAAAAAAGGCTGAAAGCCCGCTCAACCGACAGCGACGAAGTTATCAAAACCCGCGTTGAAAAAGCCAAATACGAACTTTCGTTTGCACCCCGTTTCGACAAAATTATAGTAAACGATAAGCTGGAAGAAGCACTGGAAGAAGCAGAAAAAATGTTAAATGAATTCTTATAGGCGTCAATTGTCGTATTTATTCAGATAATTGTCGTATATTTGAATAAAACATTGAAACATGAGAACAGACAATCTGTCATTAAACTCACTAGAAAACAATGATATCTTTGAATTAATTGATGCTACCAGAAAAGGGGTCGATTATAAAACATTTGATGAATTATCATTTGCATACCCTTTAAATTCTACCACCTGGTCACGAATACTCAATATG
>JASMTI010000020.1:0-4830 GCA_041694375.1 Bacteroidales bacterium | reverse complement strand
TTTATTTTTATTCATAATTAACCTATTGTAAAATATAATATGGTGTATAGTGTTTACGATCTATTATCTATATCCGGTCCATATACCAATTCAATGTTTTCTCAAGTTTCCTGTATTCCATTATACCTGAAATGATTTTTTTCAGCCTCATGAAAGCAGTTTCGCTTTTAACCACATAATCGACTGCTTTATGGTGCATGCAATTTACGGCAACTTCAATTTTATCCTGGCACGAAAGCATAATTACCGGAATATCAGGGTTAATAGCCAATATCTTATCCAAAGCATCAATTCCGTTCATGGCACTCTTGTTTATTCCATCGAGATAATAATCCAGAATAATGATGTCGGGGTTGTGCGAAAGGTTTGCCAAACAAAGTTCGCCCGTTACGTACGTTTCAATATCAAAATCGCCATGTTCGAGAAACTCAATTTCAAGCAATTTCAGGAACATGGTATCGTCGTCGACCAGAAAGATTTTTATTTTATTATCGTTTTTCATTTAATATGTCTTTTATAGATTTCAATTCATTTTCCAACTCTTTACATGCCTGGTTACAAACCGATTCGACCTGAAAAACCAATTCAGGTAATTCATCAGACCCAAGCTGGCTACTTGCATAATCTTGTATCAGTTTGGCTTTTTTTTCGTAATCGCCACTGATGCCCATAATTGAAAAGGAAGGGATAATTTTGTGCATCGAAGCATATAGCAAATCCCAATCTTTATCATGCAGGCCCTGTTTCATTGTACTGACCAACGATGGCGTTTGTTCCAGATAAAGTGATATCATCTGCATCATTAATTCGGGTTTTGATTTAGTGCGACGAACCAAATAATCGAGGTTAATGCATTTCAACTTTGGTGTTTCAATCACTTTGTCAGACTTGCTGCCTGTATCTGCAGGCATTTTTTTAACCAACCCCACAATTTTGTTGTATAATAAACTTTCATCAACGGGTTTTGCAATATAATCATCCATTCCGGCAGCTTTGCATTTTTCCAGGTCAACGGTAGTTACATCGGCTGTTAAAGCTATAATCGGGATGCTTAAATTCATTACTTCACGTATGTGCTTTGTAGCTTTAAACCCGTTCATCCCGGGCATTTGCAAATCCATTAGAATGGCATCGTAGGTTTTACTTTGTAGTTTTTCGATAGCTATTACCCCATTGCCGGCAATATCGCATAAAAAACCAAAATCTTCTAAAACAGTTTTCATTAACAACTGATTTAAAACAATATCTTCTACCACTAATATACTTAAGCTTTTAGTGTCTAAATCTAATTCTACTATATCGGTTTCGTATTCAGCCTCGGCGCGTGTTTTTTTGAAAGCCAGGTTAAAGCTAAATGTTGAGCCTTCGTTTATTTTGCTTTCAACATGAATACTCCCGCACTGAAGTTCAACCAGTTGTTTCACTATTGCCAGACCAAGGCCGGTACCACCATATAACCTGGAGGAGCCACTGTAAGCCTGTTGAAAATCTTCAAATATCTTATCGAGTTTATCTTCAGCTATCCCAATTCCGGTGTCGGAAACCGCAAATTCGATGTTTACTTTTTCATCGTCTTCTTCCAGTATATGCACTTTTACAACAATTTTGCCCTGGGATGTGAACTTAACTGCATTACTGAGAAGATTAAGAATAATCTGGTGAAGCCGCACGGGGTCGCCAACAAGTACTTCCGGAATATCAGGGTCGTACTCTTCAATCAGTTTTATATTTTTCTCTTTAATTTTCAGCTCAAACAGGTTAAGTACAGACGATATGGCATTCGCCATTTTAAAAGGTATTTGTTCAAAAACCATTTTACCGGCATCTACCTTAGCCAGATCGAGTATATCGTTAATCAGCACAATTAATGAATCGCCGCTTAATTTTATGGCATTTAGATATTCTTTTTGCTTTGCAGACAAATCGGTTTTGAGTAATACTTTGGTAAACCCGATAATCGCGTTCATCGGTGTACGTATTTCGTGGCTCATGTTTGACAGGAACTGCTGTTTTGCCCTCACGGCCCCTTCAGCGATTTTTGTAGCCTGCTCAGCTTTTCTTTTTGCAGTTTCAGCAATATGTGTAGCACGCTCGGCAGCTTCTTTAGCCTTAATATTATCTAATTCAGCTATTTTCCGGTCGGTAATATCAGTCAGGGTCAGGAAACATTGTTCATCATTCCGGCTGAGAACACCGTCAATTTTCACATAAACCGGTCCATTGTTTTTTGAGGCAATGATAACTTCACATACTTGTTTCACGTTGCTGGTAAAAACAAGTTCAAACAATTCATCAAACATGTGACGGCTACTTTCAGTAATATATAACCTAAAACTCTTTCCAAACAATATAGAACGCTCCTGTCCAAGAATACATGAAGCCATATAATTCAACCCGTTAATGTCACCATTTGAAGTGAGAGTTATGTAACCAGAAGGGGCATAATCGTAAAGTTCGATGTATTTTCGCTCTACAAGTTCGGCATTTTCCTTCGCAAGTGCGAGCTCCTCGTTTTGCATTTCAAGTTCAATCTGATGAACTTCAAGTTCATGAATTAATTTTAATATACCTGATTCAGAAGGATCTGAATTGACATTAATCTTTTTGCCTTTCAACAATTTTTCTGCTTTTTGTCGTAGGTAATCAGGTGTCGATTTGTTTTCATTTCCATGCATACTCTATGTTTATCAGTGGGCTATGCTTCGGCAAGCTCAGCAAACGCCCACGGTTATTGAGATTAAGCCACTTCTTGGCTGGTATTAATTCTTCATATTATGGGGTGTACTAATTTTATGCCTCCCATCATCGTTCTTGCTCTTCAACCCTCTCATAATAAATTATTTTCTTTCAATAATTGATTTGCCTTCTCCAGTTCGGCTTCCATTTTTTTTGCTTTTGTAATCTCGATCAGTGTAATTACCAGTCCGTCTATCCGGTCGTCAAAAGTACGGTAAGGCATTATACGAACGGTAAACCACCTTCCATCGTGGGTAGAAACAGCTGTTTCTTTATATACCAATGTATTTAATACTTCATTGGCATGGTCGGTCATTTCGGGGTAATCCAAATCGGTTACCATGTCGGTAAAAGGACGCCCGATATCTGTTTGCCGTAACTTGAACAATTTTGTAAGTTGCTCGGTATAGCGGCGGATTTTTAACTCCTTATCGAGAAACAAAGTAGCTATATCGGTGCTGTTCAGCAAGTTTTTCATATCGTTATTGGCTGAAACATAATCGGCTATTTTACTTTGCTGTTCTGCATTAATGGTTTGCAGCTCTTCATTAAGGCTTTGCAGCTCTTCTTTAGATGTGGTTAATTCTTCATTGGTTGATTGCAGTTCTTCGTTGGCCGATTGCAGCTCTTCGTTGGTCATCTTCAATTCTTCCTGGGTAGTCTGCATTTCTTCTTTGGCACGATGCAATTCCAGTTCTAACTCCTGCCTGTCGAATATTGAATGTTGTTCGCCCTTTTTCATTTTTTTACCGCCTGTTTTGGGCAGTTTTTCCACATCAGAAAATACAATCATTATCAGCCCTTTAATTGTATCGGGTTTCCCGATGCGTTGAAAAGTAACATTAACTACCTGTGTGCCCCCGTTGGTGCCTACTTCTATATGTTGTAACTTTACAGGTTCATAATCCTGTTTAGCTTTTCTGATTGCCCCGGGCAGTTCATTCCTCAACCCTTCGCGGGCCATGGCATAAATATTCATGTTTGCTTTTCCGGCGGCCGGCTCTAAATATGTACCCGTGCGGCCGGTTATGTACAATATATCACCATCCTGGTTGATAAGCACACTTGCAGGGGCAAAGTGTTGCAGAATCAGTTGATCTGCCAGGGTTTGAATGTTTTCGGTGCCAGTTGTGGTTTTAATATCTTCGGAAGATTGTACCCTCTTGGGAGAAAATGAACTTGGGAAGCTTAAAACGTCCATAGTTGTTGGGAGTGAAGAACGTTTATATAATTTTAATTTTGTATCAATAGGGGTAAACTGCAATTCCTGGGAGTTTTCGTTTTCTGAGCTGCCAAGTAGCATTATCCCACCGGTATTGAGACTGTAATGAAACAAATTCATTAGTTTTTTCTGCAATTCGGGTTCCATATAAATCAATAGGTTCCGGCAAGTTAAAATGTCTAATTTTGTGAATGGGGGTTCTTTAATTACATTATGCGGGGCAAACAATACCATTTCGCGGATGTTCGTGTTTACCCGGTATTCATTTCCTTCTTTGGTAAAAAACTGTTTTACACGTTCGGGTGAAACATCGGCCAGTATATTTGAGTTAAAAATTCCTTTTCTTGCTATTTCAATGGCATCGGCATCAATATCGGTTGCAAATATTTGTAATGAAATTTTCTTGTCTTTTTTTACTTTATCGGCAGCTTCTTTAAAAACCATTGCTAAAGAATAAGCTTCTTCGCCCGTTGAACAACCAACAATCCAAGCCCTTAACACATAACCATCGGGCATTTCGTTTAACAAGCCCGGAAGGACTTCTTCTTTCATTTTTTCCCATACCAAAGCATCGCGGAAAAAGTTGGTTACGCCAATCAAAAGCTCTTTAAACAGGATGTCTAACTCTTTCGGGTTTTCTTGCAAAAAGCGAACATAACTGGCAATTTTATCAATTTGATGAACGCTCATGCGCCTCTCTATACGACGGAAAAGCGTGCTTTTTTTATATAACGAAAAATCGTGACCGGTGTGAGACCGGAGCAATATGATGATTTTTTCGAGATTGGTTTTGCTTTTATCGTCAATTTCGGGAGTTAAAACCATGCCTGAGCTATGTTTGAATAATGCTACCAATTTAGAAAACAGTTCAT
>JASMTI010000019.1:0-3867 GCA_041694375.1 Bacteroidales bacterium | reverse complement strand
TTTTCATGTTTGTTTAGTTGTTGTGTTTAACCACTTCATTATTAGTGATAACAAATAACGAAAGTAAGCAAAAAAATGCAAAGTGCATATTCTTGTTCTTGTTATGCTATATTTGTTGATATGATGTGTTATAAAAACTTACTCAGTATTCGTTTATTTATTCTCGAATGATGAAGCTTAAAATTTTCAATATGATAAGATTAAATTACTTGGTTTTCTTGTTTTTAAGTGTTTTGTGCATAAATGTTTCAGGTCAGTCTGATTTTGATGAGACCTACCGTAACCAGTATCATTTTTCAGTTCCTCAAAATAAAATGGGGGCACCATTATCGGTTGTTTATGCAAACAACAGCTATCACCTTTTGTACCAGAAAAATCCTTTTAATCTCACCGAAGGATATTACTATACAGGACATGCAGTAAGTGACGATTTAATGAGTTGGATTCATCAAAAACCGGTACTTCAACAACCCGAAAATGTCGGCGATTCGCTTGATTTGTGTCCTTGGTGGGGCACTGTTATAAACAACGGTAATGAGCAAATTGCATGGATTAACCGTTGGAATAAAGGGGTGATGAAATATTCAATTGATGAGAATCTTAATTTCAAGCTTTTGGGGGCAACAACGGGATGGGAGAAATTTGAACACTGTGAGCCCTACGTGTTTTGGTATGACGAGGAGCAAAAATGGGTCATGATAGCTTATGTGCGGGATGAAAAGATGATGCATGTTTTGAATTCAGGAGATGGCGTAAAATGGACAGAAACGGATTCGTTTACATATGATTATGGCTTTCCACAACTGGTAGAAATGGAAATTGAAAACAATGTAACCGATACGCGTTGGGTTTTAATAACCGAAGGGGGGCGTTATGTTACAGGTGTTTTTAATGGAGAGGCCTTTCATTTTAGTGGGGATTCAAGAATATTTAACCAAGGTGATAATATTGGAGGTTCAGTTGTTTTTAAGCAGGAGGGAACCGGTGAATATTTAATAATGTCGGAACTTGAAAGTGAACAATTAGCTGATTTGCCCTCGAATGGGAACTTTACATTTCCGGCTGTTGCTGAGTTGCATAATACCGGTGATGCTTATACTTTAGTTTTAAATCCATTTGATGGGATTGAGACTTTATGGGGTAAAAACTATTCGTGGGAAAATGAAAAAGTTTATCCCGGTTTAGGGCAGAACGTGTTTCGCAGGGTTAAAGGTAATCAGCTGCATATCAAAGGGAGCATTAGAAACATAAACAGCAATGATTTTAGGTTTATCCTTAGAACCGATAAAGGGGAGAGGGGGTTTGAGATTGGTTTTGACGTAAAAAGAAAGTTGTTGAATGTTTTTGATACACAGTTGCCTTTTGAAATACAAAACAATGAAGTAGAAGTTGAAATAATAATTGACCGTTCGGTGGTTGAAGTTTTTATTGATGGTGGAAGGTTCGTTTTCTCAAAAACATTTTCACCAATCCCTGAGCTTGACCGATATGTGCTAAATACCAGTGGTGGAGAAATCATATTAAAAAACTTGCAAATACACCGGATAAAATCGGCATGGTAATTTTTTTTGCCAAATATCATTTTATATCCCAACCTGATTTCGGAAATTGCATTATAAAATTTAGAAGAATGAAAGCAATAGTAAAAGCTAAGCCTGAACGTGGTTTATGGATGGAAAATGTTCCACTTCCGGTTGTAGGGGTGAACGATGTACTGATTAAAATTAAGAAATCGGCTATTTGTGGGACTGATCTTCATATTTATAAATGGGATCAATGGGCACAACAAACCATAAAACCGCCTTTGGTTATTGGGCATGAATATGTAGGAGAAATTGTAGAGCTTGGCTCTGAGGTTATTCAATATAAAATAGGCGACCGTGTAACAGCCGAAGGGCATATTGCCTGCGGGCATTGCCGTAATTGTCGGCGCGGGCGTCAGCATATTTGTGACCACACGGTTGGCATTGGTGTTCAGCGCGATGGTGGCTTTGCCGAATACGTGGTTGTGCCGGTGAGTAATGTGATTAAGGTTGACAAGCGTATCCCCGATGAAATTGTGTCAATTATGGACCCCTTGGGAAATGCCTGCCATACTGCTTTGTCATTTCCACTTGTGGGCGAAGATGTTTTCATTACTGGCATTGGTGGCCCCATTGGTTCAATGGCAGCTGCTATTTGTAAATTTGCAGGAGCACGTAACATTATCGGCACCGATTTAAATTCTTACAGGCGCAATTTAGCATTGAAACTGGGTGCCGACAGGGTGATTGATCCCAGGCATGAATCGATTGAAGAGGCCATGACATCTATGGGGATGGTTAGTGGCTTTGATATTGGACTTGAATGCTCTGGTTCTTCAGTTGCCTTTAACCAGTTAATTGAAAAAATGTACAACGGTGGTAAAGTGGCACTACTTGGTATTTTGCCTCCCAATACTACTGTTGACTGGAATAAAATGATTTTCAAGGGACTTACGTTGAAAGGCATATATGGGCGCGAAATGTTTGAAACCTGGTACCATATGGAAATGATGCTTACACGTGGGCTTGATATTGCCCCGATTATTACCCACCGTATGAAAGCCGATGATTTTCAACAAGCTTTCGATATTATGGAAACCGGCAATTGCGGGAAGATTATACTGGACTGGGAATGAGCGCAGGGTAGTTAGCTTGTAGGAGGAAGGGCAGGTTGAGGTTAAGGTTGATTTTGAGATGGTTCGCAGTAAGATAAAAAATATATGTGTCATACGTTTAATCTAACAACTAATAACTTAATGACCAATAACCAATACCGCCCCGCAGCCGCAACCTGAAATTTCAAATCTGAAACCTGTAATCTATTTCATCCATCGGGTCCCAAAAGTTTTCGTTGAAGTTGAGAATTTTATCATCTTCGATAATTAAGCCTTCGCTTTCAAGAAGTTCCTGCATGATTGTGCCACCGCCAAAAAAATTTTTACCCGTTAAAACGCCATTGCGGTTTACAACACGATGTGCCGGTATTATATCAGGGTGCGAATGTGATGCATTCATAGCCCAACCCACCATGCGGGCCGATTTCGATGCCCCCAGATAACGGGCGATGGCACCATAGCTGGTTACCCTGCCCGGCGGAACCTGGCGAACTACTTCATATACACGCTGAAAAAAATCGTTTTGCATATCAATGATGAATACATTCAGTTTGAAAATACGTTGCCTGTGTGACGAAATTAGTCAATTCTTTTTCAATTTCGGGATACTTGGTTTTTGAATACTCTTTTTTTAAATCAGTCCCCAATAGTGATGCTATTGCCTGCCAGAACCTGGCCCTTTGGCGCGAGAGGTAAGTTTTGAGAAGTTGATATGGTGTTTCACCTAATTCACGGTGTATGAGCAAAAGTAAGAGCTTGCCTTGCCTGATATTGAGCTCAAGTATTTGTTCGAAATACTTTTTCTTTACGTATACCTCATAACTATCAAGATATGCATTTTTTTCGGCTTTATCTTCAATTTGGTTTAGTTTGTTTGTTGTTATGTTGTATTCGGCTTTTACAATTTCAACAAGTGGCCAAACTTTTTCAATATCCGATTTTAATTCGTTTGTGATGTCCTGCCCAACAGCATTATTGAAAGCCAAAATAAAAAGCATCAGAAAAATTGTGATATTTCGATGGGCTAAGTTCATCGGTAACGTTTTGGTGTTAAATTTTCGATTACTTTAATATATGATTGTTTAGTACATGACAAAAATATAAATCTCTGAAAATGAGGAAAATAAGTTGAAAAAAGTTTGGTTAAGACGTTGATATTCAGTATCTTAGAAGAATAAAACCACTCATTTTTCTAATGGAGAATATCAACGTCGAGAGTAAAAGTAGGG
>JASMTI010000018.1:0-9658 GCA_041694375.1 Bacteroidales bacterium | reverse complement strand
GGCAAGCGATTCCTGAAAAACAACACCTTCAACAACATGCCACATCTTAACTGAAGCCCAGCCAAACAAAAGCAATGGAATAACGGCCATAAGCAAACCGGCTTTTTTGGGGAAAAGCCTGAATAAGAACGGCGACAATAATGCTCCGGAAAAACTGATAAACACAATAAGTAAAAACTCCATAAGCCGGTAATTGTATTGTATTATGTATGTGTTCAAAAATAAAAAATCCGACATGAAAGTTAACAAAAAAGTTTCACCTGTGTTTACCGATTTAGCAAGATGTTAACAATGCAATTTCAAAAGATACACCAACTACTAAAAATCACCATCCCAACCCATAAAAAACCGTCCCCCATTTGCACGGAAAACGGTTTTTCAATCATCTATAAAATCAAGTTAGTCATTAGCCATTAGTTTCCGATATCGTTCGTACCTCACTCATCGGAACTGGTCGCTTTAGCTCCCAGCATTTAGCCATTGGTCATTAAGCAGGCAAATAACTTACTATTGACTGATTACTATTGACTTAATGACTCATATTATCTTGTTCTGATAACAGATTCAACAATTTCCGGGGTGGACGGCATGCTTTTCCGGTTGTGGCCGACAAAAAAGCCAATACCACTTTTGCGGCATGCACCACTTCATCATCCTCATTTTCAATCTCGTAATGAAAGATAATGGTTGATGCAGGCATTTTCTCAAGCCATGTCGTTACGGTAAATTCTTCTTCGTAGCGCAGTGGTTGCTTAAAATGCGCTTCCATTTTTACAACCGGCAATAAAAGCCCCTCTTTTTCAACCTCAGAATACGGCAATCCCAATTTCCTAAATAATGCTGTACGGGCATCCTCGTAGTACCTTGCATAATTTGAATGGTGCATAAAGCCCATTTGGTCAGTGTCGCTGTAGCGCACCCTGCGGATTATTGATTCTGTTATTATTGGCATCATTATCGTTCGCGTTTATAAGGCCAGGCCATAATTCCGCCCTCCATCACTTTAACATTTTTATATCCGTGTGCCATGAGTACTGTTGCGCCTTCGTATCCTCGAAGCGATATTTTACAATAAGTTATAATCTCTTTGTTTTTGTCTTCGGGTAACTCGTTAAGGCGCTTGCGCAATTCACCCAGTGGTATTAATGTCTCACCTTTACCAAGCCGCATTGTCTCATACTCGTCATATCCACGTAGGTCAAGCAAAAAAACATCTTCATTGTTATTGAGTTTTTCTTTTACTTCGTATGATTTTATACCAATGAAACGCCCCTTTCGTTTATTCTGCATGATATGGGCTGTAGCGATACTATGGTCGATAGCCAATGAGAAAGGCGGAGCATAGGGAAAATCAGCATTAATCATATCATCAACACACATTTTAGCCTGAATGGCCATTGCCCAGATGGCAATTTGCTTGCTCACATCGCCGGGGCCGATGCATTGAGCACCCAAAATCTGGCATGTGTCATCATCCACAACCAACTTGGTAATTAAAAGTTTCCCCTGCATAAATCCAGGTTTATCCGGACTGGCATTAATGACAGTTTCTACCCTGATGTTGTGTTTTTTTGCATTATCTTCAGATAACCCCGTGGCACCAACATTATATTCGAACACCTTACAAATGCCGGTTTGGATGGTTCCTTTAAACGTTACCGAATTGCCAAAAATGGCATTTTCCCCGGCAACACGGCCCTGAAGATTAGCCAGGTCGCCATAAGGAGCCAATACTTTTTTATTGGTAATAAGGTTGTTGATTTCTACACAATCACCGGCAGCATAAACACTTTCTTCTGATGTTTGCATGTATTCATCAACCGTTATACCACCTAGCCCGCCTACATGTATTCCGGCTTCTTTCGCCAGCTTAACATTGGGCTTTACACCAATTGCCACAACAGCTAACTCACAGGGTATCTCCGTTCCGTTTTGAAGTTTAACGGCTTTAAGCTTTCCATTTTCTCCAATAAATTTGGCAACGCCATTACCTGTAATCACATTGGCTTTTGATTTTATATAGTTTTCAACCAGTTTCGCCATACTATAATCGAGAAAAGTGAGCAACTGTGGCAACAGTTCAACTACAGTAACCTCAATGCCAGCCAGATGGAGCGCTTCGGTTGTTTCGATACCAATTAAGCCACCTCCAATAACCACGGCTTTCTTAATATTTTTTTTGTCGCGCACTTTACGCAAATAATCAGCATCGCGCATTGATTGCAAAGTAGAAATACCATCGAGGTCAACCCCTTCGATAGGCGGCATATTTGGAGATGCACCAGTGGTAATTATCAGGCTGTCATAAGGTACTTCTGACTCCTTACCCGAAATCAGGTCAACTGTCGCAACGACCTTCCGGGCTTTATCAATTTTCACCACTTCGGTATTTACCATTGCCTTTATACCCTTGGCATTCAGGTAGAATTTAGGGTCACGCACAACCCCGGTAGGCGTGCATAATAACTGATTGCGGTTATCAAAAAATCCGCCCACATAATAAGGAAAGCCACACGATGCCATCGACAAATCTGCATCTTTCTGAATAATGGTTATGTCGGCAAATTCGTCGAGCCTGCGGGCTTTTGAAGCCGCTTTAGGGCCGGCAGCCGAACCACCAATGACAACAATTTTCTTCTTATCCATAATTCTTATAAGTATTTTGAGTTAGTAAATAATTGGTCTTTTATATCATTTTCAGAATCTGACACTCCATTAATTTTTGATGCCCATGAAATTTAAAAGTTCTTCAAGTGTTTTGTTCTGCTCGTTTACAATAATAATTTGCAAATTAGCATCACTGGCCATTTGCTGTACCTTGTATCCCATCTCGAAAGCCAAGAGGGCATCGGCATTTTGAGTGCCCACCAACCAATCAAACAGTTTTATACCAACACCTTTGGTCATGTCAGCAAACGGATTTTCAACAATTTGCAGGCTTCCATTTTCTTTATCCACAAGGGCAAAAAATTTGCTCCGCGCAAATGTATCTGATACGTTACTTTTTATGTCCTTATCATTAATTGGGATTGCTATTCTCATTTTTTCTAATTATTTACCATATGTATGTAAACCGAATTACAGAGCGGGCAAGCCTTTGGCGACTTTCTGCCCGGACTGTTAAACTTACTGTTACAACGTTCACATTCGTACCAGTCGTTGTCATAAATATTGCTTCCCCCTTCAATATCAATTTTTTTAGCTTCGGTTAAAGCTTTTGCCAGTTTGTACCTGGCTTTTTCATAGATGCGTGCCACACCCGAACGGGAAATTTGCATCAGTTTTGCAGCCTCGGTTTGGGTCATGCCTTCGTAATCAAGCAACCTAAAAACTTCAAATTCTTCAATATTAAGTTGAACTGCTTCAGAACTGCTTTTATAATATCCAACCGGCATAAAAGCCTTTGCGCGTGGTGGTGTTTGTATTTTTCCTGGTTTTCGTGGTCTTGCCATAACATCATCTCTCCAAACAAATATAACGAACATATGACCAAAAACAAATAGAAAACAACATAAATCCAGGCGAATTAAAATATAATAAATTGTTCATATATTAAGAATATATGTTATATCTCAACAAATAGCATCCTCTAAATTTTATTATGAGAATATTCTCATTATATTTGTGGCAAATTATAACGCATGCCAAGGAGCAAACGACAGCGAAAAGTTATTGCACCTCCACGGTTCAAAGGTTTCAAACCCTATGGCTGTGCAAACAGTGAAGAAAACCCGGTGGAGTTGCTGTACGAAGAATACGAAGCCATTAAACTGGCCGACTATAAACTGATGAACCACCAGGAGGCTGCTATTTTGATGGGGGTTTCACGAGCTACCTTCGCACGGATATACGAAAAAGCACGGAGAAAAATAGCCCATGCCCTGGTTGAATCACGCGAAATAACAACCATTAGCGGCAACAGCTTTAGCGACCAGGACTGGTTTTTGTGTAGTTCGTGCCATTCGCGTTTTACAATCCCCCGAAAAGCAGAGAGAAAAGACTGCCCCTTGTGTCTTTCAAGTAAGGTTGAAACAATTTTCAATAGCCCGGCAGATATTAGACATGAGACTTGAGACTAAACAACAGGTATAAGAACATAAGCAAACAACAAGAATAAATAGACAACTGTATAATCACATAGGAATATTGATTTCTAAAAATTCATAAAAATGAAAATTGTAATATCAGCAGAAGGCAACAGCCTTACATCAAAAATCGATATGCGTTTTGGGCGCGCAAAATGGTTTTGTGTTTACGACACCGAAAACCAGCAAACTGATTTCGTAAAGAATGAAAACATTGACGCGCAGGGAGGCGCAGGCACAAAAACGGCCGAACTGATGGCAGAACTTGAAGCCAAAGAAGTTTACTCCGGGCATTTTGGCCCCAAAGCAGAAGGGTTGCTCAAAAAACTAAACATCACAATGAAAACTTTTTCAGATGAAAATCAAACAATAGAACAATTCATAAATCAAATAAAATAAATAACATGGATAAAATGATAGCCATACCGGTGAACAACGGCCAACTTGATGCTCATTTCGGGCATTGCAAAGCGTTTGCCCTTTTTCAAATTACCGATGGTAAAGTTTCTGACGAACTTTTAATTGGAGCCCCTCCGCACGAGCCCGGACTACTACCCCGCTTTTTGGCCTCGAAGGGTGTAACCGACGTTATTGCCGGAGGCATGGGCAACAAAGCCATTCAGCTTTTTAAACAAGCCGGTGTGAATGTTTTTGTAGGTGCCCCGCAAATTGCAGCCGATGAGCTGGTTGATGGTTTTCTAAACCAAACAATTCAATTTAATGCAAATTATTGCGACCACTAATTTATGAGACGAGAATGCTATCATTGTCATAGTAAAACAATTGAGCGAATAATTTCCAAACACAAACCACCTGTTAATAAAGCGGAAGAATTTCAGAAAAATGTTGAAAATTACATCCAGCACAACTGGGGCCTTCCGAACCCGGTAATTGCTACGCACATTAACCGTTTGGGGCGTGAGTTGCTCAATAACAAAGACTTATACCGAAAGGAAAAAAGGGATGCCAATAAACTTCTGCTCAACAATTACAATTATTGGAAAGCAAAAGTGACCAGCAGCTCCAAACCGTTCAAAACAGCGGCAAAGCTGGCAGTTATTGGCAACATTATTGACTACGGTGCCCACGCGGTTCCCGAAAAAATTGAAGAATTCATAGAAGAAATGCTGGAAAAACCACTCGTCATTGACGATTCTGCAATTTTGGAAGAAAAAGTCAGAAAGGCAAATTCCATTCTATACCTCGGCGACAATGCCGGTGAAATTGTTTTTGACAAACTTTTTATTGAAACCATGCAACACCCCAGGGTAACCTTTGCTGTCCGCGACCAGCCGGTAATAAACGATGTTACCCGTAACGAAGCACGACAGGTTGAGATGAATACACTGTGTAAAATAATTTCAAACGGCTACGATGCCCCTTCTACCCTGCTTGAGCATTGCTCACCCGGCTTTTTAAGGACTTACGAAAAAGCGGACCTGGTAATCTCAAAAGGACAGGGAAATTTTGAGGGCTTAATGGACGAAAATCGCAGCGATTTGTTTTTTCTTTTCATGGCAAAATGCCAGCCCATTGCCGAAATGGTTGATGTAGAACGGGGAAGCATGCTGATAAAGCAAAACAAGAAAGGTTAAAATGACAAAGAAAATAGCCATCGCAAGCGGAAAAGGCGGCACCGGAAAAACAACCGTTTCGGTAAACCTTTTTCACTTTCTGAGTAAATCAACAAAACAAAAAATCAAGCTGGTTGACTGCGACGTGGAAGAACCCAACGATTTGTTGTTCTTTCCCGAAGCGCAATGCGTCAATCAGCAAATGGTACATCAGATGGTCCCCGAAATTGACGCTTCGAAGTGTACCTACTGCCGTAAATGTGCCGAATATTGCGAATACAACGCCATTACGGTCATTCCAAAGTTAAAACTTGCCGAGGTCACACCATCACTGTGTCACTCGTGCGGGGCATGTTCGGTGGCATGTGAATTTGGCGCCATTACCGAACACCCGGTTGAAGTGGGTGAAATCAAAAACTTTAAAAGCGACAAACACCCTGGTTGTGAAATCATTGAGGGAAGGTTGAAAATTGGCTCGGCCATGCAAACGCTGATGATAAAAGAAACCAAGAAAAGTGTGCAAAATGCAGAAATAATGCTGGTAGATGCCCCTCCGGGCACCAGCTGCCCCGTGGTTGAATCGGTGGCCGATACCGACTTTGTGGTACTGGTTACCGAACCTACGCCCTTTGGGCTTCACGACCTTAAACTAATGGTTGACCTACTGGCAGATATTAAAAAGCCCTTTGGCGTTATTATTAACAAAGCCGGGCTGGGAAACGACGAAACACACCACTATATTGAAGAAAACAACATTGAACTGTTGGGCGAAATTCCGTTTACCAGGGCTTATGCATCAAAGTATGCCGGTGGAAATTTATTAAACGACATCCCCGCTGAAATTGAAAACACATACCGGAATATCGTACCGGTATTATTAAAAAAACTGGATTAGTATGAAAGAAATAACGGTAATAAGCGGCAAGGGCGGAACAGGAAAAACTACCATTACAGCGGCTTTGGCTTCACTGGCAAAAAGCGTGGTGTTTTGCGACAACGATGTAGATGCTGCCGACCTGCATTTACTGCTTCACCCCGAAATAAAG
Organism: Bacteroidales bacterium; assembly: GCA_041694375.1. Taxonomy (GTDB): domain Bacteria; phylum Bacteroidota; class Bacteroidia; order Bacteroidales; family Prolixibacteraceae; genus Roseimarinus. The sequence goes on along the minus strand of JASMTI010000018.1, from coordinate 2,953 downwards.
GAAACACATACATTCGAAGGGGCACGCATTGCCTCGATAAACGAAGATGAATGCACCAACTGTGGTATTTGTTTCGACAACTGCCATTTCGATGCCATAAAAATTATTGACGGGCAGCACCACATCAACCCATTTCAGTGCGAGGGATGCCGACTGTGCGAGCGGGTTTGCCCTACCGGTGCCATCACGTCAGAAGTAAGCCTGAACAACCACTGGTATGTTTCGGATACACGATTTGGGAAGCTGGTACATGCTAAAATGGGGCCCGGCGAAGAAAACTCGGGCAAGCTGGTTGCCAAAGTACGCGAGCGCTCCAAGGAAATTGCCACCGAAGAACACCTCGACTATATTGTAAACGACGGCCCCCCGGGAATTGGCTGTACCGCCATATCATCGATTACCGGCACCAACCAGATTTTACTGGTTATTGAAGCTACCAAATCGGGCTTGCACGATGCCAAACGGGTTATTGAACTGGCACGAAATTTTGGCATCCCAACAGTGGCAATCATCAACAAGTACGACCTCGATGAAAACTTATCCACTGAGATAAGCACATACCTCAAGGATGAAAACATACCATTGATTTCAAAAATACCATTTGATAAAACAATTGTAGAAGCCATGGTGCATGGGCAAACCATTGTTGAATATGCACCCGAATCGGAATCATCAAAACTATTGAAGGACGTTTGGGAAGAGTTAAAATGATTATTATTTATATAAATCACAAATATATGGAGCTATGTCAACTTTTACCAGCACATTACCAGATGACTTATTAAGCAGGCTAAACGAATTGTCCCGAAAGCAAGCAGTGCCTAAGAATAAAATTATTGAAAAGGCCTTATCCATTTATCTCGATCAGCTTAACAAAGCGGAATACATCAAATCATATAAGGCTTCTGCCAATGATAAGGAAGTGATGGACATCGCAGAGGAAGGAATGATCGACTACTTTAAACCATCTAAAATCAGCCTCCGAAATATTAACTTTTCATACGATTGAATAATTTGTTTATAAGGTATCGTATGGAACTCGCATACAATTTAATTATTATCTTGTATGTGAATGTTTTACATGCTCGTTTCATATCCGTTCATTGTCAAAAGAACGCCTGGTTAAAAAAATTGGATCAATTACAGACCACGAGCTCCTCCAAATCAAACAAGGGCTTGATGATATTCTGAGGTATTAGAGTACTAAAATTACATTATTGATTTGATTTTTTGTCACGAATTCACGAATAACTTGTTATTCGATTTAGTGTAAATCAGTAAAATCCAATGGCTGATAATAAACTAAATTTCAAGGTGATTCAATAAAATGATCATAAAAACACGAATTATGGATTCTTTGAATCCTTTTTAATTCGTGAATTCGTGGCTAACGCATCAGTAGTATTTAGCAAATCATTTTCCATACTTTATCAAATTACTGAAAATATTGTTTTTCCATTTACCGAACTACAATTCACTGTACCTCAATGTGCATGCATTATTTGTCAGCATGAAAGCGGCAGTTATGCCAGAGCAAAACGAACACACGTTCCAGATGAAAATTGCAATATACATCTCTGTACCTACACGCCTTCGCGGTTAAAGAATTATTTCAGCCGCATCGCTGTGGTATTATGGCAGCAACTCGCCAAAAACAAAACCAAATGTTAATATATGTTAATACAACAAAAAAATGGGGGGTGCAAAAATAATTATTATATTTGATTCTAATTATAATACTTAAACCTCTCTATAATGAAACTAAAACAATACTACATTCCGCTAAAAAACTGCAAATACAGGAGTACCTGTATTATTTCAAATATTAATATATAGAAAACTATTTTTCCTACTATAATTGTTTCGATAAAAAGTATTCAGATAAATTAAATTCATATTTTCCAACAATGAAGAAGTTATTACCATTTATTATTACAGTATTTTGTGGTTGCACTCAAATTGAAGTTGAAGAAAACCCCCTTCTTTTTTTCTGGGAAGAAATGGATAAAAAATATGTTTTTTTCGAAGAGAAAAATATCAATTGGGATTCTATCCGCGACATCGCGCTGCAATATAATCACCTCGATACTACAGAGCTGGTAAACGGGTTTAATGCGATGATAAAACCATTAAAAGACCGCCATGTATGGGTGTATAATGGCAAAGAACTCATGACACATTCGGTTAAAAGTTATAACTACGTATGGTTTAAATTAAGCCATTATTCCAAAAGCAATGTATTCGAAAATAAATACATATACGTTTCACAATTAGCGAACGATATTATATATATATATCCAAAATCATTTATGACCTACTTCCCTAATCTAAAAAAAATGCTGAGCTCATATAATTTTAAAAACGGAATAATTATTGATGTTCGAGGCAATTTCGGTGGTACTCAAACTGCATTTTTAGATTTTGCATCGAATTTTATTGATGGCGAACAAATAGTTCTATACGAAAAGTCAAAAAACGGACATGGACATAATGATTTTACGGACTTTACCCCCATAAAAGTTGAAGGATCAAATTCATTTCAGGATGTTAAAACAGTTGTCATTGCAGATAAGCCAAGTTATAGTGCAGCACACTTGTTTGTCGCTGTCATGAAAAGCTCCACTAACTCCATTATTGTTGGAGACACTACTGGTGGCGGAGGAGCTTACTCTGTATTAGGAATGTTACCCAATGGCTGGTCTTATTCCATATCTCAGCAACCAAAATTCGATAGAAATTTCCATTCACTTGAACCCGGTGTAGAACCACATTATTTGATCCCTTTTGGAGAGGAGGATTACTCAGAATATCATAGTTTGGGTATTTCGGTGTAATTGTGCCACTTATTTCGGTGATGATGTGCCACAAAAAAAGAACGATTTCCTGACCAAAATTATTAATTTATTTGAGATTTTTTCATTTTGTTTTTCCTTAATGATTCACCGGTCAATTC
>JASMTI010000017.1:0-50785 GCA_041694375.1 Bacteroidales bacterium | reverse complement strand
ATTTAACATTAATAACTGCGGATTTGAGGTATTTCTATCAATTTTTGTAATATTTTTGTGTAAAAATAATAAGCTATGCTAAATAAATATTTTCCGGTAAACGAATATCATACCCCTTCTACAAAAAAAAGAAGCATCTGGAATAAACTGTCATTGGGACTCAGTTTATATTTCAACCTGAAATTTATACATTTTTTGTTAAAAAACAGAAAATTTGCATTGAATAATCAATATGACACCGAACGTTGGGCCCTCAGCTCATTTGAAATATTTAAAACCCTCGAAAACTGCGGGGCAAAGTTTCATATTGAAGGTTTTGAGCACGTTGATGCCGTTAAAGACGAACCGGTCGTATTTATCAGCAACCACATGAGCACACTCGAAACCATGGTCTTCCCCAGCCTCATTGCCCCTGTAAAAGAAGTTACTTTTGTGGTTAAAGACACACTCACAACCAGTAAGGTTTTTGGTCCCATAATGCGCGCCCGCAACCCAATAGCTGTTGGTCGGAACGATTCAAGGCAAGACCTTATTAAAGTTCTTTCAGACGGAAAAAAGAAACTGGCGGAAGGGACTTCCATTATTATTTTTCCGCAAAGTACACGAACAAATGGCTTCGACCCGTCGAAGTTCAATTCACTGGGCATTAAGCTGGCACAAAAATCGAAAGTTAAGGTTGTGCCCATGGCAATAAAAACGGACCTATGGGCCAACGGAAGAATCATTAAAGATTTGGGCAGGATAAAGCGTAAAGAACCGGTGCATATTAAATTTGGCGAGCCATTAACCATTAACGGAACCGGAAAAGAAGAACATCAGCATATCATTGATTTTATTAAAAGCCACTTAGAAAAATGGAACCAATAGTACTGAATATTTGGCATAAGCAAACTTTTATGCTTTTTTATTGATACTGACCCGTGTTTTGAGTATTTTAAACCCCAAAAATAACCACATTCATAATATGGAAAGCCCTGACAATATCAATTTTCGCGACCAAGCCCTCTTATACGAAAAAATTCTCGATGGAATGCCCATACCCGTTTATTGCAAAAGCTCCGACGGAATTATTAAAGCATGCAACCAGGCATTTACCCGTGTAATTGGCAAAGAAAAACACGAAATAACCGGCATGAAAGTTTTTGACCTTGTAGGGCAGGAACAAGCTGATTCCCTTCTTTTTAAAGACAGCGACACCTTAAACAACGGGAAAGACCAGTTTTATGAAACGAATTTGAAATACGCCGATAATACAACCCGGAAAGTCATCATTAACAAATCGGCAATACGCAAAGAAAATGAAAAAATCACGGGCATTATAAGCTCTATAATTGATATATCGGAGCGTGAAAAAATAAGGCAAAAGCTCGACAAGTCGGAAGAAGAAAACATGATATCATCAACCATGCTCGAAAAAATCAGGGCAGGCATCGTAATCGTTGATGACAAACTAAAAATTATTAACAGCAACATAGGCTTTGCACGTATGTTTGGCGAAGAAAATGAAGAGCTTTTTGAGACCATCCCCGGGTTGCACGGGGCCGAACTCGACATGCTTGCACCCGAGATGGTCGTCAACATGTTTAAATCAATTCTCAAAACCGGTGAAAACCGCATGGAGCGCGACTTTAAGTTTCAGAATAAACTAATGTCGATTAACGTGATAACCATATTGCGCAATAAAATAGCCGGTGCTATCATCCGCGATTTATCAGCACCCATGCTTGAGCGGGCTGAAATTATTGAACGCGCAAGGCAGGTTAACCGTAAAAACATGAAAACGGTACAAGAAATTGCTTTTCTTTTGGGTGAAAATGCTGCCCAAACCGAGGAATTGCTGAACTCAATAATTGAGTCGCAGAAATACGATGTTGATGAAGAAAACTAACCCTTTATGACCAAGCAATCGTACCATACCGAAATAGAAATTCAGCAACTGCGCCCAAAGGGTGAGGAAGTATGTGGCGATGTTTTTTTCTCGAAACGTTTTCCTGATGAAGAGCGTATCATTTTAGTTTTGTCTGATGGCATTGGTCATGGCATACAAGCCAGTGTACTGGCTACCCTTACCGCTACCATGGCGTTAAACTATTCCAGCTTTCACACCAAACCCGAAATTGCAGCACAAATCATCATGGATGTGCTGCCTTCAACCGGAAACAGGCCCAGCTATGCAACTTTCACCGTTATTGAAATTGAAAAAGACGGGCTTGTAAGAATTATCAATTACGACAACCCCCCGGTTATAATTATACGTGGAAAAAACCAGTTTAAACCTGTAAAAATATATGAGCTTGAAGTGGGCAGAAAAGACAACAATAACAAAATTTTGCGTTGCCAGGAGTTTTATGCCCTGAAGGAAGACCGCATTGTTTTTTACACCGACGGGGTAACACAATCGGGACTGGATACCCCACGATACCTAATGGGATGGGGCAATGAAAATGTAAAAGACTTTGTGTTTAAACAAATCGAAAACCAACCTGAAATTTCAGCCACCAAACTGGCCCGTAAAATTGTAAACAAAGCACTTACAAACGATAATTACGCACTCAAGGACGATACCAGCTGCGGGGTAATTTATTTCAGGCAACCCCGGGAAACGATGCTAATAACCGGTCCCCCTTTTTATAAAGTTAAAGACAAAGGTTTCATCAAGCAAGTAACCGATTTCAGGGGGCCTAAAATGATATGCGGGGGCACAACAGCTGAGATTATCGCCCGTGAAATGGGGCTCGAAATACAATCGGTACAATATCGGGCCGACCCAACTTTACCCCCAATTTATAAATTAGAAGACTTCGACCTGGTTACCGAAGGCATCCTGACCATAAGCAAAGTAGAAGAAATCCTTGAAAACCACACCAGCGACACAAGGCTTTACGACTCTCCTGCCGAAGAGATTGTAAAAAGGCTCCTGGGAAACGATATCATTCACCTATTGGTTGGCACCCGCATAAACTGGGCGCATCACGACCCCGACCAACCGGTTGAAATCGAAATCAGGAAAACTGTGGTAAAAAGAATTGTAAAGCTTTTGCAGCACAAATTTTTCAAAAAAGTTTATGTTGAATACGTGTAATACCGGCCCTGCCAAGTACCACGCCTGACTAATTCCTTTTCAAGTTTATCAACAAACCAGTAATTTTTCACACCCCATTTGGGGGCGATTACCATTTCGGGGGGCGACTGGCTGACAAAACGTTCAAGATATATCTCAGGCTTCAACTTTTCAAGATACGCTATTACAAAATCGATATAATCTTCAACAGTATTGAAAACATTAAACATACCTGGATTTTTTTCATACTGACTTGCCATAACCGTACCTTTTTGTACCTGTAATTGATGTAATTTAAGGTTTTCAACCGGCAACTCCGATAATTTAACGGCTTGCTCAAGCATCGTTTCCCGTGTTTCGCCCGGCAAACCCAATATCATATGTGCACATGAATGTATTCCCCGTTTTGCAAGGTTCCCAATGGCAATTGCCGATTCATTGAAAGTATGACATCTGTTTATCAATTTGAGTGTTTCATCGTTACTCGACTCAACCCCCAGCTCAACCATCACATAACATTCCCGCGATTTCTCCTCAAGGTAATTCAATACTTCATCCGGCAAACAATCGGGGCGTGTAGCTATCACCAGCCCCGAAATACGAGGATGCCCCAAAGCTTCTTCATATAATTTGATTAATTCATCAACAGGGGCATAAGTATTGGTGAAAGCCTGAAAATAGGCAACAAAATCAACAGCCTTATAACGGTTCGAAAAAAAAGTGATACCCTTTTCAACCTGTTCGCTTATGCTGGTTTCAAGATTACAATAAGTAGGTTTAAATGTTTTATTATTACAATAAGTACACCCTCCATAGCCTTTTGAACCATCGCGGTTGGGGCAGGTAAACCCGGCATCAATCGAAACCTTCTGGACCCTTCCGTTAAACATTTGTTTAAAATGCGTAGAAAAATCGTTATAACGCTTATCGTGCCCCCAAGGAAATTTTTTAGTATCTTGAAACATGCAACAAAAGTAATCAATGATAACTAATTTTTAAATGTTAATATATTTTGACGTTTATTAAATTATATAAGTTTTGAAAACTACTTTTGTTTTTTACTTTTGACGTTTTGGAAGACAAAAAAATATGCTTACAGAGAAAAACTTAGAACAAATTAGCAGACAGGGAATTACAGAAGAAGATATTGAAAAACAGCTCCGTAATTTCGAACAGGGTTTTCCTCCCCTCGAGCTCGTTGACGCGGCTACCCCTGCAAATGGCATCAAAATTTTATCTGATGATGAAGAAGAACGGCATGTTTCAATCTTTGAAAATGCGCTATCATCTGGTTTAAATGCCACAAAATTTGTTCCCGCATCGGGGGCAGCAAGCCGCATGTTCAAAGACTTGTTTAATTACCTCGAGGACGGTGAAGAAACTGATTTCATCAAAACTTTTACTGAAAACATCGAAAAGTTTGCTTTTTATGAACAACTAAAAGCAATAACCCCCGAACAGGCCCCCGGAAAGTTAATTGAAAACTTACTTTCTGAAAAAGGGTTAAACTATGGCAACCTACCAAAAGGTTTGCTGGCATTTCATAAATACAACGGGAAAACCCGCACCCCATTTGAAGAACATTTGGTTGAAGCCGCCGCATATTGTGCCGGCTCAAAAGGTATAGCCAAAGTACATTTCACCATATCGCCGGAGCATAAAAAAGGTTTTGAAAAGCTTATTGAGAATGTTGTCCCTGAATACCAGAAACGTTTTGGAATAAAATTCAACATCTCATTCTCGGTACAGCACAAAAACACCGACACAATTGCTGTTGATTTAGACAATAAACCATTTAAAGATGAAGAGGGCAACCTGGTTTTCAGGCCGGGAGGGCATGGAGCCCTTATTCAAAATTTAAATGAACTTGATTCAGATATCATTTTTATAAAAAATATTGACAATGTAGTTCCGGACAAACTTAAACATTACAACAACCGCTATAAAAAAGCACTTGCCGGCTTAATGGTTTCAATCCGGAACAAAACATTTGAATACCTCGAAAAGCTGAACAAGCCTGAGGCGGAAAACAATACTCAATTGTTGAAAAACATCGAGGACTTTATCAATAAAGAATTACACGTTCATTACAATAAAGAATTCACCAACGATTTAGAAAAAGTACAATTTTTCAAAACAACCCTAAACAGGCCCATTCGTATTTGTGGCATGGTTAAAAACCAGGGGGAACCCGGTGGAGGGCCGTTTCTGGCAAAAAACCCGGATGGGACTGTGTCGCTTCAAATTGTTGAAAAAGCACAAATCGACACAGATGACCCAAAACAGGTTGAACTGATTAACAAATCGACACATTTTAACCCGGTTGACATTATATGCAGCACAAAAAATTTCAAAGGTCAAAAATTCGATTTATTGCAACATACCGACCCCAACACCGGTTTTATATCAATTAAATCGAAAAACGGAAAAGAAATGAAAGCGCTTGAATTGCCCGGTTTGTGGAATGGGGCAATGAGCAACTGGAATACTGTATTTGTTGAAGTGCCGATTGAAACTTTCAACCCTGTGAAGACCGTAAACGATTTGCTAAGACCTGAACACCAAAAATCATAATTCATTAATCTTCAATAAAAACAAAAAAAGGAGTTGAGCGTGAACTGGGGAACTGAAGATTTTTTCGAAGAAGAGAATGAAATAAACGAAGCACTGGACAGATATGAGTTAATGCTCAAAAAAGGTGCAAAAATATATTTCGATGTTATTCAAATCGAATACATTACCGAACGGTTTATTGAAGATGGCAAGTTTATGCCTGCCCTTCAGGCTGTTGACATGGGTATTGAAATGCACCCTGCCTCAATTGCATTGAAGGTACGCAAAACCAATATTCTTTTTAACATTGGTGAAATTGAGCAGTCATTAAAACTTTCAAATGAACTACTATCAATTGAGAAAACCAATCACGAGCTGCATTTATTAAAAGGCTCGGCCCTCCTGTTATTAGGAAAAAAGCGTGAAGCCGACCAATCGTTTCAACTTGCGCTTGAGTATTCAATTGACGACAAAGAAGAAGTACTTTTCAACATCGGATTTGCTTATGAACAAAGCGGCGATTACAAGCGTGCCATACATTATATGCAAAAAGTGCTTGAAATAAACCCCGAAAGTGAATCTGCATTATACGAAATGGCGTTTAGTTATGAAAAGATTGGCGAAAATGAAAAAAGTTTAAGCTATTATAACCGCTATCTCGATATTGATACTTTTTCTGATTCTGCATGGTTCAATATGGGCATAATTTACACAAAACTAAACCGTATTGAAGAATCGATAGAAGCTTATGAGTATGCCCTGACAGTTAATGAAGATTTTCCAAATGCTTTATTCAACCTGGGGCATTCAAACATGATACTTGCCCGCTACGAAGAAGCAATTGAGGCATTTACGTCTTACACTCAATACGACGACTCAAATGATGAAGTTTTTTGCCTGATTGGCGAATGTTATTTAAAATCGGACAACATTGACGAGGCTTTCAACAATTTCCAAAAAGCCATAACGTTTAACAAGAGCAATGCCCAGGCATATTTTGGTGTTGGGCTGACGCTTAAGCTTAAAAACGAGTTGTACCAGTCAATGAAATATTTGCAAAAAGCTTTAAATTACGACGAAACAAACAGCGATTACTGGTATGTGATGGGTGAAGTGTCAAGTGCTTTAAATTATCACGATTTAGCCGACGACTCGTACCGCGAGGCATGCAACCTTGCCCCGGACAACCTGACAAACTGGTTGGGGCATGCCCAAATGTTATACAAAAAGGGCCGCGTAATTAAAGCAATAACTGTTTTGAACGAAGCCCAAGAGCACCATAAAAACAATGCATTAATCAACTACAGGCTGGCTGCATATTTGCTCGAGAGCGACAATGAGCATAAAGCAATACAGTATCTCGAGAAAGCTTTGATAAACGACTTTAAAAATTACAATTACTTATTTGACACATACCCCGAAGCACGCTACAGCGATTCGGTCAATAAACTTATTTCAAAATATAATCCCATTAATTCATAACTCGATGAAGCAATATATCAGCCTCTTTTTTAAAGGAATGGGCATGGGGGCAGCAAATGTTGTACCAGGCGTATCGGGTGGTACCATTGCATTAATAACCGGTATTTTTGAAAAACTTATCGATTCAATTAAATCATTCAACCTTACCGCGCTTAACTTATTGCTGCACGGTAAATTCAAGCAATTTGCCAGCCATGTTAACCTCACTTTTTTATTGTCCGTTTTTGCAGGGGTTTTTGCCAGCATCATCTCAATCGCACGTATTTTCGGATATTTACTCGAACACCACCCCATTCACTTAATGTCGTTCTTTTTCGGACTGATACTGGCTTCAATATATTTTGTGGGAAAAACGATTGACAAATGGAACGTTCCGGTAATTATTAGTTTTGTAGCAGGCACAACCGTTGCTGTATTAATGTCCATACTTGAACCGGCACAGGAAAACAGCTCATTATGGTACTTGTTTATTTGTGGGATTGTAGCCACATGCAGCATGATACTGCCCGGTCTCTCGGGTTCTTTTGTCCTCATTCTAATGGGAAACTATCAGCTGGTAATGATTGATGCCGTTAACAACATGGACATCGGTATACTTTTACCTGTTGTAGTTGGTGCTGTGGCTGGGTTGCTGTTGTTCTCAAACTTGCTTTCGTGGTTGTATAAAAAATTCCGTAATCCCACTATTGCGATATTAACCGGTTTTATTTTAGGCTCACTTGGAATTATATGGCCCTGGAAAACGGAGATACCTGCAAAAAATGAATTGGGGCAAATTATTTACAAAGATGGAGAAACCATTATTGAAGGGTACCGGTGGTTTTTACCCGAAAACTTTAACACCGAGGTATTATTGGCAATCGTTTTTATCATTATAGGCATTGTTGTAATTTGGGGCACTGAAATGGTGGCAACACAAAAAAACACTAAACACTAAGTAAATATTTAACAATGAAGACATTTGGATTAGTTGGTTACCCGCTGGGGCATTCATTCTCAAAAAAATATTTTACCGAAAAATTTGAAAAGGAAGGTCTTACCGACCACCAATATGTAAACTTTGAAATAGAAAGCATCGCAAAATTTCCCGGTATTTTCGACCTTTATGATAACATAGCCGGGCTTAACTGCACCATCCCCTACAAGCAACAAATCATGTCGTTTTTAAACGAAATTGACGAAGAAGCAAAAGCGGTGGGTGCAGTGAACACTGTAAAAATAATCAACACACCTGAAGGCATGCGGCTCAAAGGTTTCAATACCGATGTAATTGGTTTTGAGAACTCCCTGAAGCCTATGCTGGACGAAACGCACAAAAAAGCACTGATTTTGGGTACCGGTGGTGCATCAAAAGCTGTAAAATTTATTTTATCAAAATTAGGCATCGGGTACATTTCAGCATCCATTGAAGAGGAATTATTTGAAAATGAAGTTAGATACACCGATATAAATCAAGAAACCATAGCAGAACGAACGGTAATCATTAACGCCACCCCGCTTGGCACATATCCAAAAGTTGATGCTTGTGCAGACATCCCTTATGAAGCTATTACTGAGAAACACGTAATGTTTGACCTGGTTTATAACCCGGAAGAAACACTTTTTATGAAAAAAGGCAGAATGCAAGGAGCCCAAACCAAAAACGGATTGGAAATGCTGCACAGACAAGCCGAAGCTGCCTGGAAAATATGGAACCAGTAAAATTGATATCCTGCTTATATTAACATAAGCCAAATGTAAAGGTTATTACTTTCTTATATTTTTCGATATTTTTATATTTTTGTAGTTGATTTTAAGTCTTTTGTTTATCACAACATTATAAATAGCATCAATAACAAGCATTAAATGGCTGTAAAAAAAACACTTATTTTAATAGTGACAATTTTAATCTGTTCCTTTTCAGTATTAAAAACAAGTGCACAATTAGCTTCTTCAACCACTTTAAAGCATAAGCTTGTTCCCTTGAGCAATTCAGTTTATGACATACTGGAATACTACGAAATTTCAGGAATGTTAGGTTTTACCCCTACAGTAAAACCCTATACTAAATCACAGTTATTAAATCTTTTACAAGAATTACTTTCGAATAGCAAACTATCACTTGCTGAGAAAGAAGCATTGCGCGTTTTTACGGATGATTTACAACGACCTGTTAATGGATTTATATATACGACAAGCTCAAATACCAACGCATATACCGTTCTGGGGGCCGGCGCATCTGTTTCAGGCCGATTTGGAATTGGGAACCAGGGATCATATTCTACAACATCAAAAGGGGAAGCATTTATTGCCGGAGATTTAGGCGAAAAAGTAACCTGGTTTGCTTCTATTGGTGGCTCATTTGACCGTTTTGCCCCCGACCTGTTTTATCAAAGTTACGTGCACGATGGTGCTTTAGTTTCACCATATAAAGATAACGGCCACGCTTATCACCCGTACATGTTCGATTATGAATCGATGTATATCCATGCCCGTTCATCAAGGGAAGAAAGCGAAGCCGGTCCCATTCAAAATGGCCTTTCACTGGGGATGCTCTACAGGGGTGAAGTAACAGGCTCATGGTTTGATGGCATAATACGCATCAGCGCACACAACCAACGCCGATCATGGGGATATAGTGATAACAACTTCTCTCTATCTGGACAGGCAAGGCGATTCGCTGGTATCGACATGGTATTATCGCCCACAGAATGGTTCAATTTTTACTTTACCACCGGGGCCCTTTTTAATTATGCCAACAACTCATCAGGGTACAAAAGGGATATTTACGGATACGATATTGGGGCATCTCAAAAAATGCTCACACTAAACAAAATGGAATTTACACCAGCTAAATTCCTGCAGTTTTCAGCTACCATTCAAAATATCTGGTCAAAACGGCAGGAACTAACTTACATGATACCCTTCATCACACCATTATTATCTGAAGTTGACCTGGGCGACCATGACAACCTTGGGTTAGAATTAAATATTTCGGGGATGATACCCAAAGCCGGTAAAGTTTGGTTTAGTTTCTTGGTTGACGAGTTCGATTTTCTTGATTATGACCACTGGCTAAAAGTACCACGTAGCCAATATGCATTCCAATTTGGAATTAAATCACCAATTTTAAGCAAAGGACTGCCGGCAACAACAACCGAGTTTTCGTATACCAAAATAACACCTTTTGTATATACACATCAGCCCAGCAACAGTTACAGCACATATGTATCAACACGCCCCATCGACTTGTCATACACGCATGACGGAACCAACTTAGGGTTCTATTTACCACCGAACTCATCTGAATTCAGGCTGAATTTTGTGAACATGACGATAAGCGATTTGAGGCTCGAACTTGACACCCGCTTTATCATGCATGGTACAAATGATTTATCAAACGTTAGTGAGGACCTCAATTTTGGCGATGTTTACCGATATCATATCAACAACAAAAACGCACGTTACGATGCTTCTTTATTTGGAACCGATGGACTGTACGACTATACAATTTACACACAAGCACGTGCCGACAAAAAAATCAGAATTGGCGGGGCTATCAATTATTTTAGGTTATTTGGTACCATTGGTTTTTCACAAACACGATGGAATGCAAACGGTACAGGCATAACAAACCCAGGCATACAGACACTTTTTACTACAAGTATTGGTATTTCAGTTGATATTTAATGCACATTTTGAGAATGATACATACTTTCCATCTTCATCATTTTAATTTCGGTAAAAAAAACATACTTTTGAATCGTAAATAAAAAAGACCAGAAGGTGTTTTTTAAATATAATTTCATCTTCTTGATTTATTTTTTTATTGCCCCTCATTTCTTATTTTAGTAATCATTATTACAAAACTATGATTGGCATAATAGGCATTAATTATAAAACTGCACCTGTTGAGATACGTGAAAAATTCACCTTTTCGAAAGAAGAAATTGTTCCTTTTGCTGATTTCCTTCAACAGGAAACAGATATTTCAGATTTGGTATTGGTTTCAACCTGTAACCGCACCGAACTTTATATATCACAAACAAAACACGATAAACTGGCAGCTACCAACAAAGTAATTGCCAGCATAAAAAAATTCAAAAATGCCGAGGGGCAATGCTCACGTTATTTTTATTATCATTTCGACGACGATGCCGTGAAACACTTATTCACTGTAGCAGCCGGGCTCGATTCTATGATTATAGGCGAAGACCAGATAATTGGTCAAATTAAAGATGCTTATCTGCATTGTACGAACGCTGCATTAACCGATGCGGTTTTGATGCGGCTTTTCCAAAAATCGTTTGAGGCAGGCAAACGTGCCCGCACCGAAACAGGCATCAAACTTGGCAACTTATCAGTGAGCAGTACTGCCGTTGAGCTTTGTGCCCAACAACTTGGTGATTTGAGCAACAAATCGGTACTCATTGTTGGCTCGGGCGATACCGGTAGCCTGGCACTGCAAAATATGGCAAAAAGGGGGATAGGGCAATCAACCATCATAAACCGGACAAAGAAAAAAGCAGAACCACTGGCTGAAAAATTCAATTCAAGAGTTTCAAATTACCTTAATATTGAAGATGAACTTGGCATACATGACATTGTGATAACAGCAACAGGTGCACCACACTACATCATTACAGAAGCAATGGTGAAAAAAGCGGCTGCTTCACGCCGGCAAATATTTATCGACCTTGCCATGCCCCGAAACATCGAAGAAAGTATTGCCGAATTTGATAACATTCAGCTATACGCAATTGACGACCTGCAGAACGTAATTGACCAGAATACCGAAAAAAGAAAAAAATCTGCCGAAAAAGCCGAGCTCATTATTAATCAAATTGCTGATGAATTTAATGAATGGATTGTTAGCCGCTCATTAAGGCCTGCCATTCGCTCTATATCAAAAAATTTGAGTGCTGTTCATAACCAGGAACTGGAATTGTTCAGGCATATCGAATCTGAAGAAGTTAAAAACGCCGTCCATCAATACACCAAGCACATTGTAAGCCGCTACACCCGGCTGTTAATCAAAAACCTGAAAGACATTACCGACAATGGGAAGAATACCCATTCACTGGAAATTATCAACGACTTATTTCAAATTGAAGACATAAACCGTCGAGAAGAGTAACACAGGTGTTTTTTCAATTACGTTTATTAAAAAGCATACATCAACATGAAGGATAAAATCATCATTGGCACCCGTGGCAGCAAACTTGCACTCTACCAGGCCGAAAAAACAAAGGAAGCTTTGTTAGTGGCCTATCCTGCATTGCAGGTTGAAATAAAAATCATACAAACCAAAGGGGACAAAATATTAGATGTTGCACTTTCAAAAATTGGCGACAAGGGGCTTTTCACCAAAGAAATTGAAGTAGCACTGCTCAACAACGAAGCCGATATTGCCGTGCACAGTTTGAAAGACCTGCCCACTACCCTTCCCGAGGGACTGGAACTGGGTGCGGTACTCAAACGCGGCGAGTTTCGCGATGCGCTTGTGAACCTAAACGGAAAAAAAATCAACCAACTTTCTTCATCCGACATTGTTGCTACATCAAGCCTCAGAAGACAGGCTGCCTTGCTTAACCTGCATCCTGAGTTAACAATAAAGGACATCAGGGGTAATGTACAAACACGGCTTAAGCGCATGGAAGAAGGTTATTGCGAGGGCATGATAATGGCCACAGCCGGCCTGCAACGTCTCGGCCTCGAAAAGTACATTAGCGAAATAATTGACCCAACGCTTATTATGCCTGCCGTAGCCCAGGGAACCATTGCCATTGAAATACGTGAAAACGATAGTGAGGTAAAGAAAATAATTGAGGCCATTAACCATCAAGCAACCGAAACGGCAATACTTGCCGAACGGGCATTTTTACGCACCCTCGAAGGGGGTTGCCAGGTGCCGCTGGGCTGTTACAGCCAAATTAATGGCGAAGATATTGTTCTTCATGGCTTTGTGGCTTCAACAAACGGAAAAGAATTTATTAAAGAATCGGTAAACGGAAGCACATCCACCCCCGAAACTTGTGGAATTGAATTAGCCCAAAAGCTCATTAATAAAGGTGCAAAAAACATTTTGGCACAAATCAGAAAGAACACCCAACATTAAAAATATGGCAAGTTCGACCCGATACATCATTTCAACGCGTCCAAAAAGGCAAAACAATGAGCTGAAACAACTCCTCGAAAAACAAGGATATACTTTGCTTGAATTGCCCATGATAGAAATACACCGGGCAAAGCTTAGCCAATCAGACTTCGAAAAACTTAAAAATATTCAGCAATATAATTGGATTGTTTTTACCAGCCCAAATGGCATCCGTAACTTTTTTCAACATTATAAACAAATAAGCGGAAAAACCAGCCTGCCTGCAAATATTAAAACAGCTGTTGTTGGCACCACTACACAAAAAATTTTAGCAGAGCACGGCAACAAAGCTACCCTTGTCAACCCCGGGAACACCGGCAAAGAACTTGCCAAATTCATGTTTGAAGAAATTTCAGAAACCGACCGTATCCTTTTTCCTGAAGGAAACCTGGCCCGCGGAATCATTTCCGGCATTCTTTCGGAAAAAGCCAATTGCGAGAGCCTTGTGGTTTATGAAAACCGCATGCCGTGCATCCTCAATGAAGATATACTTCAAAAAATTATCGATAATCAATACGAGTTCATCGTTTTAACAAGCCCTTCGGGGTTTATAAATCTAAAAAAAACACTGACCGGCAAAACTGATTTAACAAAACTGCGCCTGGTAAGCATTGGCACAAGCACATCGGCCGAGGTTGAAGCGCATGGGCTCAAACCTCATGCAACAGCCAATATGTCGAACGCACAGGGCATTGCTAAGATAATAGAAGATTTGAGAAATGAGATTTGAGAAATGAGATTCAGGTTTCAGGTTTCAAGTTTCAGATTTCAGGTTTCAGGTTTCAGGTTTGATGGCTTCGCCGTTTGATGCTCCGCTTCGCTTCGCGTTTGATGTTCGCTGCGCTCACGTTTGATGCTTCGCTGTTTCAGGTTTACCCCTGTTGAATAAAATCGAAGATTTTAATGCTAAGCATTATTCAACGGGGTTTACCCCGTGAAATCCCGGAGGGAGATATTTCACAGGGGTTTCAGGTTATCTCTCCGCTCATCTAAACAGACATATGCACTTAGGCACTTATATTCTTATGCACTTTATCACGCGTGCACAACACCTTAAGCGATTTACGCAATTGGCACGATTCTACTTCCGAAGTTGGCATCATTTCACTTCCGAAGTTGGCAATATCGATTACACTAATGACATCTCATATGAGCTACAATAAGAATTCCTCATAGTTATCGCGATTAACAACCGTTAATTCGGCTGTCTCATATGCTTGAAAAAACTGTTTTACTGGCTTTACTTTTGCCGTATTACTCCATTTAAATTCATATGCACGAACAATACCATCTGATTCTTCAATATAATCAATCTCCTTCTGCTCGCGAGTTCTCCAAAACCAATAATTTGACCATTTACGCGAATAATGTAAATATTTTATTCTTTCTGAAACTAAGAAGTTTTCCCATAAAGCTCCAATATCGGCACGCAACTCAAGTTGATTAAAATTTGCAATAAGCGCATTTCGAATGCCAGTATCATAAAAATAAATTTTTTTACTATTTTTTAATTCATTTCTCAAATTGCGACTAAAAGAGCCTAAACGGAAAATCACAAATGATTTTTCCAATAAGTTAATGTATTTTTCAACCGTTTTCGAATCCAACCCACAAATCTGTCCCAACTCGTTGTATGAAACTTGTGAACCTACCTGGAATGAGATTGCCTGTAACAACTTAATAAGCTTATCGGGCTTTTGAATTTGCTCCCATGAAAGTACATCCTTGTAAAGATAACTATCAGACAACTGCCGAAGTATCTCTTTTTCATCTCCCGGGTTACACACCACATCGGGATAATACCCATAAAGCATCCGATGTGGCATCATACGCTTCTCTTCAAGTAAACCATGATGATTAACCATTTCGGAGAACGATAATGGAAACATATTATATTCCCATTTACGACCTGTGAGCGGTTCGTTCACTTTATTGGCCAGCTCAAAAGATGAACTACCCGTAGCAATCAGCTGTATATCAGACAATGAATCGGTCACTAATTTTAAACGCAAGCCTATATTTTCGATTCGTTGAGCTTCATCAATAATGAGCATTTTCTTTTTTCCCAAAATTGATTTTAACCTACTTGCTGAAATGTTTAGAAACAATGCCTGTACATCTGGTTCGTCACCATTAAGCCAAAGATAATTTTCTTCAGATGAAATAATGCTTTTCAACAATGTGGTTTTCCCTACCTGACGAGGTCCCATTAGTATAATTGCTTTCCCTCTAAAAAGCTTCTCTTTAATAGTATTTTCCAATATTCTTTCTATCATTTCTGTAAATATTTCCTCTAAAATACAACTTTTTTGGATTCCATTCCGAATATTCTTTAACATTTTTGGATTTCATTCCGAATTTGTTGAATTTTTGATTTTATAACATCGTCTAAAGAAGTAAACACATTTTT
Source organism: Bacteroidales bacterium (assembly GCA_041694375.1). Lineage (GTDB taxonomy): Bacteria > Bacteroidota > Bacteroidia > Bacteroidales > Prolixibacteraceae > Roseimarinus. The sequence continues at coordinate 35,143 of JASMTI010000017.1, read as the reverse complement.
GTAAAGCTTGAACTTTTTACAGTGAACCGTATATTTTTTTGTAATTTCGTTAGTTTTAATTTTTAATTTAATTTGATTTACTAAGATATGGCATTTCCAACTACACGACTCAGAAGATTGCGCACATCGCCGGTTACACGGAACCTGATGCGCGAAACACAACTCACACGCAACGATTTAATCATGCCCCTTTTTGTTTGTCCGGGCACCAAAGTAGAAAATCCCATCAGCAGTATGCCGGGTAACTCCCAGTTATCGGTTGACTTGCTGGTTGAAAAAGCGAAAAAGCTTTACGATAAAGGCATTCAGGCGCTTTTACTGTTCGGCATCCCCGAACACAAAGACGAAACAGGACTGGTAGCCTGCCAACACAATGGCATTGTACAACAAGCCGTCAGGGCATTAAAGAAAGAAGTGCCCGGCATGTACCTAATTGCCGATATTTGCAACTGCGAATACACAGTTCACGGCCATTGTGGCACTATTGTAGATGGCGATGTACACAACGACCTTACCCTCGAAACACTGGCAAAGCAATCGGTATCGCTGGCCAACGAAGGTGCCGATATGGTAGCCCCAAGCGATATGATGGACGGCCGTGTGGGGGCTATCCGCAAAGCCCTCGACAAAGATGGGCTGTACAACACACCGATTATGGCCTATTCAGCAAAATATGCGTCGGCTTTTTACGGGCCTTTCCGCGAAGCAGCCGAAAGCGCACCAAAATTTGGCGACCGCAAAACCTACCAAATGGACCCGGCCAACAGCAACGAAGCCTTGCGCGAAGTAGCACTCGACATTGAAGAAGGCGCCGATATTGTAATGGTAAAACCTGCGTTAAGTTACCTTGATGTTATCAACCGGGTAAAAACCGAATTTAACATGCCGGTATGTGCCTACAATGTCAGCGGCGAATTCTCGATGGTAAAAGCAGCAGCCGCTAAGGGCTGGATTGATGAAGAACGCATTGTTCTTGAAATTTTAACATCAATCAAACGTGCCGGCAGCGATATGATTATAAGTTATCATTCGCAGGATGTGGTGGAACAACTACAATAGCATTTCATCCGCAAATGCCAACACAAAACCTGTCACATTTTATTGATCCGACATATATAAAAAAGCGGTGCCTTAAACTACGGCACCGCTTTTATAATTATTTATTTTTCTGACAACCCCTTATTCATTTATATCGAAGCGGTCGGCATTCATCACTTTAACCCAAGCGCTCACAAAATCGCGAACAAACTTTTCTTTGTTGTCGTCCTGCGCGTACAGTTCGGCATAAGCCCGCAACACCGAATTTGAACCAAAAACCAAATCGACCCGGGTTGCTGTCCATTTTGTCTGTTTGGTCTTTTTATCAACAATGTTGTAAAGGTTTTCTGCAACAGGTTCCCATGTATAGTTCATATCGGTGAGGTTCACAAAGAAATCGTTTGAGAGCACACCCGGTTTATCGGTAAATACACCATGTTTGGTTCCCCCATGGTTTGTTCCCAACACACGCATACCTCCGACCAAAACTGTCATTTCGGGAGCAGTTAAGCCCATTAACTGAGTCCGGTCCAGAAGCATTTCTTCGGGTTTAACCACATATTCTTTTTTCTGCCAATTTCTGTAACCATCATGCAACGGTTCTAAATATTCAAATGATTCGGCATCGGTCATTTCATCGGTAGCGTCGCCCCGGCCGGGTGCGAAAGGCACTTTGATATCCACTCCGGCATCTTTCGCGGCTTTTTCAACGGCTGCACTTCCGCCCAGATCAATTAAATCGGCAATGCTCACTTTTTTATCTAAACCTGCCTGTATTTCGGTAAGTTTTTTCAAAACTTTCTGAAGCCGTTCTGGTTCATTGCCTTCCCAGTCTTTTTGCGGTGCAAGGCGTATCCTTGCCCCATTTGCCCCGCCCCTGTAGTCGGAGTACCTGAAAGTCCGTGCACTGTCCCAGGCCGTATTGATGAGTTCGCTTTGGCTCAAGCCACAATTCAACAGTTTACTTTTCAGTTCTTCAATTTCCGGTTCCGAAAGCGTATAATCTACCGCCGGGATTGGGTCTTGCCAGATTAAATCTTCTTTGGGCACATCGGGACCCAGATAGCGGCTCTTAGGCCCAAGGTCGCGGTGCGTTAATTTGAACCATGCACGGGCAAATACCTCGGCAAAATGTTCCGGGTCTTTATAAAAACGCTCTGCAATTTTACGGTATTCCGGATCCACCTTCAACGCCATGTCGGCATCGGTCATCATTGGATTTCGGCGCACACCCGGCACATGGGCGTCAAATGGTTTGTCTTCTTCTTTAATATTTACTGGCTCCCACTGTTTTGCACCGGCCGGACTTTCACGTACTTCCCACTCGTAGGTAAAAAGCAGGTAGAAATACGTATTGTTCCACTTATCGGGGTAAGTTGTCCAAGCACCTTCCAGACCGCTTGTAACGGTGTTTTCGGAATGACCTTTACCCTGAGGGTTTTTCCATCCCAGGCCTTGTTCTTCCACAGGCGCACCTTCGGGGTCGAGTCCCAAAAGCGATGCATCGCCGTTACCGTGTGTTTTTCCCACCGTGTGCCCACCAGCGGTCAGGGCTACGGTTTCTTCATCGTTCATGGCCATGCGCTTAAACGTTACCCGCATGGCTTGTGCGGTTTTTAGCGGGTCGGGTTTTCCATCAACCCCTTCGGGATTTACATAAATCAAACCCATTTGAACAGCCGCCAATGGGTTTTCGAGTGTTTCTTCATCCGATTTGTCGGAATAGCGGGTTTTATCCAGCCATTCTTTTTCCGACCCCCAATAAATATCTTTTTCAGGATGCCAGATATCTTCACGCCCTCCGGCAAAGCCAAAGGTTTTAAAGCCCATTGATTCGTATGCCATATTTCCGGCCAGGATCATTAAATCGGCCCACGATAATTTGTTACCGTACTTTTTCTTTATTGGCCATAAAAGTCTGCGTGCCTTGTCTAAGTTCACATTGTCGGGCCAACTATTGAGCGGGGCAAAACGCTGATTGCCGGTGTTACTTCCGCCACGGCCATCGGCTATGCGGTACGTACCGGCACTGTGCCATGCCATGCGTATCATCAACCCGCCATAATGCCCCCAGTCGGCCGGCCACCATTCCTGGCTGTCGGTCATTAACTTCCGGAGGTCGTTTTTTACAGCTTCCAAATCCAGCTTTTTAAACGCTTCCCTATAGTTAAAATCCTGTCCTAAAGGGTTTGTTTTACTATCGTGCTGGTGCAGGATATCCAAATTAAGCGCATTTGGCCACCAACTCATTACAGAACTGTTTGTATCGGTATTCGCTCCGTGCGTTACCGGGCATTTTCCTTTTGTTGATTTTTCCATATTTTCTTTACTTATAAGTTGATAAATGTGTTGTTTTGCCTAAAGTTAATGCATTGCTCTGTCATTTCAAAACCTTACGATTTCTTCTTCAATAGGTTAAAAACATACTGAAATCCATAAGGCATATTTTATTACTAAAGGAGTTTCAACACTTTGGTTGTGCTCCCAGATGAAATATATTCTTATTTATCATGTAAAAAAACATATGCTTTATTGACCGATAACTTCAAAATATTGTCCGGAATATAAACTTTTAGTCATAGGGATGCTTATCGTTTGTATTTCAGAACGCTTAGAACTATTGATGACGGCCTTTTTATATATTATCTTTGCATTTATAATTTAATATATAGTAATTATGGAAAGAGAATGCTTAAAAAGATCGAATAGGAAAGGAACTACGCTTCTGGAAATCACAAATCAATACGAAGATTTGTCGCTAAACGACAGTGCCTATTATTTTTCGATGAAATCAATAGTTGAAAAACTAAACCAATTAAAACGAACAAACTAAACTTTAATGAAATGAAAAAGAATAAACGAATTTTATTTTTACTTGGAGCCGGTGCTGCATATCATTGGTTTGATGATGATTTTTATGTAACAACAGATACAATCACTTCCGAAATATGTTGTTGTAACAAGTTCTGTTGTTTGCTTTTTCAAAAACTAAGTGAAAGCAAGAATAAACCTAATTTTGAAAGCATAATTAATGCAATTGAAAATTTGTACCATTATTATTTTGGCAAAAAGGATTTTACTGACTATGATAATTCAAATATTTTCAAGCCATGTGACGATATACAAAAATATTTTGATGGATTAACCAACGATGAAATAGCCGACAAGCTTGCCAGTCTTTTTGAAAGATGCATTGAAATTGTTATATCAAAAATTGAAAAATATAACAATGCAATCAAATCGAAACCAAAATCAGAGAATAATGAGCAATTTCTAAAATTCTTGAAATTTTCAATCTCTCAAAGTAATATCATTAGAGCTTATACCCTGAATTACGATCAAATGTTTACTGATATTGATTATGAAAATGACATGAAATTCTTTGACGGGTTTTTAAGTAACAAGATAGAAGAACGGCCATCGGGTATTAAACAAAATTATCAGCAGTATTCGTTGGAAGATATATTAAGCCGACCAAACGATAATTGTTTCTTCAACTTGCATGGGTCAATTTACTGGATAAAAAGGCATGATAAAATTGCAAATAAACCAACCTATGCGAAATCGGCGGAAGTTTTTAATGGTTTAGAATGGGGCAATATGCATAAGGGGTCAAATACTACTTCAAATATAAATGAAAGAATATTACATACCCCAATTATAACAGGTTTTAAAAAGTTACAACGATTAAATATTGAACCATTTAATGCTTTTTGGAATTCGTTTTATCAGGATTGCCACAGTGCAGATGTTTTTGTATTTATAGGATACTCTTTTGGTGATGCTCATATTAACAATATCTTATCGAATGCTTTAATCGCAAACAAAAAAGTTCTTATCGTAGATTACAACCCTCAAAAGGATAAAAGGAATTTTGAATTGGAATCAATAATTGGGAGTGATTTCAACGATATAATTGATAATGGCGTAAACAAAAAGGGAAATATTCGATATTTTAGTAAAGGTATTGCTGTTTTTCTTGAGCTTGAGCAATATAGAACCGTTGAAAGCTTTTTTTGAAGTTTTAATCCACCATCAAAAATTCAGTATTTAGAAAATTAATTTGGGATATTTTCTATACAGTATAATATCCAAAAGATAATTTAGTTCCCATTTGTCAATTGCCTGAACCTCATCCAACAACAACCATTTTTTGTTTTGCTCCAAAAATATACTCTCCAATCGGTTAAAGTCATTTAAATCAAATCCAACCAACCTCGGATCTTCAAAATTGATATACATGGCATTGTTTTCGTTCAGGTATTTCTGCTTTATTAATGTCGATTTGCCACAACGTCGTATTCCTGAAATAACAATTACCCTGTTTGTTTTTAAGGGTAAATTTATCTGCCTTTCGATAGGTTTTTCATTATGAATAACCTTTAACTGATTCGCGATCACCTCGCTTATGGTATCTTTTGCTATCAATTTTTGACATTTTCAACAAATTTAGCAATTTGTATTGTAAATACAAGATAATATGTATCGATAATGCAAGGTAATGTCAATTTATTCGAATTGTTTAACCAATGTGCCCAAAAACGATTTATTAAAACACGTAAACGCTGACCTCAGCGAGGTCATATGTTTATAGAAACAACATAACCCACGTAGCTCTGCGACCCCGCCGGGGTCGAACCCTTTTTGCTGCATCGTTTTTCTATAAACATGCAATCCCGCTGGGATTGTTTGATCGAAAACAAAATGAAATACCGTGATTTGAAAATATGGGCAATATTGAGCTAGCTACAAATGTTGAAAAAACCACATAATAATTATTGGTAAAAAAGATTATAAAAGGTAAATTGGTAGGCTGAAAAAATACTTGGTGGTTGAACTAAACAAACAAAGCCTATTTGTGAAATACCATTTAACGTTTGTGTTGTTTGTTGCTTTTCCTCAAGCTGAAAAAACGCAATATGAAACAGTTGAAAGCAGGATACTTTTTAGATGAGATCAAATCATTATTCGATTATGAATCAGAAGATTTATATAAGATTGAATCCTTATCGAATTGGTTGTCGTTTTCTGATATAAAATCAACTTTGCCTGAGCAAAAAACATCTAATTCGGCGTTCAATGTTTTAAGAAATCTCATTGAAAGGGGATTGCCTACACGATTAAACTTTTATGCGTACAATGAATTAATTCGCAGGTCTTCAATTTTTACACTTGACAATAACGATGTTTCAATCAAAGCGAGTTGTGACAATAATATAGAATTAAGAGCCCAGTTTCTCGAGGCTTTGCATGTAATTGACCCCAGAATTGATAATAAAGCATTTGAAAATACCTATAAAAAATCATGGGAAGAATTAGATAGTGCTTTTGAAGAAGACTTCATTTTTAAAACGCTACCTAATGCATTGGGGGCAGATTACAATTTTGTTAGCCAATTGCTTTCTCAACAAAGAAGCCTGGATAAAATTATTGGTGATAAGGCAGAAGAATTAAAAGTAGCACATTTACGAGCTCATTTTGAAGAACAAAAAACTGATTTTTCAATTGAACTGCCTTATTTCAAAGAGAATAACAAAAAGAAAGGTGTTGTTCTGGAAGTTGATGGATCGCAACACAAAGAATGGAAACAGAAAAATTTAGACAGTCAAAGAGATGCAATTATGCCAAATATTGATTGGCATCCAACCATTCGTTTTGCAACAGAAATTTTTAAAACTCAAAAATTTAATGAACAGGCCAATAAACTTAAAGAGTTTTTCAAACAAAGCGAATACATCAATCAAATTCGTCAAAATTTTCAAAATCCCTTTTGGAAAGATGAGAAGAAGCAAGAGATTCATGAATTGGCCTTAATTCCTTTTGCCATTGCACGGTTTCAACGAATACTTCTTGAAATTTTGATTTACAACAGCGAGAATGCAAAAAAGGAAAAGTTGAAGCTTGCAGTACTTGAGCGCGATGTTCCTTTTGCACAATTGGCCATCTCTGATTTGCAAGAACTGTTCAATCACTTCAATTCCATTTGTGATGAGAAGATTTTATTTCCACAAATTGATGTGGAGATTTTTGATACGAAGGAGTTTAAAAACAGCCGATTTCAGTTTGGGAAAACGAATTCAATTGAATTGTTTGATCGCAATAAAACCTACGATTTTGTAATTGACTTGGCCATTCTGGAGCGGAGTTCGTTTATGAATTACCCTTCAAATCAGGCAAGTCATCAAGTTGTAATTCGCTCAATTCACTATAAGGATGATAAAAGGGTTGTCAATTGTGCAACTTCAATTCAGTATAAATCCTTTGCAACCCGATTGAAGGGAGAAACTTGGGAATGTAATCCAAATATTAAAGCAGTTCTCGAATATTTTTTGAAATCAATTTTCCGAAAACAAAAGTTCCGCGATGGGCAATTGCCTGTAATTAACATGGCTTTGCAGAATAAAAGTGTAATTGGCTTGTTGCCAACTGGAGGCGGAAAATCGCTTACCTATCAGTTTTGTACCTTGTTGCAACCAGGTGTTTGCATGGTTATCGATCCGTTACGTTCGTTAATGCACGACCAAGTTGAAGGCTTAAGAAAGAATATGATTGACAATTGTTTGTTTATCAATTCGGATCTTAAAGGCCCTGAAAAACGAAAAGCCATGGCGCGTATGGCTAACGGTGAAGCACAATTGGTTTTTGTTTCGCCCGAAAGGCTTCAGATGAAGGATTTCCGTTTGAGATTAGAAGAAATGGAAGCATCAAAACTTTTTTTCAGCTATGTTGTGATTGATGAGGCTCATTGTGTTTCGGAATGGGGGCACGATTTTAGAACGTCTTATTTGCGCTTGGGTGCAAATGCAATCACACAATGCAAAACAGCTACTGGCAATCCAATTCCTTTGTTTGGCTTAACGGCAACCGCTTCGTACGATGTTTTGGCCGATGTTCAACGTGAACTTTCAGGGCTTGATGAAGCCAACAGGCTAAACGATGAATCTGTTGTTAGGGCAGAATATTCCAAAAGAGATGAGTTGCAGTTTGTTGTTGAAAATATTGATATTGAAAAACCTACAGGTGAATTTTGGGAGGATAGAAAGAAAGTTGGAAAAGCAAAACAAAATAAAGTAAAGGAGATCATCGAAACTGTTGGTCAAGAATTGCATGAGTATCAAAGCAATCCCCAAAAAGTATTCAGCAAAGATGAATGGGATGATACTGAACTGCAAAAACAAATAATTTTTAAAAAGATTCAAATTGCAAATTTTAAGGCGGATGAATTCTGGCAAAGAAAAAATGCTGGTTTGATTTTTTGTCCGCATAGATCTGGCCTTCTTGGCGTCAAAAATGGCGACAATTCTGTTTTCAACTCAATTAATTTTGAATATATTAAAAAAGGATATTTCATGGGTTCTTCAGGTGAATCGAAAGAGGCAGCTGAAAAAATTGATGAAGAATCCTTAAGAAATATGAGAGATTTTGTGAACGACAAAACCAATCTCATAATTGCTACCAAGGCCTTTGGAATGGGAATCGATAAAGAAAACGTTCGGTTTACTATCCACATGAACCACCCAGGCTCTATTGAGAGTTTTGTGCAAGAGGCTGGTCGTGCAGGACGCGATTGGAAAATGGCGTTATCTTACATTTTGTTTTATAAGCCGTCACTACCAGTTGAATCCTTTGATTATGATATTGATGTTAACAACTATTTCCACAAACAATCTTTTAAAAGCCAGGAAAAAGAATTGGCAATTCTCGATGAATTGTTGAATGAGGTTTATCTGCCTGACAGATCAAATGAATTTGCCAATTTGATTGAAGACGAATTAAGAATTATTGTCCGTTGCAATTACTGGAGAGGAGATCATGCACACAACCTTTATTTCAATAATGAAAACAATGAAAAGTTAGGACATTATAGTTTTTTGCATCAAAATTTTAACGACTTTAAATCAATTGATAAAAGCAAATCGAATAGAATTCAAAAATTTATTGCAGATTTTAAAGTAAAAGAAAAAATAGATTTTGAAGCATGGATAATTGGGGCTGGTAAAACAGATGGAATTTTAAAATTTCTTGAAACACTTAATGAAAATGATTCATTTGACATTAATGTTAGTTTTAATAATGATGTGGCAGATAGACTTAAACGTTTTTCTAAATGGCTTATTAATAATGTGCATCATGAATTCGATTTTAATACGGTTTCAAAAATACATACAAATTCAACTAATGTATTTGATTTTATAAATGGCATAGAAGATAAATTCCAGAAGCTAACAAAGGGGAATTTTATTGATTTGAATGCTAAGATGAAAGGGTTTATTGATAAATTTATTATTTTCTACAACGGCATCCGCCAACAATCCGATACCGAAAAGGCTATTTATCGACTTTCAATCTTGGGGATAATTGATGACTATATCGTTGATTACAATTCGGATACATATACTCTTTATGGCAAAAAGAAGCTTCCTGAAGACTATTACAACAACTTGAAGGCCTATGTTCTAAAGTACTATTCTCCAAAAACAACCGAGTCGAAATTGACTGGTATTGGACAGAACGAAGAACCTCGGCGTTATCTCGAATTTCTTGTCGAATTTATCTACATGGAGATTGCCAAAAAACGCAAGCAAGCCATATTAGACATGAACAAGGCTTGTGCAGATGCAATTGGTAAAGGAGAAGACGGAAATATCTGGCTAAAGGAATATATCGATCTCTATTTTAACTCTCGATATGCACGTGCTGGCAACGAAACAAGAGATGAAAAACCTGCCTCTCTTTTCGATTTGCTTATTGGAGAAAACAAACAGGAGGAAACTATAGAAATGGTGTTTGATTTTATCAACCTCGTTGTGACCGACAAACAATCAGGTGAGATTGATAACTACAAACATTTGCGTGGTGCTTGTGTAAGGCTTTTGCAAACGAGGAACGATAGCTATGTTTTGATGTTACTTAACGCCTTTTCGTTGTACATGCTCGAATACACATCCAAAAAACATCTTGAAGAATGTGAACGTATTGTTTTCGATGCTTTTCAATTTTTGATGGAAAAAGAGCCGAATTTAAACGAAGAAGAACTTGAAAAAATGTATGAGCAATTTGCAAATGAATGCATAGAGCATAATATAAAACTTGAGGAATTCATGGAATTATATGATATGGATTTCTCTTTTGATAACATCATGTTGTCAAAATGGCTTCAACCAATCAAGGCCGCCAATTTAATTCTCGATGAAATAAATGAAAAACTAAATTGATATGTCAAAAAAAGCAATCGAAGAAATTTCAAGTGAATTGGAACTCTTCCGGAACAAACTAAGTACCCTTCAAACCACCGTAAATTATTTGCAAAATGCGAAAGAAATTGCTGGTAGTGCGATTGAAACAATCGAAAAAACCAACCAGAATTTCAACACTCGAATTGTCGAATTGAAGCACGCTTATTTCAAAGTCGTAGAATACGAAAAGACAATAGATGAATTGGTTCTGAAGATTAAGAATGTCAATTTCCCGGAACGATTGGATAAAATTGAAACCAGCTTAAATCAAGCTCTTGGTGATTTAGGTGCTACAAAAGATGTTTTTGTTGACGAGCTTTTAAAAGTAACAACCGAGATTCATGCAGTCGTTGGCAAAATCGATGAATTCATCATTAACTATCAAGGTATTCTTGATGAACAGATTAATGGATTGAAAAATGAGATTGAAGGCTTAAGGAAGTTTTTACAGGAACTTGATTTTAAGGGTACTTTAAATTCTGCCAAAACCGAAATTGCTCAAATAATTAGTGTTAAAGTCGAAAACCTTGCTGAAAAGTTGGGCACTTTGGGCGTTTCGTTACAAGGTCTTGCTGGCCAGTGTGAATCAACCCACAATTTGTGCGCAAAAAATTTTCCTGCCTTATTAGTAAAAATTGAGCAGGAAGCAGAAAAGGCCAACCATGACTACCTTGAACCCATAAAGGCTGATACAAAAGGCATTGTTAATTCGCTTGCTGCTTTAAATGATGAGGTTGAATACATTAAAAACGAATCGGGTATAACTCATCAATTGAGCAAGGTGATTCTGAATAATGTTGATGAAATTAAAACAAATCAGCAAAGCAATCATAAATTAGTTGAAAACATAAAACAGCAAATAACAGCATTAGAATTGCGTAACGATCATATATCGACCAAAATTGATGTTAGTCAAAAAGCTCAGCGCCTCCAGTTTATGATTTTAATGGCTGTGGTAATTGTTTTCGGAATTGTTTTACTCTTGAAATAACCCAAAAAATGAAGCGAATTAAATTATCGACCGAAGCTATTGTTGGTGTTGTTGCTGCTATTATTATTCTGCTTGTTTTGCTGTATGCCTTTAGGCAAAAACGCGAAATTATAGCTATTGAATTCCACAAAAAGGCAGAAACAGCCTATGTTGATAGCATGCAAAATGTTGTTAGTCAAATCAACTCGTACTACAAGGATACTTTATTGGTGCTCGACCATGAAATTGAAACATTAAAATCGGAAATAGATAAAACCCAATCGAAGCAGGTTAAATACGAAAATTACGCCAAGCTTGACAGAATGATCAGCATGTCGAAATATATTATTCGGGAGAATGAGGAACTTTTAGTTCGATTGAAGGAGGAACCATTAAAAAGTGAATATGCTCCTCAATTTTTAGCCGATTTAATCGAAGCCCTAATAGAAAATATTCAGCTAAAAGAAAAGAAAATTATTGAATTGCAGGCCGAAGTAAATGTACTTAAAGAAGAATTGGAAAGTCAGAAATCGTTAACCAAACAAACAGAAATTCAACGAGAAAAGGCGCAGGAAGAAGCTGAACGTAAAGCACTTGAAGCTGAAGAAAAATCCCGTCTGTTAGCTAAGGTTGAGGCCGAAAAAGCTGAACTGATGGCGTTTCAGTATATTCTTGGTTCGCAAAAAGATTTGCTAAAAGAAGAAATACTAACAAAAAAACTGTTTAAAAAAGAATGTTTTATGGCAAACGATATTGCTGTCGGGCGTTTTACAACTATTAATGTTAATGTACACGATCAAACAATTGTGTTGGGCAAAGTTGATTCGGATGAAATTTTTTGCGCTCCGGCACTTTCTGGTGCAAATTTTCAAATCGAAAATGGGCAGCTCATTATTCACATCACCAATATAAACGAATTAATTAATTACGGTCGTGTTGTGTTTTACTATTAACATGACATCAATATCCTAAAAATTAACCAACTATGCAACGACAACTACAACGTGCTATTTTTATACCGGCAACTTCAAGGGTAATTTACTCGTTAGATAATGAGCAAATTGAAAAAAAGAGAATGAAATCTTCTGATAAGAAATTTTATTCTTTTTTAAACAATTGGATGCAAAAAAGAATTAAAAAATACAAGAAAAAAGGCTATAAGTTTTTTAATGATAGATTTGAAAGTAGCTCATGGTTAATGTTGTATGCTTTTCAGGAGAAGGGATTTATTCCTGTATTATACAAAACACGTCAAAGTGAGCTGTTGGTATCTGAAATTGAAAGTGCAATTGAACTTATGAAAAGGGTAGGTTTAAGCCCTACTTTCGTTAAAAATGATAATTTGAGCGATTTTGAAGATTTTATTGATGAATTCAACATTAACATTAATAATTCAGTTTTCATTGCACACGACTATTCTTTATTAAATACCCTTGGATCGAAGTATCATCATGCAATAGTTTATAATATGCATGACGTACAGGACAGAATAGTTGGATTCTACTATTATTACTGGGAATACTTATATAAAGATATTCAATTAGATGTGGCATGTCATCGCCCTGGGAACCTTTTTTTAAATATTAATTTAACCTTGTTTTATTCAGATCATCGCTTTTTATATTCAAGTAATGTTAAGAGTGACTTTTTTGACAAAATATTTTATGTAGAAGAAAGTTACAATAGTGAGATTCATGATTATATTAAATTTAATTTAGATTGGATAAAAAGAAAAGCACAAGAAAAGGGTTGTGAGTTTATTTATATTGATCCTGATTTACGAAGTATTGATTCAAATTGGCTAGTTGATTATATTATGTATGTTGAGCCTACTTTGTCGCGAGAATCAATAAACGAAGTCGTAAGAAATATTTCTATGGTAAATGATAATATTAATAGTTCACAGGTATTGTCTTTTTTAAATTTGCCAAAAATTGAAAGTCCGGCTTTAATAAGGAATTTGGGTACAATTAGCTGTGAACCTATTAATGAATATTCATTTTATCCATTAGATATAAAAAACAGCATTAAAGATCAGTTCGAAAAATATTTTAAACGTCTTGCTCCTGCATTTTTAATTCGTGATGATATTTTATTTTCTTCTGAAGAAATAGACCCTAAGGATCTAGACTCTGATTTACGTTTTTTTAATGAAGCCAGTATTATTTCGGATGATGTTAAAGAAAAAATTAATATTCTAAAAGAGAATAAGCAAATGCAGTTTCTAGCCGAAATTGCCCTTCATCTGCTCCAGAACCTTAGCCCTAAAGAGCTTAATAAAATGGGAATAAACAGTCCCGTGCTGCCCCAAGAACTTAAACAACCCAAGCTTAGTCGTTTGCTAATTCAATGGACTTCAAAATTCGATTTTGACATTATACTGCCCGATTACGGAAACATGATGGTTGAAATGCCCCGCTTGCCCAAGGCGCTTTACTATTTCTTTTTGCAACATCCCGAGGGCATCCTTTTTGCCGAGTTGTGCAATTATAGGCAAGAATTAATTCAAATATATTCACGGGTTAGCAACCTGTCCGACAAAGCGGAAATTGTTAAGAACATCGACCGGCTCGTCGATCCACTGGACAATTCCATTAACGTAAATTGCTCACGCATTAAAAGTGCCTTCGTAAAGCTTATCGACGATAGTTTGGCATACAATTATTACATTAACGGATTTCGGGGTAAACGTAAAAAAATAGGTTTGTCACCCAATCTTATCGAAATTAAAGACCACCAATAGCTGAAGTTTTTAATTGTCTGCAAGCTTGCAACAATTATGATTTGCGTTCATACTGCCGTACTTTTATTCTGCTTTATTACCGGAAAAAGATTAAAAGCGTAGAGCAGTAAACGCATGGGGTGTAGCCCTTTGCATGGTAGTAAAGCAACTGTTCTGCGCTTTTTATTTAATTGTGCATAACATGAAAACTTCGGTCGGTTGTTATCAGAAAAATGCTTGTTGTCGCTTTAAAATAGTATGGGTTCTTTTACTGGGAGCTTTCTTCTTCACCTCCTGCGCCCCCAAAACCTACAAAGCCCTTTTTTACGATTATGAGCTGGTCGATTGGGACGAAATACGGGTTGGCGATCGGGTTTATTATACGCATATGCAGTATAGCGAAATACAAAACCTTCCTGCGCCGGTAAAACGTTATGCCATAGTAAGTGGAATGGTCGGTAACGAGCGTGTTACCGAGTTGTTTTTCGACTACAAGGGGCAGGTTCAGTCGTCTGATTTCAACATTCGGTTTAAAAAAGGCTTTCGGGTGAGCGACCATGTTTCGGCTGTCGATCCCATTTACGAGGCCGCGGGTAAAAGTTTCCCACTTATTGTATCCGATTCAGAATTGCATGGCAGAGGGAGTTTTTCGGCCCGGCTATTTGGTCGCAACTTGCTTAAAAACACCGCACTAAGCCCCGAAACAGTAAGCAATTTGTGTTTGCTTAAGTATATGGCACAAATGGTTTGGTATCCTGCTGCTTTTGTCAATAATTATAACGTAGAATGGAACAATACAGCGCCTAATGCTGCAAAGTGTATCGATTGTGCGTATTTAAAATTAAACAACAAATTTATCGAGGGGCATGGCAAAATAGGGTTTGATGTAGAAACCGGCTTGCCCGGTTTATTTACAGCAACAATAAGCGAAAAAACTTCGAACGATGCATCCCTGAAGAAGGTGTGTATTACTTACCATAATTATTACAAGAACGGAGCTTATCTCGTGCCTGAAAAATGTGTGGCGACTATCGAAACGGATGAGCATAAAAGTATAAGCATCGAAATGGAATTGAAAGAAAGCCTGCAAATTAGCATTTCAAAACTACTCGATAACGATTTTATGGATAAGGTTGAAGGTGAACGAAAAAAAATGAACAAGCATAAGTCAAAAATCGAGCATAGGATTAGCAAACGCGAAGCCCGCAAACAAAAACGTGCCCTGCGTAGGGCTAAACGAAATAAGTTATGAAGAAGATACTTGTAATCGTATTGCTTGCATTAAGCTTCAATAGCTTTGCACAGCACACCGAACGTGCATTCAAAAAAATTGACGAGCACGCCCGTAATGCACCTTTTTTCTCCAATCCCGAAATGCTGGTGGAGTATCTGGTAAAACCCTGCAAAACGGATTGGCAAAAAACACGTGCCATTTTTGTATGGATCACCGATAATATTGCTTACGATACCTATTCATACCGTAATGGGACAGTTACGCACGAAAAATGTAAGGCCATGAATGTGTATCGGGCCAAAAAAGGGGTTTGTTCGGGCTATGCCAATCTTTTCAGTATGCTTTGTGGTTTTGCCGAAATTTATTGTGAAGTTGTAACCGGCTATGCCAAAGGAGCAGGTTATCATTCCGGTATGGTTTTTACCGACACCAATCATGCATGGAACATTTGCAAAATAGACGACGAGTTACATTTGTTTGATGTTACCTGGGCGGCAGGCCATTATTCCTATGGCAGTTTTGTGAAAGAATTTGATGAATTCTGGTGGGATACACCACCAATGAAATATGTTACAAGCCATTATGCTGTTCCTTCATCTTTTAATATTCTTGATGCACACGTGTCGAAAAGCCAGTTTGAAAACATGAAAGCCATTAACGGTTTTGGTAGTTCAAAAGGGCATACGCGTACAGCAAAACCCACCACCTTTTGTATTACTGCCGGGCTTGCCGGTGTGTATCGCAGTATCGATAACCTGGCTAGTAACGATGGACATTATCAGGCACTTTTGTATATGGGCGTATTGAAAGGGCGCAAGGGGTACGGACAAAATTTTTACGGCATGTTCTCGTCGCTCGATTTTGATAATGGCAATCCGCTCACCATCGAAGCCGGAACCATTATGCGCCGGTTTTTAAGACTTAGTGGCGGTTTAAGGTATAGTCCGGTTTCCGAAAATAACACACAAACCTACCATTTTGTACCATCGGTAACAAGCGGGGTCAGGGTAAACATATCTAATGTGTTTATCGATCTGAACCTCAATGCTTATGGCAGCTTTCAGCATCCCGAAACACGTGTTATTGCTGCTATAGGGTTTTGGTTTTAAAATATGGTTTCAATACAAAAATACAATCTAATGAAAACAAACATCAGAGCGCCCACAAGCTAATTACGCTGACTGTTAGGGACAACATTGTTCGCAAAATTTTAGCCCGGCAAAGCAAAACTAAAGCTTGTATTTGAAAAAAATAGAGTTAAAAACAATTTAAAACTTTCAAAAATGAAGAAAATAATCGTAACATTTATTGCCATCGTTTCATTATCCATAGCCGTATTTTCGCAGGATGTGATAACAAAGAAAACAGGTGATGATGTTCAGGTGAAAATCATCGAAGTTAATCAAAACGAGTTGAAATATAAACAGTTTGATAATGCTGATGGTCCTACTTTTACCATTGCAAAATCCGATATTTTAATGGTGAGGTATGAAAATGGAACTAGCGATGTTTTTAATCAATCGGATTCGCAACTCGACGTGTCGGATTTAAGAATGAAAGGCAAACGTGATGCAAAAATGAACTATAAAGGCAAGAAAACGGGGGCAGGCTGGACTGCTGCAACTACAATTGTTTTTACTCCGTTGGTGGGTGCAATTCCGGCTGTTGCCTGTTCTTCGTCCGAACCTTCCGATCGTAATCTAAACTACAACGATTATGAACTGATGCAGGTTTATGAATACAATCAGGCCTATATCGAAGAGGCCTACAAAATAAAAAAGAGGAAAGTATGGACAAGCTTTGGAATTAGTTCAGGAGCATGGTTTCTGCTACTTTTATTGTTATAAATGCCCCGAAAAGTCAGGTTGGGGTATTGTTTCCCGGCTTGGCTTTTTTTACGATTACAAACTAGTAGTGATGCGTTTAAAATCAACAAAACCATTGCAATGTACTAGAAATGAAATACTTGATTGCGATAATTTAATTGTTGATTTGAATTTTAGCCACAAATGCACGAATAACTTGTTATTCGATTTAGTTAAATCTGCAAAATTATCAAACTTATAATGATCTGTATTTCTACACTATACATCATAGTGTTCATATAAAAACACGAATTATGGACTCTTTGAATCCATTTTAATTTGTGAATTCGTGGCTAAAGTATCAGCAGTAATTACAAACAATAAATTTTCATTTTTGGTGGTTGTAGAAATTATAGAAACAACAACATGGATTACAAATCAAAACAAAAGCTTTTTGCCGAATTTATGGACGAATGGGGTGAGCAATTTTCGAAAGTTCAGCCCATATTGAACTATTTACGTTCGTACCCAATAATGCTCGAGAAAACCAGGTTTTGGGGAAAATTTGTCAGCAGTGGAATTGAGGAAAAGCAACTTGAATGGATTTCGTTGGTGGCGCAGTTGGATCATCCCTTAGACCGTAATTTTTTAAAACCCTATTGGGTGCCGATTTTTAAAGATCGATACGATTTTTTTATTGACATTTCTAATCCCGGTTACCCAATTTTTGAACAATGCTACTTTTGGCTCAAACCTTACGATTATTATAAAGCATTTATCTCTTTTGAAATAGATAAAGTACTCGCCTGTCTCGATGAAGATGAAAACTACATTCACGAAAGGTTCAAAATGTATCGCAAAGACCGTAGTGTCCAATTCAACGATTTATGTGAATTCCACAAAGTCATGAAGAAACAAAATAAGTAGCACTAAAACATAGCATTATATGATTGTAGAGATCTGGCCATGATGGCTTTGCAAAAAATCATACGTCACCCTGCCATACCATAGTTAAAACAATTATCGTTTTTGCATTGCGAATACATGAAAAGGAAGCACACTTATGTCAACACCATCTTCAACAAAGTGGTCGGTTTGAGATAAAGTTACTATTACACCATCCCGCAACTCAAATTTAGTTGCAGCTTCACATAAACCAGAAATTTCTCTTTTCAGGTTATCCCGGTTTAAATCAAAACACACCTGAACAGCCTGTGATATCACCCCCTTCTCCATCACAACAAAGTCACACTCACCGGCACCAGCATAATAAAAAACATCTCTGCTAAGCCGCCTCAAAACCAAAAAAACCATATTTTCCATTATATGCCCACTATCACTTTTAAACCTGGGTGTTGTCATGTTTACCAATCCGGTATCAATCGCATAAACTTTTTTTGGATTTACATTTTGCCTCTTTATCGAATAATCAAACATTGGAACAAACGACAATAAATAGCTTTGTTCTAAATAAGAAAAATACTCCAGAATTGTAGTTGCCGAAGAAATGCCAAAATTTGACTTCAATTTATTACCTGAAATCCGGTTTCCAACATTAGCCATTAAAAAAAGTGTAAGGCGTTGCAAGGTTTTCACATCACGTATATTGTAACGAACAGCGATATCCCTAACCAGAATATCTTCTAATAATTGTGTTAATATTTCTTCGTTTTTTTGCTTTTGATACTCGGGAAACCCACCATCAATCATAAATTTTTTGACCGATTCAACGGAATGTTTCAGCTTATGAAATCTACAAAATTCACTAAAAGAAAAAGGGAAAAGTTCATTTGTAATGTGTCTTCCGGTGAGGCTTGTCCCCAATTCACGACTTAACAATGATGCATTCGAACCTGTTACAAAAACCTTAAATCCTTCATCAAGTTTTTGTCGAACATACCTTTCCCACCCTTTTATAATTTGTATTTCATCAAACATCAAAACCCTGAATTCATTATCCTTGATAAATACATCCAGTTTAAGAAAGTCTTCAGGTTCAAACTCATAAAGACGCGGATCATCAAAATTAAGATACAGAGCTTGTTTGTATCTCTTTTGCAACAACTGATAAAGTAACGTGCTTTTACCACTACGTCGAATACCCGAAAGAATTAGTGCATAAGATTCTAAATCCGGTAAAGCTTTCAACTTTTCCCGGTCCATACCGGCACCTTTCGCGGCAACGGATTTTCGTTGATGTTCAATTATTTCCCGTAAAAAATCAATCTGCATCATAGTATTTATCTTATTTTTAAGCAAATATAATATTTTCCATTACAAATGAAAACTTTCTTCCATTTAAAATGAAAACTATCTTTCATTGTAAATGGAAACTTTCTTTCATGAACAAACCTTACCAATAACCCTTTCTATTACACATAGAATAACACCTTACAAACATCATGGGCAAACCATTTAGGCATCGCCATAAAAAATTGTATTTTTGAACAGGAAATCGTTTTACACAAAAGACAAATTCAATGGAAAACAAACAAAATAACAAAGTAGATAGCAATCTTCCCACCTCCGGGGTGGATATGAGGGGGGCTTCTCTCCTCGCATTTGCCGAAGCACAAAAACATATACCCGGAGGCGTTAATTCTCCGGTGCGCTCATACAAAAACGTTGATGCTACACCACCCTTCATTGCCAGTGCCAGTGGCTCTAAAGTTACCGACATTGATGGCAACGAGTACATCGACTACGTGGCGACCTGGGGACCGGCAATTCTAGGACATGCCCATCCCGAAGTCGTAAAGGCAATATCAGATGCCGCAACCAATGGTGCCAGCTTTGGGGCACCAACACTTATTGAAACCGAAATGGCACAACAAATCAAAAAAATGGTGCCATCAATCGACCTGGTACGCATGGTAAACTCAGGTACCGAAGCAACGATGAGCGCCCTTCGTTTGGCACGCGGTTATACCGGCCGCGAACTGGTCATCAAATTTGAAGGATGCTACCATGGCCACCACGACAGCTTTTTAATTAAGGCGGGCTCGGGTGCGCTTACCTTTGGCACCCCCGATTCGCCGGGCGTTGTAAAAGGCATCGGCCAAAGCACACTCAATGCCCAATACAACGATATTGATACTGTAAAACAGCTTTTCGAGAAATATAGCTACAACATTGCAGCCGTTATCCTCGAACCCATTACAGGTAACATGGGGGTGATAAAACCAAGCAAAGAATTTATTCAAGGCGTGCGCGATTTATGTACCCAATACGGCTCGGTACTCATTTTTGACGAGGTAATGACCGGTTTCCGTGTATCGAAAGGTTCTGCACAAGAATTATTGGGGGTAACCCCCGACCTTACCACTTTTGGTAAAATTATAGGTGGCGGACTTCCTGTAGGTGCTTTTGGCGGTAAAAAAGAAATAATGGAAATGCTGGCACCCGTAGGCCCTGTTTACCAGGCAGGGACACTTTCAGGCAACCCCCTGGCCATGGCTGCAGGACTAACAACCCTCAGAATACTTGACGAAACCGAAGGCTTTTACGAAAAGCTGGAAGAAAAATCGGCACGTTTGGAAAAAGGCTTGAAGGATGCACTTAACGAAACGGGCATTCCCGGGGTAATTAACCGTGTAGGCTCCATGTTTACCTTATTTTTCAGCAACGACGAAGAAGTCAACTCATTTGCCGATGTCAGCAATTGCAACATGGCCCATTTCAACAAATATTTCATGAGCGCGTTAAATAATGGTATTTACCTGGCTCCATCGCAATACGAAGCCGGTTTTGTTTCCATTGCACACAGCAACGACGATATAGACCAAACGATAGAAGTGGCACGTAAAGGGTTGAAAGTATTATAGATTAGCCATTGTGGTTATTTTGATAGTTGGAAGATACCGCTCATTGCAATGGAGTAGTCATTAATAACATCCATTTTTTCTATCTTTGAAAAGCTAAATCAAAAATTTTAATATGCCAGAGAGTCAAAATGTTGAATGGAAAGAAAATTGGTGCGATGAATATCTAAAATGGATTTGTGGGTTTGCAAATGTTAAAGGAGGTAAAATTATTATTGGTCAAAATGATAAGGGTGAGTTTATTGGTGTTGACAAGTACAAAAAACTCATGGATGATATCCCTAACAAAATTCAAAACCAGTTAGGAATTATATGTGATGTTGATTTAAAAGAGAATAAAGGAAAAAAATATATTGAAATTGATGTAAAACCTTATGATGTACCTATTTCGTATCAGGGAAAATATCATTATCGAAGTGGAAGCACAAAACAAGAGCTTAAAGGGAACGCATTAAACGAATTTCTATTAAAAAAAGCTGGCAGAACATGGGACGATGTAATTGAAACAAGGGCAAGTATAAACGACATTGATATTTTAGCAATTGAAGCATTCAAAAAAGGAGCTACCACAAGTAAAAGATTACCTTTCATTGAAGAAGAAAATAATATTGAGCAAATCTTAAACAATTTATTGCTTCTTGAAAGTGGACAATTAAAACGTTCGGCTGTATTGCTTTTTGGCAAAAATCCTTGTCGGTTTTACATCAATGCTTATGTGAAAATTGGCAGGTTTGGAAAAACCGATGACGACCTTCGTTTTCAAGAAATTGTTGAAGGAAATGCTTATCAACTTGCAGATAAAACCTTGGACGTACTTGATAAGAAATTTTTAATTTCTCCAATATCATATCAAGGATTGCAGCGTGTCGAAAATTGGGAATACCCTTACGAGGCTATTCGTGAAGTAATCCTAAACGCAATTGTGCATAGGGACTATATGGGAGCACCTATACAAATCAGTGTTTATGACGATAAATTAATGGTATGGAATGAAGGTTCACTTCCTGATGATTTAACCATAGAAGATTTAAAGAAAAAACACCCTTCCAGACCGCATAACCCAATTCTTGCAGGAACATTTTTTAAAGGCGGACTTATTGAAACATGGGGGCGCGGGACAATCAAAATTATAAATGAATGCAAAAAAGCAGGACTACATGAGCCGATTATTGAAAATGCACATGGCGGGATAAGCATAACAATCCATAAAAATGCATTTGAAAGTAAATTTCTTGTTAAGAAAGGCCTTAATCAGAGACAAATTAAAACAATTGAATATCTAAAAGAAAATAAAACAATAACGAACAAAACGTATCAGAATTTATGCGATGTTTCCAAAGCTACGGCTACAAGAGACTTAACTGAATTAGTTGAAAAATATAAATTATTAGAAAGGACAGGAGAAGTTGGGGCTGGCACAACATATAAATTATTTGGCTCATAATTGGCTCAATTGGTTCATAAATGGTTCATATATGCCCATCCTATCCTGACAAATAATAAACAACAAAAAAGCTACATCAAAAAATTCGATTATTGTACATTGGATATAAATTCACCAATGTAACTGACGAAAAAGTCAGAGAAAAACTAATGAACAATGACTCAATCTATCTAAAAACTCAATGACTGTAATATGAACTCAATACTACTCAATACCCTAAAAGGAGAAAAAACCGAAAGGCCGCCTGTATGGTTTATGCGCCAGGCCGGACGTGTGCTGCCATCATACCTGAAGCTGAAAGAAGATTACACCTTTTGGCAGATGATGAAAAACCCCGAAATTGCTGCTAAAGTAACGTTGTTGCCCGTGCACGATTTGGGGGTTGATGCTGCCATCTTGTTTTCCGACATACTGGTAATTCCCTATGCTATGGAAATGGGGCTCGATTTCACCGATGCAGGCCCGGTATTTGAAAACCCATTGGCTTTTCGCGACAATGCACTGGCAGGTTTAAACCCCGATGAATCAAAACTCAATTATATTTATAATGTAGTTGATGAAATTATTGAAACTCGACCAGCCAACACGCCATTAATTGGCTTTTGCGGAGCACCGCTCACCGTATTGTTATTTATGCTGCAAGGCCTCGGCCGCAAAGGCGAATTCCCCGATGCAACTAAATTCATCTACAAAAACCTTAACACAGTAAAAAAACTGGTTGACAAAATTACCGACTTATCGATTATCTACGCCAAAGGCCAAATAAAACATGGTGTTGAAGTTTTTCAGCTTTTTGACACCCACGCCGGACTGCTTCCATTTAAGTTATACGAAGAAATTTTTATGCCGGCTGTAAACAAAATAGCTGCCACTGTGCGTGAAACCGGAACCCCGTTTATCTTTTTCCCCAAAGGGATTGGCAGCGGAATCGCCCACATTACACCCGAAACATGCGACTACCTGAGCATCGACTGGCAAACCCCAATTTTTGATGCCCGCAAAATGGTTGACAGAAACATTGGGCTGCAAGGCAATGTTGACCCACGGTTACTTTTTAGTAGTAAAGAAGAAATAGAAAAACAACTGCAACCTTATATCGAATTTGGACAAAAAAATTACGATTGGATTTTCAACCTGGGACACGGGTTTATGCCCGGCATACCATTTGAAAATGCAAAATTTATAACAGATTGGGCTAAAAACACAGACTGGAAACGATAAATCAGTCATTGGTCAGCAGTCATTGGTCATTAGTTCGCTTTTTATTTGCAAATCACTTATTGAACTTTTCACTAATGACTAATGACTTAATGACAAATGACTTAATGACTTTTATAATGAACAAACTACTTCAAAAATATAATACACCCGTCCCCCGCTACACCAGTTACCCGCCGGCAAATTTCTTCACCGAAGATTTTACGTCCAACGATTATGAAATAGCTGTTCGTGAATCGAACCATTGGAAACCCGATAATATTTCATTCTATTTTCATATTCCTTTCTGCAATCAGCTTTGTTATTTCTGCGGATGCAACTCTTACGCCATGCGCAAAAGCAAATCGGTTGATGCATACATGAAAGCCATGCTCCGCGAGTTGGAAATGGTTATTGAAAGGCTGGATAAAACAAGGCTCGTTTCACAAATTCATTATGGTGGTGGCACGCCCAATGCTGTTGCCCCCAAATATTTGAAACAACTAAACGACCTTATTGCCCAAAAATTCAATTTTATTAATGAACCCGAAATTGCCATTGAATGCAACCCGGCATACCTGAGCAGGCAGCAAATTGATAAGTTGAAAGATGCCGGTTTTAACCGTTTCAGTCTGGGCGTGCAGGATTACGACAAAGAAGTGCTGAGAACCGTAAACCGCGAAGAACCGTTCATGCCACTTGATAAAATTGTAGCACAAATAAGAAAAGGCGACAAAAAAATAAAGGTCAACCTCGATTTTATTTACGGTCTGCCCAAACAAACTGCCGAAAATTTTGCCAAAAGCATCGAAGAAGCGGCAGCACTGAAAGCCGACCGCCTGGTTACTTTTTCATATGCCCATGTACCATGGGTGAGCAAAATCCAGAAAAAGTTGGAGCCTTATGGATTGCCCGAAAACGATGAAAAAGTAAAAATGAACCAGGCAGCCTTGAAAATTCTCACAGCAAATGGGTATAAAGTAATTGGTATGGACCATTATGCTTTGGAGGATGATGAACTGAGCATTGCAAGGACGAACCACGAGTTACACCGTAACTTTCAGGGATATTGTACGCGCCGAACTACCGGACAGGTTTATGCCATTGGCGTAACCGGCATTAGCCAGCTCGACCGGGTTTACACCCAAAACACAAAATCGATCAACCAGTATATTGAACTCATAAATAAAGGTGAATTTACAACCATTAAAGGGTATAAATTATCGCACGAACAAACCATAATCCGCGAAACCATTACCCAGTTAATGTGTAACCACCGCATTGACTGGAGTGATTTGAGCACAAAAATGGGGTTAAGCATTGACGAAATAAAATCGGCACTTGCAAACAGGCCCGAAAAGCTTGCCGAACTCAAAGAGGATGGCATTATTACCACCACCGAAAATTCATTGCAAGTAACCGAAGAGGGAAGTCTGTTTATACGAAACGTTGCAGCAGCTTTTGACCCGCTTATCGGCACTAAAGGCAAGAATTTTTCAAAACCGGTGTAATGAAACAAGCAGTTCACAACAGTCATTTTATATAAAACTGAGACTCAAACCACATTTTCTTATATATTTTTGGGGTTTAAATCGTATTTTTATATGATTTGGAAAAACAATAGAACGCAACGAAATCGAAATATTCACGCTAATTTTTAAGATATAATCGAAGAATTCACGTTAATTTTTCCATTATATTCTAAAAAGTATTGAAAATGCACAAGTAAAAGGATATCTTTGTTCGAGTAATTATTGAATAAATCATGACTATAAACAGAACCATAACAGATTCAGTAAAAAAATCATTACTCAACGATGAAAAAGTTGTAATAATCTATGGTGCACGTCAAACAGGCAAAACCACCATGGCTAATAATATTCTTAACTCAATCAGTGGCAAAATACTAAGGGTTAATGCCGATGAAGAAAAATATATTGAACTGTTATCATCGCGCGATTATTCCCGAATGCAACTACTTATCGAAGGATATGACGTTCTGTTTATTGATGAAGCTCAACGAATACCTGACCTCGGAATCAACCTGAAGATTATTCACGACAATACCCCAAAATTAAAAATTCTGGTTACAGGCTCATCATCTTTCGATATTGCCAATACTGTAAATGAACCCCTAACAGGCAGAACATCTACTTATAAACTACATCCGATTTCGTTACATGAGTTAAAAGATAAGAACTCAGTCTTTGAACTTCAAAATCGCTTGGAAGAGTTCATGACTTACGGATTGTACCCTGCCCTTTTAAAATATAAAAATGCCAACGATAAAGAAAGATATATTATAGAGTTGAGTAATTCTTATCTCTACAAAGATATTTTAGAATTATCAAGCATTCGAAACGCTTCACAAATAAATAAATTACTTAAACTTCTGGCTTTTCAAATTGGTTCTGAAGTTTCAATTAACGAACTAGCTCAAAATATTGGAATGAGCCAGGAAACCGTAAATAACTACATCGATTTATTGGAAAAATCGTTCATCGTATTTCGCTTAAGTGGCTTCAGCAAAAACCTGCGCAAAGAAATCACCAAGCGCGACAAAATACTTTTCTGGGACCTTGGTGTTCGAAATTGCATTATTAACAATTTTGCACCCTTCGACATGCGTAATGATGTAGGCGCTATGTGGGAAAACTTCATTATTGCCGAAAGAATCAAATACCTTTCAAATATTAACAAAAACGTATCCTCTTACTTTTGGCGCACATATACCGGTGCCGAAGTAGATTACGTAGAAGAAAAGAACGGCATACTAACAGCTTTTGAAATCAAATATAAAAAGACACGAAAAAAAGCACCACAAGCATGGATTGAAAACTATGGCAACAACTTCCATTGCATTACACAGTCTAATTTTTGGGAATACATAATGTAGTAAAATCAATAAACAATCACATAATCTATGAAATTATCATTTCTTTTAACAATCGCATTCTTATTTGCATCAAGCGCCTGCCAAAAGGCCGATGTTTTTATCCCCTCAACTTCCAAGCAGATTCATTACATGGGGCGCATTGCACACACCGATTCGCTTTCGTCATTCTACTGGTCGGGAACTTCGGCCCAAATCAATTTTGAAGGTAACGGGGTTAAAGCCATCCTGAACGATGATAAAGGTAAAAATTATTACAATGTAATTATCGACCGCGACAGTGTAGTTATGCTTCGCACCCAAAGCGGAAAGAAAACATATTCGCTGGCCGAAAACCTGACGCCGGGCAAACACAGCATCAAATTGTTTAAGCGAACCGAGTACGACCAGGGTGGTACCGGGTTTTATGGGTTTCAACTCAATAAAGGCGGAAAAATATTACCTGCGGACCCAATCAGCGATAAGAAAATCGAGTTTTACGGCAACTCCATAACTTGTGGGTATGCGGTTGAAGATTTTTCGGGCAAAGACCGCCCCGACAGCATTTACACCAACAACTACCTGAGCTACGCAGCCATTACAGCCCGACATTATGATGCTGAATACCAATGCATATCCAAAAGTGGCATAGGTGTTATGGTTAGCTGGTTCCCGTACATCATGCCCGATATTTACGACCAACTTATCCCGCTCAACAAAAAAAGCAAATGGGACTTTTCGCAGTTCATCCCCGATATAGTGGTTATCCACCTGTTGCAAAACGATTCTTGGCTGGTAAACATGCCCGACCACCCCTCGTTCAAAAAATATTTCGGGACCCAAAAACCTTCCGAAGAGTTCATTATTGAAGCCTACAAAAATTTCGTGGCTAAAATTCGCGGTAAATATCCCAATGCCCAAATAATTTGCACCATGGGCGGAAT
The DNA here is from genome assembly GCA_041694375.1 of Bacteroidales bacterium. Taxonomy (GTDB): domain Bacteria; phylum Bacteroidota; class Bacteroidia; order Bacteroidales; family Prolixibacteraceae; genus Roseimarinus. Next base: position 7,860 of record JASMTI010000017.1, on the reverse strand, counting down.
GGATGCAACCCGCGAAGGTTCGCCATGGCCCGGATATGTAGAAAAAGCCGTAAAAAGACTCAACGACTCAAAAATATTTACCTATTTTATGCCGTACAACAACATTAATGGGCATCCGGGGGTTGAAGAACAACAAAACATGGCTGAAGGATTGATACAGTTTATTGATGAAAATATTACTTGGTAATTATAGTCTTTAGTTTAAAAAGATAGGATTAGGAAAACATTTAAACATCTCGATTAGATGAAAAATTTTACTACGGTTTGGTCAACAAGGCTGAGAAACATCCTGCATAAAAGAAACTGATTTAATTTCTTAAATAACAGAACTACTTATTTAAGAAATATGTCGAATATTTAAATAAGTATTATCTTTGTTTAAAATTTCACAATGAAACAGTTTAAATCAGGACAATATATTAGTCAGGGTTACTATAAAAGCTTTCATCCTGAGTTTATCAACAGACAGCTGCAAATTGATAATATGGAAGTGTTGCAATTGTTAAGCCAAGCTGATAGAGAATTAGGCCGATTGGACATGTATTCAAAATATATTCCTAACATTGAATTGTTTATCAGTATGCATGTGTTAAAAGAAGCAACTCAAAGCAGTAAAATTGAAGGGACGCAGACAAATATGGACGAAGCCCTTTTAGAGAAAGAGGATTTGCCTTTAGACAAAAGAGATGATTGGGAAGAGGTTCAGAATTACATAAAAGCTATGGAATGGGCTATCGAGCATCTTAATAAACTACCCTTTTCATCACGACTCATAAGAGAAACTCATCGAGTATTACTTCAAGGGGTACGAGGCGAAAAAAAACAACCTGGTGAATTTCGGATTAGTCAAAACTGGATTGGTGGAGCAACAATAAATGATGCCGTTTTTATACCTCCAAATCATAGCTCTGTGCCAGAACTAATGAGTGATATTGAAAAGTTTATTCATAACGAAGAGATTCATATACCTGAATTGCTTAAAATCGGACTGGTTCATTACCAATTTGAAACAATTTACCCTTTTCTTGATGGAAATGGTAGAGTAGGGCGATTATTGATTCCACTTTATTTGGTAAGCAAGGGAATATTGCAAAAACCAGTTTTGTATTTATCTGATTTTTTTGAGAAAAACAGAAAATTGTACTATGATAACTTAACAACAGTAAGAGAGAGTAATAATTTAGAACAATGGTATAAGTTTTTTCTTGTAGGGGTGATTGAAACGGCTAGAAATGGTATTATCACTTTTGATAATATATTGCAACTTCAGAAACAAATTGATAGTGACATTCAATCATTAGGCAGTAGGGCATTAAAGGCCAGAAAAGTAATCGACTATTTGTATAAACGTCCAATGATTACAGCAGATAAGGTAAGTACGGTTGCATCGATTTCAATGCCATCATCTTACAAATTGATTTCAGATTTAGAGAAACTTAATGTATTGAGAGAAAATACTGGTGGAAAAAGAAGTAGAGTATATGTATTTGATAATTATTTAAACCTATTTAGATAAAGAGAGAGAAACAAGTTTTTTATCATCCAATAATAAGATTTTTAAGAAAATAAAAAGCATGCAAAAGCAAGTTGTTATAATAGGAGCCGGACTTACCGGCTTATCCACAGCACATTACCTGAATAAAGCAGGCTTTTCTGTTGCTGTTATCGAGAAAGAGAACCGGACCGGGGGAGTTATCAATTCGCATTCGGAAGAAGGTTTTCTTTTTGAATCGGGTCCCAATACGGGGGTGATTTCGTGGCCTGAAGTAGCCGAACTTTTTGAAGAACTGCACCCGGATTGCAAATTGGTAACGGCTAATCCTGAGGCAAAACGACGACTGATTTGGAAAGGCAACAAATGGCATGCTATACCCTCAGGACCGATTTCAGCTATCACAACCCCACTCTACACAATTAAAGACAAATTCAGGATTTTGGGCGAACCCTGGCGCAAACCGGGCACCAACCCCATGGAAAATTTATCGGATTTTGTTAAGCGCCGTTTGGGCAAAAGCTTTCTCGATTACACAGTAGATCCTTTTGTATCGGGGGTTTATGCCGGAAAAACAGATTACCTGGTCCCGAAATATGCCCTGCCTAAACTATACAACCTCGAACAGCAATACGGAAGTTTTATCAAGGGTTCAATGGCCAAAGCAAAAGAAAAAAAGAACACCCCACGACTACAAAAAGCTACAAAAGAAGTTTTTTCAGCCGAAGAAGGACTAAAAAGCCTAACCAACGCCCTTGTCAATTCAGTTGGCAACGAAAATATTTTTACTAGCTGCAACAACACAAGCATTAACCCAAAGGGGAAAGGATACCTGACAAAAACAAACTGCAAAGGTGAAACAATTGAGATAGAATCGAAGTATGTAGTTTCAACCGTTGGTGCGTATGCATTGCCCGGTCTGCTCCCATTTATTGGCAAAGAAGCCCTAAGCCCCATTACCAACCTACAGTATGCTAAAATAGTGCAGGTCATTTTGGGGTATAAAAAATGGACTGGTTGCGATATCAAAGCCTTTGGGGGGCTGGTTCCATCCATCGAAAAACGGAGCATTCTCGGTGTTTTATTCACTTCATCATTTTTTGAAGACCGCGCGCCCGAAGGTGGTGCCTTATTATCGGTTTTTATGAGTGGCACCCGCATGCCCGAGCAATACAACATGAGCGATGATGAGATTATTGGCATACTTCAAAAAGAAATACCACACATGATGAAGCTCGATTCATTTAACCCCGACATGATCCGGATTTTCCGTTACCAACATGCCATCGCGCAGTATGGTGCCGACTCGAAACAACGCTATGAAACCATCGAACAGCTGGAGCAGAAATATCCGGGGCTGATACTTGCCGGGAGCATGCGCAATGGCATTGGAATGGCCGACCGCATAAAACAGGCAAGCACAATTGCACATGATATCATATCAAAAACTTAATCAATTATCTTTTTTCAAACTTGTCGAGCTCAATTTGTGCTGTTTTACGCCCGAGTTGGATTAAATATTCAGCCTTGTAAAAATCATACGTATCTGCACAGTCCCTTGATATCTGAAACAATAAATCAGGGGGAAACTCTTTTAATGAAAACTGCGCGTTATTATCGATCATGGTACTAATGGTGCGGCTTATTAATTCAAAATAGCCCATTTTTTCCTCATGTTCATCATTATTGAAAATATTTAAATGACTTTTAAATTCATTTAGCCGCTGTAAATACCTGTTTGTTTCTTCTTCCTCCTGTTTCTTTTCTTTTTCAAGTTTGAGTATCGGAACCCTTGAATTCACATTAACACTAAACATGTAATCACTGTTACTCCGGTCTACGTGATTATTCGGCATATTATTGAGCAACCCACCGTCAACCAACAAGTTACCATCTACATTATGCGGGGTAAAAACTGTAGGGATTGAAATTGAAGCACGGACCGCATCATAAATACTGCCACTTTTAAATACAACCTCCGACTTCTCGATAATATTGGTAGCAACTGCAACATAAGGAATCGGCAATTCTTCTATTTTACGATCACCTACAATTTCCATTATCTTGTTCAATAACTTATCCCCTTTAATTAGCCCATTTGCACTAAAAGTGAAATCAAGTAATTTGAACATCCGCAATTTATCAAGTGAGACCATCCACTCTTCAAACTCATTTAACTTACCCATGGCATATACACCACCAACCAACGCCCCCATAGAAGTACCGGCAATTGCGGTTATTTCATACTTACGCTTCAATAACTCATTGATAACCCCTATATGTGCAATACCACGGGCACCCCCGCCTGACAATACCAATGCAATTTTTTTTGTCATATGTTGTTTTTGCTTTTAAATATAAAACTTTATTACAACAATACTTCTCTTCAGCGGTTACTTAAATAGATATCAAACTAATTTTTTATGAAACGAGCATGTAAAAAATGACATCCAAGAGAATAATTAAAACATGCGAGTTCAAAACTATACCATTGAAAATAAAAGTCTTAATCGTATGAAGTTTCAAGTAAAAATTAATGACGTAAAAAACACCGATGAACTTGAAGGTGCATGGAGTATTTCAGATTACAAAGAGCTTTTGAACCGCTTTGAAGTACCTGATGCTGCCAATCTTAAAGACAATGAGGTCAAAGAATTTCTTTTTATGGCCATCAATGAATTTGAGCCGCGGGAAGCTGCAAAAGAAGTACTCGGTTATAAGCTGTCGGAACATTTAACCGAAGGTCAAATCGACAACATTTCATTAGAAATGCTGGAAGAAAAAATGGCCGAGAAATACTCAGAAATTGACCTCCACAAGCCCCTGTTTGAGGTGAACCAGTTACTTTACAAGGCCTACAATGGAAAATTTCCACATATACAGGTCAATGTGATTGATTTGGAGTTGAAAAGTATGGACAATACAGATGTGGAAATCAACAAAGAAATTGCACTAAAAGCACTTGTGCACGGGTTATCTGACAACAACTTACTTCTCCGTTTATTTGGCGACCAACTGGAAGGGAAAGTCCCGTTTCCCGAGGCAGAAGGTATTGTCTGGGACTTAAGCGACAAAGGAAACGGGCAGTATGAATTAATTACCTCCGAAAAATGGCTTACAACAGATGAGATAGAAAAAACAGAGTTTGAATGTGAGGTAACCCCATATGATGAAGATGAAAATTAAACACTGAGTTAAAAAACCCAAAAAACCCAAAAACAACTCAACATTCACATAATTAATAAAGCCTGTATGACAAAACCTATCATACAGGTTTTTTTGTAATTCTATGGGTGTTGTATTAGTTATAAGAATAAAATCACCCACCCTAATCTTAAATTGAACCCAAAATTTGAATCAAACCAACGATGGTATAAATAAGATTTTGTATCTTTATTGGTCAGATTATTTCATGAAAAATGGGGCTATACATATCTTATCAGGGATAAAGTGTATTACTGGAAAAATCTTGATTTTGTTTATCATGATGCTATCCGGTACAAATTTAACCTTTGCAACTTTCGACTTACCACATGAAAATATTTTGTGTAGTAAAACCGGCACAATTATATGTGAACACATTTCACCAAAATTAAATCACCAGTCCGATACGCTTGTAATAAATCACCGGGTAAAACAAACCAAAATCAAGAACCTAAAAAGCCTGGTACCTGATACCTGGATTTACAATTTTGCAGGATTATGCAGCCAAGTAGTATCTAACGTAATTAGTAAAATTACCTTTCCCCACTCAAAAAATAACAATTTACAGAAACTTCTGCCCCATTTAAAAAAATGGGATATTTTGTGCATTAAAACAACGTATAGGCTTACGAACTATCTAATACCCGGCTATTTCGGACATGTGGCAATATACATGGGAGATGGCACATTTACCCATTGCGATTTAAAAGGAACCCGGTATTCACCAATTGATGAGTTTTCAGATGGAAGCAGTTACGTGTTACTCCGACCTAATAAAATACCACAAAATCAAGAAATCAAAATGTACCTTACGCTTAATGAACTGATTGGCACAAAGTACGATTACAATTATAACATAAATACACACGACAGGCTAATATGTACCGAACTAATTTATCTAATATATACAGACTATAAATGGGAGACCAATAAGTTATTACTTTGGGACACAATGCCACCCGATGGGATTGTTTTATCAAGCCTCAACAATAAGAAAATAACAATTGAGTATTTGATCACAAACAAAGGAATGATAAAACATCCTTCTCAAAATGACATAAAAAATTTATTTATTAAGTAATTAATCACCTAAACAACCCTTTTTGCATAAAAAGCAAAACAGGAAAACTTGGATAACAAAAAAACGGGGCATGATGCCACCTCCCCATACCAAAAACGAGGCGTTAAAGCCGACTTTAACACCTCGTTGTATCGATGTTGACAAATGCAACATTTATTTTTATTTCCTTATTTCGAATCAGGTTTTTAATGTATCACAATACGCCTTGCTTCTCCAGTGCCATCTTCGTTACGAAGAATATATATTCCATTGGGCAACCTGCCTGATAAGTTAGAAATATTACCATTATTGACCTCAACGGTGCCCCAGCGGATACCCGTAACAGAAAACACCTCATAAGCCCCATCGAATTTGTCAATTTTCCTATCGTAAACACCTGTTTGATCAGAACTAAAGGTTACCTTATCGATATTGCAATACGCCCCCTCAATTACCAAACGCAAATTATATGTGCCCTCCGGCATAGCAATATTAGTACGCCCTTCAACTTCTGTATATACTGTCCAATCGCTAGATGCAGTTTGTGGCACAGAAATCTCACCGCTAATATCGGTTTCGCCCATATAAATCCTAAATGCAGAACCTTCCAGCCCTGATGCAACCTTTGCCGACCAATCTAAATATTGTTCCTTTTCAACTTTAACCGTATATTCCAACCATTCGCCACTTGAAGTCCAACCAACAACATACCCTCCATCGGCACTGTTATCAATATCAACACCACTATCGGCCCGGTACTTTCCGCCTTCATTATTATCGTCGGTATCGTTATAAGCCACGCCATTTACACCGTTATTGAAATCTTCAGCTTCAAGTATACCGGGCAAAGCTATTGGCACTTCGTTAAATGGCGAACTTGGTTCGAAAGCACTAACCACGCAACTTTTTTCGATAATTATACTGTCGGAGCTATTTAGCACTTTCAAAGAAAAAGTATAATCATCGGCAACCACAGGTGTCCATTTCAAGTCAATTGAAGGTTCAGTACTTTCAGCCAAAAGCGAATCATTCACATAGACCACGATTTCTGAAATGTTGTCTTCATCGCTAAATGCCTTTGCAGTAATTGTGGTCTCGGTATTGATTTCAACTTTATTTGACGAAGCACTTATGAAAGCATATTTGCCAACGTCCAACAAAGGGCTCTTTGCATTTAAAGCAGCATCTGTTTGCATGTATTCACGAAGCCATTTCAAAGCGGGACGTTCAACTCCATTTTTGATCAATCCCGAGTGATCAACCCAGGTAGAGCCGTAAATATAGCCCCAAAGCGTTACGCCTGCCACATAATCAGCCTCCCACATAACGGGAATTTGCTCTTTGAAACGAGTTAACTGTACCTGATCATCTTCTTTATCGATATCGTATTCAGAAATGAGGATCGGAAGCCCTGTCTCATTGTGTATCTTTTCCAGAACATTCTTAAAGTCGGCACCAGACATATCATTTAGGTCATGTGCCTGGCAACCTGCAGCATCAACCGGGGCACCTGCCGCCACTATTGTTTTAAGTAAATCAATATAGCCATTGGTATTCCATTGGAATGTATTATAGTCGTTGTAGATAAGCACAGCTTCAGGCCACCGTTCACGAGCCATTTCAAACGCCTCCACAATCCAATCGTATCCTGATTCACCATCGCCACCCAGTGCGTCTTTGAAAGGTGCAGGGGCATGACTCGGTAGCGCTTCGTTTACTACATCAATATATTCAATATCGGGATAGCGTACGGCAACAGTATCAAACCATTCCGTAATTTCTTCTAATTGCTCGCTTTCGGTAAGGTTGTCCATCCAGCCAGGATATTGAGACCCCCAAACAAGACAATGAAACTTAAATGGAAAATTGTGGTCTTTGCAATATTGATATTGCCTATCTACGGTTTCCCAATTGTAAACATCACGGGTTCCCTCTATCGAGGCCCATTTCGTTTCATTCTCTGGTGTCAACTGGTTCCAGTAATCACTAAAATCACTTCTAATAGAATACGCAGTAGTAATGTTGCCCAGAAATTTATTCGGGTTTTTCGACAATTGGGCATGACCAAATGTACAGCCCAAAACTAGCAACGAAAACAAAAGTG
>JASMTI010000016.1:0-2656 GCA_041694375.1 Bacteroidales bacterium | reverse complement strand
TGCATAATTACTAATTTTTATTGATAATTATGTCAGACTTATTCGGGGGCTAATACACGTACCGGATTATTAAAGATCGTGTGAAAAAATATCAGCCCAATTTACCGGATGAAAAGGAAGTACAATCCACCATTTTGATCTTTGAGTTGATAACCGGTGGACATGATCAGGATTTTTATCATTAAGAATAAAAAATATCCGGTTCCCATTTGACTGTTTTAGAGGGAAATCCGACAAGTTCAATTGCATCACTTTTATCTGGTAGTTGAAAACTACAGCGGGTTGAGGGAAGAAGTCAGAGACTTCGTTGAGCAAGGGGGTAATTGATAATGGGTACAGCATTTCTGTCATTAGCCGGATAGAATTGTATGCCTACAGCAAGCTTACCGAACAGGACAAGGAAAGCCTGGATATAATGACAGCACAGGCTTCTGTGCTGAATATCAATGATGATATAATTGAAAAAACCATCGAAATAAGGAAAACATACAAAACAAAACTGCCGGATGCCATTATTGCCGCAACTGCAATGGTTTACGGTTTCACCCTAATTAGCCGAAACCTAAACGATTTTAAGAATATTTCAGGACTTGAAGTGGTTAACCCGCATGATTTATGATAATTGGGCTTCGAGCCTCCCGCCAAACGGGACAGGTTTATATCTAAAACTCTTTCAGTATCTTTTCAAATTCTTGTTGGCGCATTGGTGGAGCTGGTTCAAAATATTTATTGTAACTACTCAAATCGCATCTAAGCAAATTTGAAAGATAGTCTGAAATAATTTTAATATATGTCATAAAATATCTTTCCACCTTTATAGTATTGGGGGTTACAATATTACTTACGGGTTGAATATGATTTTTTTTAAAAAAAGCATAAATACGTTTCATTTCATCTTTATTGCTGCTATCTGAAATTAGCCTTCCAATATTTGCGGTTGTTTTATCATCAGTTTTCACAAAATCAAAATACAAAATATCTTCTGTGTAAAATCCATAGATTAAAATCAAAAGACAATTATTTTTAATACACAACGTATTATCAATAAATTTATATTCAAAATTGTAGGACTGTACGAAGCGTTGAAAAAGTTCAGTATTTGTAAGTTCCGTTAATTCTCTGTATTTCATTTAAACCAATTTTTAATTGTTGCCCATTCTGAATCGGTAATGTTTATAGGTTTATAGTCTTTCTTAACCAAATAATCAAGTTCTTTAGCATAATTTCCTTTTAGCTCGTTCGTGATTTCATCAATATAATGTGTTTTTTCAGTAGGTCTTGTAGCAAGAATAATATCATCTCCTCTTTCAATTGCTTTATCAAGCCATGGTTTATTATATTGTGTAAAAAAGTCTGTAGCTGCTTTTACTAAATCATCCGATATATTTAAGAAATTGAAACCTTTATTATTAATAGTTACATCCCCGTATTGAGTGCCTACATTAAAATCACTCGGCTGTAATTTTGACTTTACATATTGCATGTCATCTGTCCACCGCCCGAGTATTGTAACTGTTTTGTCGGCTTTTGATATAAGTTTTGTGCCGGAAGTAGGAATGTAATCAAGCGTTCTTACAGTGGTTGTAAACCTTTTTGCTAAAGAAACAATTTCATCAACATTTCCAAAAGCATCAGGATATTTTGTTGCATAGCTTAATTCTTCAATTAACCGCGCTTTGCTGTTACTGTTTTTAATCGTTGTTGAAAGTTCCGACAATTGGTCAGCTGTAAACGTGTAATCCGGGTGCTTGATTACCGTTTGAAGGTTTTCAAGGTTTTTAATATCCAACCTTATAACTGGCGAACCATCAAGCAACGTCCAAGCTTCAATTACGCCTTCATCAATTTTGGAAAGGTTGTTTTTAAGCAGGTTAGCCGCATCGCTTACCCGTCCGTCGGCTTTGGCAATATCAGTAAGAAAGTCAGCTTGTTTTGCTTCACTTAGTCCGTTTACTTTCTTTAAAACAGCATTTAACTGGCTTCCCGTGGGTATTTCATCAGCCAGTTTGCTAATGGTGCTTATGTGAATTTTGTTCCGGTCAACCAATTTGGCCACTTCAAACAATTCGTCATCAAGCTTGGCAATTTTGGCAGCTTTGAACTTTTTACCAATCTTGCTTACCGCGGCAGCCCCTTCCACTGTCAGGTCGATGGCCTTGACCATACCACCTGACTTACAAACGTATTTCACATAAGTTACCCCTTCAAATACAAAAGGTATGGTTGCCAGATAAGAAAGCGAGGCATAAAAATACTCCCCTTCAAGAGTATAAAGGAAACCATTGACAAGATCAAACGGCGCACCAACAACAGGAACAGTACCAAGCGCATCAAGTGTAAAATGCGGATCTTTTAGCATTTCTCCCCAAATGGCAAAAACAGCAAGGATAATGTCTTTGGCTTCTAATTGTGGCTGGGTCTGGGGCGACCAGTTCACCCACATGTTTTTAGCCTCGTCCCATCGGTAGAAGTAATTGTTTAATTCCTGGTCTGTATTGGTATAGATGTATTCGGTTTTGCTACCGATGGAGAGCATCATCAACAAACCACCCTGTCCGTAAATGTTAAATACAGACTGCTTGGCATTTTCCCTTAAATCAAGTTCGGTAAGGTTAAGCGGTGGAAGGATACAGGCATCATCATCTGTTATGGTTTT
>JASMTI010000015.1:0-3234 GCA_041694375.1 Bacteroidales bacterium | reverse complement strand
TGACCAATACCGGTTAATACCGGCAGGGGGAATTGGGCGATATGGGCTGACAGGTTATAATCGTCGAAGCAGCTGAGGTCCATTTGCGAACCACCACCACGGATGATGACCACCACATCAAACAATTCTTCATAATCGTAAATAAAATCAAGTGCCCCTATTATTGATGCCGGGGCATCATTGCCCTGCATGGTGGCTTCAAAAAGTTTGGTGTAAAACTGAAAGCCCGAACGATTGGCGTTGAGCTGGTTCATGAAATCTTCATATCCGGCGGCTGTTGGCGATGAAATGATGGCAATGCGCGAGGGGATATCAGGGAATTCAAGCTCGCGGTTCATATCGAAAATACCTTCTTCGGTGAGCCTGTCGATAACCTGTTGACGTTTGCGGGCCATATCGCCAAGCGTGTAAGCGGGGTCAATATCTTTAATGTTCAGGCTTAACCCGTAAACATTGTGAAATTCTACGGTAACCGAAACCAGTACGTTAATACCAGATGTTAATGCCTGTCCGGTAGTGGTTTCAAAATAGGGTTGAATAAAACGGAACTGCCATGCCCAAATGGTTGCCCTTGAGCGTGCCAGTATGGTATCGGTCTGTTTGTCTTTTTCAACCAGCTCGATGTAGCAATGCCCGTTGCGGTTTACCTTTAGTTCTCCTATTTCTGCCGTTACCCATATTTGGTCGGGAAACGAAAGTTGAAGGTTTTCCTGTATGAGCGAGTTTAATTCCTGAAGTGTTATCTGATTGTCCAAAAGGTTATTCTTTTATGAGTTTTACAGTGCTAAGTTTGTCTTTGCCCCTCAAAATTGCAAAATACATTCCTTTTGGCAAATTTATTAATGCATCAGATGAAAATTCTTTTTGGTTGTTTGTTTTTGTTAGTTCTAAAACTTTCATCCCCTTATTGTTGTACAGGTCGACAGACGAAATTTGATTGTCATTGATTAACAGATATGACGAAAAGGGATTGGGGTACACATTTTTGCTGTTATTGAATGTTTCAGCAAGCGAACCTTCGCCCTTGAATAAGGTAGAAAAATCGGGAATCCCGTATCCGCTTTTAACATTGTGCTGAGGATATAAATCTCCGCTTTCGCGAATAATATTGATGATTTCGGTAGCTGTTTTTTCAGGGTATATATCTACCAGGCAGGCAGCCATTCCGGCAATAACAGGCGATGAAAACGAAGTGCCGCTGCTTTGGACTATATCGCCGTACGGGTATGCAACGGTTGTGCCCGAGCCCATTGCTGCGATGTCGGGTTTTGGGATATCAGCACCGGCAAACCCGGCCGATGAAAAATAAACAGTATCACGGTTCGCATTTACAGCACCAACCGACAAAACATTTTTGGCTTCCGATGGTGCTGAAATGTATCGCCAGTTGTCGTTTCCCGAATTTCCGGCACTGCAAACCACTACCATTCCCTTATCAACAGCCAGGTTAGCGGCTTTTGATATTTTTAGGGTTTCCCCGTTAAATTCCCCGTATGTGTGGTTGAACAATGGGTCGTCGAATGTAGTGTAGCCCAGCGAAGTGTTTATCACGTCGCAGCCCACACTGTCGGCAAACTCGGCAGCGACAACCCAGTAATCTTCTTCTACGGGATATTCAGTTGGGGCATCTTCAGTACGTAACAGCCAGTACGATGCGCCCGGGGCAGTGCCCACAAAGCTGCCGGGTTGGTTGGCAGCCATAACCGATAAAACTGCTGTACCGTGGTAATGACTTTCGTACACATTCCCCCCGGGGTTAACGAAATCGCGGGTGCCCAGAATTCCGTTGCGTGAATAAAGTGAATCAAAAACTTCGAGCGAGTCGGCATTCAGAAAACCGGCATCAATAACTGCAATCCATGTGCTTTCGCCGGTTGATTTTTCGTGTACAAGGTGACCGTTAAGCATGCTTACCTGGTTGTAAGCTTCGCCATAGTGGTTTTGTAGCAAGCTGTCTTCATCCGAAAATTTATTAAAACTGCTTTTTAAAAGCTGGTTTTTACGGAGCTGAATGGTGTCAATAAACGAGGGATAAACCAATGTTGAAACCAAATCTGTGTCGGTGGTGGTTACAATGGCACCGTTAAGCCATCGACTGGTATGTTTTACGTTCAGCCCAATTGAGTTCAGTGAATCGATAAAGGCTGGGTTGACAGGCAGGTCGGTTGAATCAATTTCAATTCCCTGCCGGTTTCTTCTTTCGATAGCCCGGGGCGATAAAAACGCTCCGGGGTTGTTGATGGAGTAGGGCGTGCCCGTTTTCGTGTTGAATTGCACCCGGTAATGAAGCTGGGCGTGTGTGGCTGTTGTGAGCAAACTAATGCCGAGTATGATGAGAAAAAGTCGTGCCATGGTTATGTCTGTTTGACGTATCTTGATTTTGTGATTCAAGAACAATATTCATACAAATTTAATGGAAATAAATTGAGTTGATGTTGGTTCTTTGTTAATTCGATAAAGCATAATTGGCAATTTTAGGGGTATTTCAGCTGTAATTGCATATGTTCTTGAGAAAAATTATCTTTGATAAAAAGATGTTTTTTTATGAATCAAGACAACATTAGGGATAAAATATTTGAATCAATTCATGCCACTGATTCAGGAGCAGATGCTTTTTTATTCGGTTCAAGGGCCAGAGGTGATTTTAGTCCAGAATCAGATTGGGATGTTTTGATTCTTGTTGATGATAATAAAATCACGAATGAGATTGAAGATAAATTTCGAAACAAGCTATATAACATCGAATTAGAAACTGGACAGATTATTTCTACATTTATTTATCCTAAAGATTATTGGTCTAATACATTAGCTTATTCACCTCTTTTTAAAAATGTAGAAAAAGAAGGAATACGGTTATGAAAATCCAAAACAAAAACGATTATATCAATTATCGATTTCAAAGAGCAAATGAAGCTTATGAAGAAGCTTTGATTCTTGCCAGGGAAAGCAGGTGGAATGCTGTTGTAAATAGATTATATTACGCTTGTTTTTATGCAGTAATTGCATTGTTGCTCAAAAATGAAATTGAGAGTCAAACCCATGATGGGGCGAGAACCCAATTTGGATTAAATTTTGTAAAGAACGGTATCATAGATAAAGAACATGGTAAATTATTTTCAAAACTTTTCGATTACAGACAAAAGGGGGATTATGGAGACATGTTTGACTTTGATGCAGAAATTACAGAACCACTAATTGAAAAAGTCAAATATTTTATTGAAGAGATAAAAAAAC
>JASMTI010000014.1:0-2987 GCA_041694375.1 Bacteroidales bacterium | reverse complement strand
GCGAAGGGAGGCAGAAATTTATCTACCTTTTAATCTTTTAATACAACCTCCTGCTTTTGTTCAACTTTAAAAACCAAAAGCTATGGAAGTTTTTGTTAACGATCAAAAGCATACCGTTGAGGCAAACTGCAACCTCGCTCAATTATTTAATTATCTCGAAGTCGAAACCCTGGGCGGAATAGCCGTGGCATTAAACAATGCCGTTATACCCCGCGCCAAATGGGATAAACAAGATCTTAAAAACGGGGACAAAATCCTTATCATAAAAGCCACACAAGGTGGGTGAATTAGTTCCCGATATCGTAAACTCATCGGGCCTGGTAGCATAGCTCCCAGCATTAGTTTATTAGTCATTGGTCATTGGTAGTTCAGTGCATAGGTGCATCAGTTCATGAGTTTTGAAAAAACAATCACCACACCCAACAATCCAATAACCCAATAATCCAACAATGAAATATGAAAACCCAAAACCTCAACCACGATTTAATAAGCCAGGGTGCTTTTCCAAACTCAACAAAGGTTTATGTGCCCGGTAAGCTTCACCCCATAAAGGTCGCCATGCGCGAAATAAAACTTAGCGATACTAAAACGCGGGAAAATATAGAAAAAAATGCGCCCATTACAGTTTATGATACCTCGGGGCCATACACCGACCCCAATTGCACCATCGATATTGGGAAAGGTTTGCTACCACTTCGCGGCGAATGGATTAAAAAACGCGGCGATGTAAGCAAACTTCAGCAACTCTCGTCGGAATACGGTCGTGAGCGTGCCCAAAATCCGGAAACAGCCGATATCCGATTTCCGGAAACCCGTAAACCACTAAAAGCAGTAAAGGGGGCTAACATCACACAATTTTACTATGCCACAAAAGGGATTGTTACTCCCGAGATGGAATATGTATCCATTCGCGAAAATCAACGCATCGATGAGCTCATTACAAAAAATGGGGGGAAAATTCCCGAATCATATATCACGCCTGAATTTGTACGCGACGAAATTGCTGCCGGCCGGGCCATGATACCAGCCAATATTAACCACCCCGAGGCCGAACCCATGATTATCGGCAGTAAGTTCAAAGTAAAGATTAATGCCAACATCGGCAATTCTGCCCTCTCTTCGGGTATCGAAGAGGAAGTAGAAAAAGCCGTATGGGCTTTCCGCTGGGGTGCCGATACCATTATGGACCTTTCAACGGGCAACCATATTCACGAAACCCGCGAATGGATTATCCGCAACTCACCGGTCCCGGTTGGCACAGTCCCGTTATACCAGGCACTCGAAAAAGTAAACGGAAAAATTGAAGACCTTACATGGGAGGTTTTTAAAGATACGTTAATCGAACAGGCCGAACAGGGTGTTGATTACTTCACCATTCATGCCGGGTTATTGTGGCGGCATATTCCGCGTACGATTAAACGCCTAACCGGCATTGTTTCGCGCGGGGGTTCCATCATGGCTAAATGGTGCATGTTTCATCATCAGGAAAACTTTTTATACACCCGTTTTGATGAAATATGCGAAATACTGGCCGCATATGATGTGGGCATTTCGCTGGGCGACGGCCTTCGCCCCGGCTCGATACACGACGCCAACGACAAAGCCCAGTTTGCCGAGCTGAAAGTGCTGGGCGAGCTTACCCAAATTGCCCGGAAACATTTCGTGCAAGTGCTTATTGAAGGCCCCGGGCATGTACCCATGCACAAAATTCGCGAGAATGTTGAACTTCAGCAACAATACTGCGACAACGCCCCTTTTTATGTACTGGGGCCGCTTACAACCGACATCGCGCCTGGTTACGACCACATTACATCGGCTATCGGGGCGGCCATGATTGGTGCCGAGGGCGTGGCCATGCTTTGCTATGTAACCCAAAAAGAACACCTCGGGCTACCCGATAAAGACGATGTGAAACAAGCAGTAATAACCTACAAACTGGCTGCCCATGCTGCCGACCTGGCCAAAGGCTTCCCCGGGGCACAGGTACGCGATGATGCCATGAGCAAAGCACGCTTCGAGTTCAGGTGGAAAGACCAGTTTTGCCTGGCACTTGATACCGATACAGCCATGGCATTTCACGACCAAACCCTGCCCGACGAAGGCAGTAAAGTGTCGCATTTTTGTTCGATGTGCGGTGAGCATTTCTGCTCGATGAAAAACACCCACGAACTGAAAGAAATGGCAGAGAAAATGGAAGAAAAGAAACGTGAGTTTGTTGAAAATGGTGGCGAAATTTATGTGCCGTCATGATATTAAACATACTAGAAAATTAGGCTGTCATAAAATAATAATAATTATAAACAACATGCACTTTATAGCAATAACCCATCCCGAAGAATTGAAAAACGAAAGCGAAATCATCAATGCACTTTTTCATGAAGGCTTGCCATGCTTACACTTACGCAAACCCGGTATGAATATCGACAATGTAGGGTTACTATTGAAAAAAATTGAATGCAAGTTTCATGACCGGGTTATGGTGAACGATCATATTGAATTGGCAAACCGATATAACATAAAAGGGGTCCACTTTAGCGGGCAAACCCGAAATATACTGCCGGTACCGTTCAACGGTTTATCAAAAAGTTGCAATTGCCATTCATTTAATGAAATTAGCGATGTATCCCCATACTGCAGCTATGTTTTTCTAAGTCCTGTTTTTAACAGTATATCGAAAAAAGGCTATAAGGCTGCTTTTAATTTTGATGACCTGATGAAAAAACTAAGCCATGAAAGCATGACGAAGATTATCGCATTGGGTGGGATATTACCCGATAAAATCGCAAAAGCTAAACAGGTTGGATTTGATGGGGTAGCTGTTTTAGGCGGACTATGGGATGAAACATCAACATTGGAAAAGGTGGTTTCAAACTTCAAAAGGTATAAAAAACAGATGGAAATATGCGACCTTATGTAATGACCATAGCGGGGCATGACCCAAGTGGCGGGGCCGGCCTCACTGCCGACTGCAAAACCTTTGAGCAGAA
>JASMTI010000013.1:0-15961 GCA_041694375.1 Bacteroidales bacterium | reverse complement strand
CACCCGGAGCCGTGTAATCGTCGAGGTTATCGTGCCCCAGTACAACATCAACCGGGTTACCATTGGCATCGGGTACACAAATGGCAACAATACGGGCACCAAAGTTGGTAACTTTAACCCCCATGCCATTGTTGTTAACCATGGTATATAAAGTTGTTGCTTTTCCGTCGATTGTTTGCTCAAAAGCAGCAGCATCAATACCATCTACCACATCGGTAAATACTGATTGCTGCTTCTGGCTACAAGCTGCAAAAACAAACAACATTAAAAGCAGAAGAAACGCTTTTTCTATTTTATAAATTTTCATTGTGTTGGTTTTTAAGTTATTGTAACTGAATCAAAACAACAGAATGAGCTGGTATTTCAACCATCATCTTGCCGTCTTTAGGTTTTTCAACCTCAAAATTGTCAATTTTCACTTTTTCTTCTTTACCAAAATCGTTGTAATCATTGATTTTGTCAGAAGTAACAATTTGACCTGAAGCTGACTTGTAGTTATCACTACCCAGGTAACACTCCACTTCCAATGCTTTGTTTGGATTAGCATTTGAAAGGGTAATATTTGTCACACCATCTTTTATTGAAGCCGAAGATGTAAGGGCTGGAATTTTTTCCCCTTCGTATTCATAATCTTCAGATAATAAATCACTTGGAATAAGAGTAGCGTCCTGGTGTACATTGTACATTTTAAACACATGGTAAGTTGGTGTTTTTACCATTTCAGGGCCATCGGTTAAAATCATAGCTTGCAGCACATTTACAATTTGTGCAATGTTCGCCATCGAAATACGGTCAGCATGATTGTTAAAAATATTCAGGTTGATACCTGCCAGCACTGCATCGCGAACAGAATTCTGTTGTTGCAAAAATCCGGGATTTGTACCTGGAAGCGGATCATACCATGTTCCCCATTCGTCAACAATTAATGATATATCACCTTTAGGGTCATATTTGTCCATAATATCAAGGTGGTTTTCAATGAGATCTTCAACCACCATTGTGTTTTTCAGGGTTTTGAACCACATTTCCTCACCAAAGTCAGTTGATGATCCTTTTGCACCCCAATCGCCGGTAGGCAATGTGTAGTGATGAAGCGAAATGCCTTGTACCAAATTATTCTTACCCTTAAGGCCGGCCATTAATTTTTCGGTCCAGTTATAATCACCTGATGACGGTCCTACAGCTACTTTCTGAAATCCTTTACCGCGAATATATCCGGCATAATGGCGGTAAATATCGGCATAATATTCAGGGCGCATATCACCACCGCACCCCCAGGTTTCGTTTCCAATTCCCCAAAACTTCACGTCCCATGGTTCTTCACGACCATTCTTTTTACGAAGATCGGTCATCGGGCTTTTATTGTTTGAAGTTACATACTCAACCCATTCGGTAGCTTCCTGAACGGTGCCCGAACCAACATTTATACTCAAATAGGCATCAGTACCAATCAGTTCACACAAGTTCAAAAACTCGTGAGTCCCAAAGCTGTTATCTTCGGTTACACCCCCCCAGTGAACATTTACAATTGAAGGGCGGTCTTCTTTGGGGCCAATACCATCTTTCCAGTGGTAGGTGTCGGCAAAACACCCGCCAGGCCAGCGTAAAACCGGAACTTTTAATTCTTTTAGTGCATCCACAACATCAAGTCGGTAACCATCTACGTTGGGAATATCTGAATCTTCACCAACATAAATACCACCATAAATACAGGTACCCAAATGCTCTGAAAAGTGACCATAGATATTTTTATTAATCGTGGCCCCTGCCTTTTCAGGATGAAGTACAAGGGTGTTTTGCGACCATGCCTGCATACCTGCAAACGACAAAGCCAACATTCCTAAAATAATTTTCTTCATAGCTTTATAATATTAGTCATTAGTAAATTTGTCATTAGTTAATTAGTCATTAATTAGAGTCATTGGTAAATTAGTCATTAGTAAATTAGTCATTAGCTATTAGTGACTTAATTGTCTACAAATGACTAATGACCAATGACTAATTACTATCATTTAGATATTTCCGAGCTTTTGATACTGTTTATAAATTTCAGCATATTGTTTTGCATTCTCTTCAATCGGGTTATAGGTTTTCTCATACCCTTGTCCCATTGCTTTCTGGGCTTCTTTAATATTAGCGTAAACACCAGAAGCAACTGCGGCAAACATGGCAGCCCCCAATGCAACGGTTTGTTCGGCACGCGCCACTTTAATAGGCATATTCAACACATCGGCCATGGTTTGCATAACAAATGGTGATTTTTTGGCTACGCCGCCAATACCAACAACCGAGTTGATTTCAATTCCATTTTCTGCAAAACGGTCAACAATGGCTTTTGACCCAAAAGCTGTAGCTTCAACCAATGCCCTGAAAATACGTGGTGCCGATGAACCAAGATTTAAACCGGTAATGGTAGCTTTTACATTTTGATCGGCATCGGGAGTACGCCGCCCGTTCAGCCAATCGGTTGCTACAATCGTCGATTCTTCAACCGGAATTTTCATCGCTTCTTCTGACAAGGCCGGAATAATTTTATCTTCAATAGCTTTAGCTTTTTCCTCATCGTCGAGGAATTGTAATGGCCATGCCAATACATTCTTAAACCATGCATACACATCGCCAAATGCCGACTGTCCTGCTTCAAGTCCAACCATTCCCGGAATTACAGAACCGTCAACCTGACCACAAATACCAGGTATCAGTTTGCCTTCCATTTCTTTGTATGGTGAAACGATAATGTCGCAGGTTGAAGTACCAATAACACGTACCAGCGTATTGGGCTCAATCTCGGCACCCACAGCCCCCATGTGGCAATCGAAAGCACTTACACCAACAGCTACATCGGTTGACAAACCTAGTTTTTCTGCCCATTCGGGCGTTAACTTACCAAAAGACTGGTCGCTTGTATGTGTTTCAGTATACAGATGGTCGCGCATCCCAACAAGTTCTGGTCCAAGCTCATCAAGAAAATCTTCAGGTGGAAGGCCGTCCCAATCGGGGTGCCAGAGTGCTTTATGACCGGCTGCACAACGGCTACGCTTTATTTTATCTAACTCGGTGTTACCGGTTAACACGGCGGGAAGCCAGTCGCAATATTCAACCCACGAAACAGCCTTTTGCTTCAACGAAGGATCGATTCGCAACATGTGCAATACCTTAGCCCATACCCATTCCGACGAGTATATACCACCTTCGTATTTGGTATAATCTACTTTAAACTTACGGGCCAATTCATTTATTTCGTCAGCTTCTTTTACCGCTGTGTGGTCTTTCCAC
Source organism: Bacteroidales bacterium (assembly GCA_041694375.1). GTDB lineage: Bacteria > Bacteroidota > Bacteroidia > Bacteroidales > Prolixibacteraceae > Roseimarinus. The sequence goes on along the minus strand of JASMTI010000013.1, from coordinate 12,685 downwards.
AAAATAAACATGGCATTCGGGTTCTCAGCATATTCCGACAACATTGCCAGGGGTGTTCCATGTCCGTCAGTCAATGCCGGCGTACTACCGGTTGTATCGAAAGAAATACCTGTTACATTTTCTGCAACTGAAGGACCGCACTTTGACAAGGCTTCTTTAATAGAAGCTTCCATAACCTCAAGATAGTCGAGCGGGTGCTGACGGTACTGGTTTTTCGACGGATCGCAATATTTTCCTTCAACCCAACGGGGATAATGTTTTACGGAAGTAGCTAGCTGCTCGCCGGTTTCGGTGTCAACCACCAAAGCCCGTGCAGAGTCGCTGCCGTAGTCTATTCCAATTACATATTTTTTCATAACTACTTATTTTTAAATTTAATGATGCTCGTTACTGGTTACTGGTTACTGGTTACTGGTTACTGGTTACTGGTTACTGGTTACTGGTTACTGGTTACTGGTTACTGGTTACTGGATACTGGTTACTGGATACTGGTTACTGGTTGCTGGTTGCTCGTTGCTGGTTGCTGGATCTCATCGTGTTTATTTTTTTGACCGATGATGATTTTCTACGCTTACGATAAACCTGTTCAACTTTTTTCCAAGTTTATCAATTTGTTCATGTAGATCATCATAAATATTTTTGTCCGTTAATGATCCAGTTTCCCATAAAGTTTCCAAATGATCAATAGTTTCATCGTTTAATGCAATTGAGAATATCAGAAATCTGATATAATCTTGTTTATAACTTCGTCTTCCATATCCTTCAACAATATTTGATTTTACACTTTTCGATGAACGTCTTATCTGTGATGCAGTTTCATACATCTCAAATCTTGGAAGCTTTGTAATAGTCATTTTATGAATCTCTATTACAATCTCCCGAGAGAGTTGCCATATTTCTAAACTCCGATAAGACATTCAAATATATTTATATCCTAAAATCAATTAACTAGCATCAAGCATCAAGCATCAAGCATCAAGCATCGAGCATCAAGCATCGAGCATCAAGCATCAATTTTTACTGTCCATAATAAGCATTCTTCCCATGCTTACGTTCATAATGTTTTTTAATCAACAAAGGGTTCATTTTCAAGGTGGGGTTAACCGATAATGAAATTGAAGCCATTTTAGCCACCTGTTCCATTACCACGGCATTGTGCACTGCATCGTGCGCGTCTTTTCCCCATGAAAAAGGTCCGTGGTTTTGTACCAACACACCGGGAACTTCCATTGGCTTTATGCCATTAAAACGCTCAACAATTACCTTACCGGTATCGCGCTCATATTCGCCAAAAACTTCATCTTCGTTCATTTTGCGTGTACATGGAATATCCTGTGCAAAATAATCGGCATGGGTTGTGCCAATATTCGGGAGGTCAGTCCCAGCCTGTGCCCAGGCTGTGGCATAAGTTGAATGCGTATGCACTACCCCGCCTATATCTTTGAAATTCTGGTAAAGATAAAGATGGGTAGCCATATCGGATGAAGGTTTAAGGTTGCCTTCAACAACCTTACCCTCCATATCGCAAACAACCATATCCGACGGTTTCATTTCATCATAATCAACTCCACTGGGCTTGATTACAAAAACCCTTTTCCCGCGGTCGATGGCACTGGCATTACCCCAGGTAAAAATTACCAGGCCATGCTTCACCAAATCGAGATTGGCTTTGTATACTTCTTCTTTTAATTGATTCAAATCCATAAAATGACTTTTTTACCAGAACACAGCGTACAACAAGGCCAGAATTACAATGATACCAACGGCACCAATGTTAAATGCTTTTCCTGTTTTAAACGATTCCGGATTAAGTTCAACCGATTTTTTATCGGCAGCAATAATTTTCTCGTTGCTGACAAGAATAACGCCAACAAAGAAAAATGCTGCAGCCAACATGAATATATTTTGAATTCCGTAATTATAAAGGAACTCAATATTAACGCCAACAACACCAATAATTGTGGAAATAACAGCAATAGCGAGCATAATATATCCTGTACGAATAAATCCGGGTCGTACAATATGCTTAGTTTCAGTTGTCCAAACCTTTTTATCAACAAATGTGATAATGGTAGCCACAAACACGAGGATAATAAATACATAAGCCATACGCATCATCCATGGCATTTCAGGAAATCCGAATTTGAAAGCGAACCCTAAAGGAAGGGTAAGCAAAGCGGTCCACAATGCGGCACGGTTTGTAGCCTGACGCCAGAACAGCCCCATGAAGAACACCACTACAACACCCGGGTAAATAAAGCCGGTATATTCTTGTATGTACTGGAATGCCTGACCAAGATTGTTCAACAACGGTGCTACGCTCACTGCAATAAACAGTGAAACAAAGGCAGTAATACGTCCAACACGGACTTGTTGTTTGTTTGTAGCATTCTTATTGAAATACGGTTTATAAATATCAACAGTAAAAATGGTTGATGTGGAGTTAATCATCGATGCCAGTGACGAAACAATGGCAGCTGTCAATGCAGCAAATGCAAGCCCCCTTACACCTACCGGCATATAATTGGCCAGCAGGAACGGATAAGCTTCATCGGGTTTAGCCAGATTTCCATTCAGATAAAATGCAGCAATACCAGGAATTACTACAATAAGCGGAATTAAAATTTTAAGGTAACCACCAAACAGTAATCCTCGTTTGGCTTCGCGAACCGATTTAGCCGCCAACCCTTTTTGGATAATGTACTGGTTGAACCCCCAATATCCAAAGTTAGTGAGCCAAATACCGCCAATAATAATTCCAAGCCCCGGAAGGTCAGAAAACACTTCAGGTTTTTCATTGGCAGTGGCTATCATGTGGAAATGGTCACGGGCACCTTCAAACAAATTGCTAAATCCCTTTATTGGGCCGGCATCAACACCACCTACAGCATCGAGTGCCATGTATGTGGTAACCAAACCACCCAAAATCAAAAAGACAACCTGAACAACATCGGTCCATGCTACTGCTTTTAATCCACCATATATTGAATAAATACCTGAGAACAATGCCAGACCGATGATACCATAAATAAGCGGCACGCCAAGTATTTCCTGCATGGCAAGTGCCCCCATGTAAGTTATTGATGTAAGGTTTACAAACACATAAATCAATAACCAGAAAATGGCAAAAGCCGTACTTACACCACGCGAATACCGTTCTGCCAGGAACTGTGGCATGGTGTATATTTTCTTTTCAATAAAAATTGGTATAAAATACTTGGCAATAATTATTAATGATGCCGCTGCAATCCATTCGTAACAGGCAATACCAATTCCAAGCGCATAGCCTGACCCCGACATCCCAATGAACTGTTCTGCCGAAATATTAGCTGCAATAAGTGAGGCACCTATCGCCCACCATGTTAACGACTTATTGGCAAGGAAATAATCATCGGCAGTTTTTTCTACTCCTTTTTTACCTCTTGAGATAAAAAGGCCCATTCCTAAAATGGCAAAAGCATATATACCAAAGATAATCCAATCGAGAAATTCAAAAGCTGATTCCATAGTTTATATTTTAAAAATTTATTTGGTTTATAATCCCCGGTTTAAATGATAATAAAGATCATTCCACCGCAATTCTTTTTTGAACTCTGAAACTTTTGTGTCCTTATCAATTACAACATACTCAACATCTGCTAATTCTGCAAATGTTTCAATGTACTCAGGTGTAAGCGACATTGTAAATACCGAATGGTGGGTTCCGCCTGCATAAATCCATGCTGCTGCCCCATCGGCAAGGTTGGGATGGGTTTTCCAAAATGCACTGGCCACAGGTAGTTTTGGTAATCCGGCCAATGGCTCAATTACATCGAGCGTATTAACAATAATGCGGAAACGGCTTCCCATATCAACAAGGGTTACGTTCATGGCATCGCCTGTAGCACTTTCAAATACCAAACGTGCAGGTGCATCTTTTCCGCCAATACCAAGCGGATGAACCTCAAGATGTGGTTTTTTAGCTGCAATAGAAGGACAAACTTCAAGCATGTGAGCACCTAAAACACCTTCATTGGCCGGGTTCATGTGGTACGTATAATCTTCCATAAACGAACTACCCCCTTTTAGGCCTTTGGTCATTTGCTTAACAATGTGCAATAAAGCCGATTGTTTCCAGTCGCCTTCAGCACCAAATCCATAACCTGCCTCCATTAAACGTTGACAAGCAAGTCCGGGTAATTGGTCAAGCCCGGTAAGGTTTTCGAAGTTTGTTGTAAACGCACCAAACTTACCATCTTCAAGGAAACGCTTCATGGCAATTTCGTAACGTGCCTGAACTCGAACATTTTCGTGATATTTTTGTCCGGGCTTACAATTATCAGCAACATTATACTGCTTTTCATATTCTTTATAAAGGGCATCCACTTCATCGTCGGTAACCTTGTCAACATATTCAACCAGGTCGCCAACGCCATAAGCATGAACCTCCCATCCAAATTTAATTTGAGCTTCAACCTTATCACCCTCGGTTACAGCTACATTACGCATATTATCGCCAAAACGTGCAACTTTCAGGTTTTTGGAAACATTCCATCCAATTGCGGTACGGCACCATGCAGCAACCTGATCCTGGACTTTTTCATCTTTCCAGTGCCCAACGACCACTTTACGGTTTTTGCGCATTCGTGCATTGATAAAACCATATTCACGGCCACCATGGGCACTTTGATGAAGGTTCATGTAGTCCATGTCGATTTCACTCCACGGTATATCGCGGTTAAACTGTGTATGCAGGTGCATGTAAGGCTTCTGAAGAGCTTTCAATCCGGCAATCCACATTTTGGCCGGTGAAAATGTATGCATCCATGTAATAACACCAATACAGTCTTCGTTGCTGTTGGCCTTTATAAAAACATCAAGAATTTCGTCAGATGTTTTAACCACCGGTTTAAATACAACTTTTGCAGGAATTTTTCCTGACCCATTTAATCCTGCCACAATTGTAGCTGAATCTTTATCAACCTGTTCTAATGTTTCAGGGCCATATAAATGCTGACTTCCTGTGACAAACCAAAGTTCTTTATTATTAAAATCTTCCATAATTAATGTGTTTTTATATAATTATTTTTAATGATTGCTTATTTTTAAAATGTCAATTCAACTTTTTTACTCATACACGCGAAATATCAAAAGAAAAACCCTGCGCTGAAAAGTTTTCATATTTTTCTTGATTGAATGAATACAAGTATGCCCCTTTTCTTGAACCATTTTTATCTTTTATGGGCAACCTGTCAAGAAGCCTCATTGACATGATTTTACGCCTGAAATTAGCCGGGTCAAATGTACATTGATATATTGCTTCATAAAGATTCCGTAATTGTGTTATGGTGAAATTTTCTGGCAACAACTCAAACCCGATAGGTTGGGTTTTAGCTTTCTGTCTGAGGCGCCGTAAGGCTTTCATAACAATCTTATTATGGTCAAAAATTAACCCGGGGAGTTCATCTATTGAAAACCACTGCGCACCATATTGTTTAAGAAGTCCATCATCGTAATCATGTATGTTGATAAGGGCATAATATGCCACACTTACAACCCGGGCTGCCGGATCCCTGTCAATATCAGAAAATACACTTAACTGTTCCAAAAAAACATTTCGTAAACCTGTTATCCTGGCCAAAACACGATAAGCTGCATCATTAAGCGTTTCATCATTTCGCAGGAAACCACCCATCAACGACCACATTCCTCTTTGTGGCTCAAAATCACGTTTATAAAGCAACAATTTTAAGTGATCGTTGTCAAAACCAAATATCACACAATCAACGGCCAGATAAAAATGTTCCTTATCGCTGTAAGTCATAGCTCGATTTTTGTTTAAGCAAAACAAAAGTCATTATAACTTTTATCTTTTCCAAACAAAAAAACATGTTTTAGAATATAATCCGCCGATAAATACAATAATCCACTTTTAAGGCAACCATGAATGGAATTTGTAGTTAAAAGCCTGATTTGCGAAATTTATTCCGCCAAATGAATTGATTTTCGAAGAAGAATATGTAATTTTCATCCGCTACGATGTTTTTCACATAGATGAGTGAAAAATATTTAATCGGGCAAGCCTTGTAGATACTATTTTTACCGGACTTCCCGATTTTTTAACATTGACATCTGTGAATTTGAGGTATAGTTAAAAACAGTTAAATAAATATTTAATCATTTATGGACAGATTAGCCAATTTTTTTAATATTGATCCCAGCTTACTATTTGACATTTCAACCTTTATCGGAACGTTCTTAGCTTTTCAAATCACTTTCTTTATACTTGTTTTTATTGTTTTTAGAGTTTTAAAAAAAATGAATAAAAAATCTGAGAGCGATTTTTATTTTCGGGTACAAAAAAACCTGAAATTACCGGTAATACTCCTATCCACAACGCTCTCACTATGGTTGTCATTATCTTTATCCAGCCTTCCTGAAACAATAACCTCAATAGCAGGTAAGGTCTTATCAATACTTTTCATTACTCTTTTTTCATGGATTGTTATTCGTTTTATACAATTGGTAAAATTCATGGTGTTTCGCCAGTATGATATTAACCAAAAAGACAATTTAAAAAACCGCAAAATATTAACGCAGTTTGAAATCATTGAGCGCGTATTAATTACTTTAACAGTGATTATTGCTATTTCACTAATTCTAATGTCTTTCAGTGGCATCAAAAAAATCGGTGTCAGCTTAATCGCATCTGCCGGTGTTACAGGTATCATAATAGGATTGGCTGCCCAGAAAATTATTGGTGGTTTTTTGGCAGGTATCCAAATTGCCATCACACAACCTATAAGGCTCGACGATGTCGTTATTGTTGAAAATGAATGGGGACGTATAGAAGAAATCAACCTCACATACGTGGTCGTGAAAATATGGGACGAACGGCGACTTGTCCTCCCTTCAACTTATTTTATTGAAAAGCCCTTTCAGAACTGGACACGCTCCAATTCGCGAATACTGGGCACGGTATTTATTTACACAGATTACAATACTGATTTTGATGCCATAAGAGACGAAACAACACGGCTGCTTAAAGAAACACCACTATGGGATGGCAGGGTTAATGTACTGCAAGTAACCAATGCTACCGAAAAAACGGTTGAAACCCGTTTGCTGGTTAGTGCTACAGACTCCCCTACTGCATGGGACCTGCGGGTTTACCTCAGGGAAAATATTATCAAATTCATCCAACAAAGATACCCCGAAAGCCTTTCAAAATCGCGAGTTGTAATAAAAAATGACTAAATTTGAATTTAGTACATAACAATAAAAAAATAATCATGATAAAAAAATCTGAACTTATTATAAACCCCGACGGGTCAATTTTCCACCTTCATCTAAAGCCCGGACAAATTGCCGACACCGTTATACTGGTTGGCGACCAGGGACGAGTTGACATGATTTCCGGTTTTTTTGATGAAATTGAACACAATGTTCAAAACCGCGAATTCAAAACCGTGACCGGCTGGTATAGAAACCGCCATCTTTCGGTTGTATCTACAGGGATAGGTACCGACAACATCGATATTGTTGTTAACGAACTCGATGCCCTCGTTAATATTGACCTGAAAACCCGAAAAATGAAAAAAGATATTACCTGCCTTAACCTCATACGTATTGGCACTTCGGGTAGCCTGCAAGAAGATATTCCGGTAAATTCATACGTGATTTCGCAAAAATCAATAGGTTTCGACGGACTGCTGAATTTTTACGAAGGTCGGAATATTATCGCGGACCTCGAGTTTGAACAAACCCTGTTATACCATACCCAGTGGGGCGAGTTACTGCCTAAACCCTATGTTGTTGATTGCTCTGAACAATTATGTGAGATTCTGTCAAGCAAAGAAACCATATCAGGTGTAAATATTTCAGCACCCGGATTTTACGGGCCACAAGGACGGGTGCTCCGTATTCCTCTCGCCGACCCTAACCTGAACGAAAAAATCGAATCGTTTGATTATCTGGGCCAAAAAATCACCAATTATGAAATGGAAAGTTCGGCCATATACGGTTTATCAAAATTACTGGGGCACGAGGCAATTACCATATGCCTGATTATTGCCAACCGTGTAACCAAAGATGCCAGCGACGATTATCACCCCAAAATGAAAAACATGGTAAAATACGTGCTGGATAAACTGGCCGATGAATAAAAACTAAATTGAACCAGCACTATGCATCAATGATACTGGTTAATGCCCCATCGTATGGTGGCAGTGCACCTCGCTATTATTATCCGGGCAAACCCCGTAATTTCTTCATCTCGCTACGTTTCCTCCTGCAATAATGCTAATTTACTATTGAAGTGGCATAACATCAAAACAAACCATTCGTCAACAGAATCGCTACGTTCGTCAAAGAAAAATGCACTTTCGTCAATAAAAGACAAAAAAGTCTTTTATTTCAGACTTTTTTGTCTTAATTTGCATTAAACAATTAAAGAAAAGGAGGTTATTATGATTTACTTAGCAATAGCATTTGGAATATTTTTGATAGCCGTAGGTTTAGCTTTTATTAATGAAAATTCAAATGAAAATGTTTCAAACCATTAGATTTCACAAACATCACAGGCGGTTTCCCCATAACATTCAGTTTAAACTGATTAACTTACCACAACGGTAAGTAATGGGAAAATCTGCCTTTTAATGCTTTTGGGTGATACACATAAAAAATTTAGCTTTGGTGATTTCAAATCAAAGCACATGAAATTCAACTTTACAAATACCCCAAAAATTATTTTTGGCGAAGGAAGATTAAACGAACTTACCAACCACGTTTCAGTGTTTGGTAAAAAGTTTCTTATCATAACCGGGAAATCATTTCCTGAAACACAATACGGTCAACAATTATTCAACTCTCTTACAGAAAGTCAGTACACATATACGCATGAGGTCCTACATGGAGAACCATCACCCGAAAACATTGATACAATAACACAAAAGAACATAAAACATTTGCCCGATGCCGTGATTGCCATTGGCGGGGGAAGCATAATGGATGCCGGAAAAGCCTTATCTGCCATGTTGTGTGAAGATGGGACGATTACCGATTATCTCGAAGGCGTGGGCTCAAAACAACCATCTGGAAAAAAAATACCACTTATCACAATACCAACAACATCGGGGACCGGTAGCGAAGCAACCAAAAATGCCGTTATAACCCAACATGGAGAAAATGCCTTCAAAAAGTCGTTACGTCACGACAATTATGTACCCAATGTTGCCATCGTTGACCCCCGGCTTACCATTTCTTGCCCGGCAAACATAACTGCTGCATCGGGTATGGATGCATTTACCCAGTTGCTTGAGTCGTATTTGTCTACCAATGCCAATCCATTGACCGATGCCCTTGCTTTTGACGGGATAAAACATATATTTTCATCACTTGAACAAGCCGTTGCAGACGGAAATGATATCAACAGCCGGGCAAAAATGAGTTATGCGGCCCTGTTATCGGGCATTACACTTGCCAATGCAGGACTGGGCGTTGTTCATGGATTTGCACAACCCCTTGGCAGCCTGTTCCCCATTCCGCACGGAATTGTTTGTGCGAACTTAATGGGGCCGGCAAACCAAATTACAGTAGAAAAGCTTCGCGCTGAAAAGAATACAGGAGCATTAAAAAAATATGCCAATATTGCCCACATTTTATACCCCGATACAAACGACGAAAATGCGATAAACAAGCTCATTGAATATATCCACCAGCTCACCCAAAAATTAAACATTCCAAAACTTTCATCATTTGGGGTCAATTACTCACACTTTGATTCCATTATAAAAGAAACCGGTTTAAAAAACCACCCGGTAAAACTTGAAAAAGAAGCGTTGAAAATGATTATAAAAAATGTAGCGTAAGGCATTTAACGCTTTTTTACGGTTTTCAGTTTTATTTCTAATTATTATATCCGAACTTATACTGGCAAACACTAAACATATTGTACCATGGAAACGACTTTCAAAATTAACTACTATACAACGTGGGGTGAAAGCTTATGGATTGCCGGTTCTACAAAAAATTTAGGGCAATGGCATACCGGCTCGGCACATCCCCTAAAATATAATCAGAATGGCGAATGGGAGGCAAATATTAAAGTGCAAAAAAACCTGCCGTTTGAATACAAATATTTTCTCAAACGCAATGATAACGTTATTTGGGAAGGTGGCAACAACAGGTTTTTTAACTTTTTTGACACCACTCATGTGAAAGTACGGGATTTTTGGCGCCCACACGCTGATGCCCGACACGTTCTATACACTAAAGCTTTTACTGATGTTTTTATGAAACATCCACTCAAAAGGAAATCCAAAGCACCTGAACCAAGCAATCAATCAATTTTTTTCCGTATCCATGCTCCAAGGGTATCTCAGAACATGGTATTAGGCATTGTTGGCAATACCAAACAGCTGGGTAACTGGAAAAAACCTTTGGTAATGAACCATGATGAATTTCCACTATGGAAAATCAGGATTGACATTAAAAATATCAACTTTCCACTCCACTATAAATATGTATTACTCGATAAAAAAACAAAAGCCATTAAAGAATGGGAAAACGGTGAAACCCGCAACATCACGAGTATTGATACCTGCAAAAAAAGTATACTACATGTTCAAAACGACGAATATTTCAGATATTCAAACCCACTTTGGAAAGGAGCGGGCGTAGCAGTGCCTGTTTTCTCACTCCGCACCGAAGAAAGTTTTGGCGTGGGCGAGTTCAACGATTTAAAAAAACTGGTTGACTGGTGCGTACTTACCGGACAAAGTATCATACAGATCCTCCCGGTGAACGAAACCGTAGCCACCCATTCGTGGCTCGACTCGTACCCATATAAATCGATTTCGGTATTTGCTTTACACCCCATCTATCTCAACCTCGAAGCTTTGGGCACTTTAAATAATGAAAAGCTGCAAGATGAATTCGATTTAGCCAAAGATATGCTCAACTCCAAACCTTACGTCGATTATGTTGAAGTTACAAAATTTAAATCGCGTTATTTCAAGTTAATATTCGACCAGGAATGGAAAAAAGTAAAACATACCAAAGCCTATAAAACATTTTTTTACGAAAACCGTGAATGGCTTGAACCTTATGCTGCCTTTTGTTTTTTGCGCGACCGTTATAAAACATGCAATTTCAGGGAATGGGGGCCGTGGAGTGAACATTCCCCTGAAAGCGTAAGTAAACTCACCAACCCTAAAGCTAAACATCACGAACACATTGCAGTACATTATTTCTTGCAATATAACCTCGATAAACAATTAAAAGAAGGTGTAAGCTATGCACATCAACATAACGTAGCCCTGAAAGGCGACATCCCTATTGGCATAAGCCCAAACAGTATCGAAGCCTGGACCGACCAGGAATTATTCAACCTTGACGGGCAAGCCGGTGCCCCACCCGATGATTTTGCAGTGCTGGGGCAAAACTGGGGCTTTCCAACCTACAATTGGAAAGAAATGGCCAAAGATAATTTTGCCTGGTGGCGAAAAAGGCTTAACAACATGGCCAAATATTTCGATGCCTACCGCATTGACCATATTCTTGGTTTTTTCAGGATTTGGGAAATACCTAAAGATACCCTTCACGGACTGTTAGGCCATTTCAAGCCGGCACTCCCCTTGTCTCTCGATGAAATATCGGACTACGGTATTTGGTTTGACGAACAACGCTTTACACAACCTTACATCAGGGGAAATTTTTTGCATGAGATATTTGGCGAATATGCTGATGAAGTACGGACAATATACCTTGATGAACCGGAATATAATGTTTTCAAATTAAAAGACGGGTTTAAAACACAGCGCAGCATATTCAACCACTTTACACCCGATATGGAATCAGGACAAAAACTTTCGGAAAAGAATGTGATTATCCGCGATGGCCTCATTTCCCTGCTGGATGAAGTGCTTTTTATACGCGACCCACATACCGGACACCTGGCCTACCACCCAAGGATTACAATGCAATACACCTACTCGTACAGCGAACTTGATGCTGAAACGAAGAATAAAATTGACAACCTGTATATCGATTTCTATTACAAAAGGCACGAAGACTTCTGGAAAAACGAAGCTCTGTCTAAACTACCTTTTATCATCAATGCCGGAAACATGATGGTGTGCGGCGAAGATCTGGGCATGATCCCTGATAATGTTCCTTACGTGATGAACGAATTAAACATCCTAAGCCTGGAAATTCAGCGTATGCCAAAAAACCCTGATATTGATTTTGCACATCCTGCCGATGCCCCTTACATGAGTGTTTGCACTACTTCAACCCACGACATGTCAACCATCAGGGGGTGGTGGGAAGAAAACCGTGAGCGAACCCAACGTTTTTACCATACCATACTCGGTCATAACGGGCAGGCACCTTATTTCGCCGAACCATGGATTTGTAAGGAAATCATTAATCAGCACCTGCATTCACCGGCAATGTGGACTATTTTCCCCATACAGGATTTAATAGCCATGGACGGCACTCTGCGCTGGGACAAAACCGACATGGAAAGAATTAATGTCCCAAGCGATGAGCGAAACCAATGGAAATACCGTATGATTTTGACACTTGAAGAGTTACTCAGGGCAGACGAATTTAACGAAATGTTATCGCAGATGGTTAAGCATTCGGGACGAAAACTTGAAATTTAATTTTTCACCCTTTGAAAATAATGTTTTGAATCGCCCCA
>JASMTI010000012.1:0-19762 GCA_041694375.1 Bacteroidales bacterium | reverse complement strand
GTTATGCCTAATCATCCTCATCATCAATTATTATAAAAACTTCCTCATCCTCTTTTTTCAACATGTACTCTTCGCGGGCAAAGCGCTCTAACGCTTCAGTGTCATTTTGTAAAGTATGAAGTTGTTGGCGGTCTTTCTCAATTTTCTCTTTCAGGTAAAGCCTTTCTTCTTTCAGGTTTTCAAGTTTCTGAGAATCATTCCGGATGCGTAACCAGTTATATTCATCAAAAAATAACATCCAAACCAGGAAAAATAGTAATAACCCCAGTTGAATCTTATATCTCTTTACAATATTTAGAAGATATGCTTTCATATTTATCAAAAACAATGTTGAATATACAAAAGTAATATAAATTGAATGAGAAAATTTCCATAAAAACAAAAACATATAATTCTTCATTAAGCTATCTTTTTATCAATAAACTTTTTAATTAAAAATATATGTTATAAATTTAATGCTTGAACAATCCTTTTTTTATTAATTACGCAATTAAAAACATGAGACAATTAAAATTTCCAATATCTGCATTACTTTTTGTCATTTTCACCCTTTCAGTAAATGCACAACCATTTTATTTAGTTGTAGCTTCGCACACTTCAGAAGCACCTGCAAAAGCGGTAGCCGAAAAACACAGGGCAACAGGATATGTTAATGCCGGCTATATTTATGCCCCGGGCATTGAACATTACAGGGTATACATTAAACAATACAATTCAATAAACAAGGCACGTGCCGACCGTAAAGCTTTCAGCTCAAAATTTCCGGGCGCATGGGTGCTCGATAAAAACAACCCACCCAAGGTTGAAGTAAAAAAACAAAAAGCTCAGGCAGATTCAACCCAGGTTGCCATCAAAAATCTTGATGCAGTTCTTTCAGCTACCATGCAACAAGTTGAAGATTTAAAACTCCAGGTAGCCATGCTACAGGATGAAATAGGAAGATTATCACAAGATGCTGAACAACAAGAGGAGTTAAGACAGGGCGTTATCAGCGGTTTAAAAGATACCATTGCAATACTGGAAGAAAAAATTACGGAGTTGAAAAGCGACATCCAAAATGAGGCAGACGAAAAATATGTACAAAAAGGCGACACCGTTAATTTTGCCAAAAAAGCTGTAGATGCACAAGGCTTTGTTTTCGGCAAACCCAAATTCACCCTTTCTCTCGGTCCGATCCAATCGTTTGTTTTAAACGATATTGAGCCACAAATGTCAACTTACTTCAATATTGACACACCCCTTTCAAGCAAAATATTCTACGGTTTTCAACTTGCAGGAAATTTTTATCTCTCAGAAAACTGGAAAACAGGTATCGATTTATTTATTTACCCAAGCAAAACACGCACCTACCTTTTTCCATATCTCAACATCGGTTACTCGAAACAACTGGGCAATGCCCCCCTACGCATAAACCCCTTTATATCTGTTGGTACTGAAGTGCTTTGGGCAGACGGGGAAGATACCATGGCTGGCAGGTATGTGTTTTATGCTCCCGGGCTCGACCTGGAGTGGGGACTATCAAAAGGTACTTCACTTTTTGTTAATTACCGCCACAACATTAACACATATTTCGACAACGATGTCTATAAAATTGCCGAAACTCAACATTCGAGCTTATCCTTTGGCGTGAGGTTTAATTTCCATGGAATCAACTAATTAATCTAACAAAATATTTTATCATGAATAATTATCTATCTTTCCTATTAATACTTATAGTAACTGTTTCGTGCAACTCAAAAAAGGAGTTTACCCTTGTTCCATTTTCCGATGGTGAAAAATGGGGTTTTAAAGATAACAACAAAAATATATTCCTGAACGCAAAATACGACGACGCCTACGCTTTTTCAGAAGGGCTGGCCGCTGTTAAAATTGATGAAAAATGGGGATTCATAAACCATAATGGAGAGGAAATTATTCCCCCTATAAAATATGAAAAAGCCGGAAGCTTTTCAGAAGGCCTTTGCATGATTTGCCAAAACGGAAAATGGGGCTTTATCGACAAAAAGGGAGAAGAAATCATTCCCCCCGAAAAATTTGAACGAGTTGGCAATTTCTCTGAAGGACTTGCCATGGCTTGTGAGAATGGCAAATATGGATATATTAACAAAAAGGGGGAAACAGTTATTGAAATGAAATACGATTTTGCCCGCGACTTTTCAAATGAACGGGCCAAAGTAATGCAAAATCAACGCTTTGGGTTTGTCGACCCCAAAGGCAATGAAGTAGTCCCCATTAAATACGATATGGCTGGTGAGTTTTTCAATGAATTGGTTTTAACCCGTCAAAATGAAAACTGGGCGTTGGTTGATACCGACGGTGAAGAAGTGGTTAAATTAGATTACAACTTTGTATGGGATATTGACAACGGCGGATTTTACAAAGTTTTTAATAACGGGAAATATGGTTTTGTAAACCAGGAAGGTAAAGAAGTGGTCCTGTTAAAATATGAATATGCCGAAAATTTTGAAAATAACATTGCCTTGATTAAACGCAATGGCGAATATGGCATCATCGACCGCAGCGGACGTGAAATCATCGACCCCGTTTTTTCTAACCTTAAACGTGTTGGCGATGGAATAATTATGTACCAAAAACCCGGAAAAGGCACCGGATTTATTGACTATTATGGCAACCCGGTTGTTGATAAAGATGTAACCCAAACCATCAGCACCTATTCATCTTTTACAGAACCTACACCCACGTCGTTTACCGACCCGCGCGACGGACAGGAATACCCGGTTGTATCAATTGAAGGGCAAACCTGGATGGGGCGAAATTTAGCCTACAAAATAACAGGCAGTAAATGCAATGAAAATAAATGCGAACAATACGGACGTTACTATACCTATAAAATGGCACAAAATGCTTGTCCCAAAGGATGGAAGCTACCTTCAAAATCCGATTGGGACAAGCTCATCAACACATTAGGGGGGCCTCAAAATGCATACCCCAACCTCACCTCAGGAAAGCTCAACATCAACCTGAATGGTTACTTTTTTAACGATACTGCCCTCGAAGGTTTTGCCGACTACGGTTACTTATGGACATCGACCCAAGAAGAAAACGACAAAGCAATTTGTTTGTGGCTAAATAAATATGAACAATCAGCACTTCAATTTGGCAGCAACAAACAACATTACAGGAATGTACGTTGTATAAAAGAATAATGGATTGCTTATCTTGTTTTATTCATCCGCCAAAAAATTTGGGTACATAAAATGTTGGGCAGGCACAAAAGTTTCCTTGATGGTACGGATGGATGTCCAACGCAACATATTAAACACCGAACCGGCTTTATCGTTGGTGCCAGAACCCCTTGCCCCGCCAAATGGCTGCTGTCCTACTACCGCACCTGTTGGCTTATCGTTGATATAAAAATTACCCGATGAATTGGTTAAACGTTTCGCTATTTTTTCAATGTTGTAACGATTTTGTGAAAAAACTGCTCCGGTCAATGCATACATTGAGGTATTATCAAGTATCCCCAGTGTTTCATCCATTTTGTTGTCATCGTATTTATAGACCGTAACCACCGGGCCAAATAGTTCTTCCTGCATGGTAATATAATCTGGCTTATGTGCCAGTATAACTGTTGGCTCAATAAAATAACCGGTTGTTTTATCACATTTACCACCGTAAACCACCTCTGCATCATTATCCTCACGGGCACGGTCAATATAGCCTTTCAGCTTATCAAACGAACTTTCGTCAATTACAGCATTTACAAAATTGGTGAAATCTTCGGGCGGTCCCATTTTAACTTCATTTAGCTGGGCTTCTGTTTTGTCCCAGAATTCGTCCCAGATACTTTCGGGCACATAAATGCGCGAAGCTGCCGAACACTTTTGCCCCTGATACTCAAAAGCACCACGCACAACAGCAGTAGCTAACGCGGTTACATCGCAGGTATTATCGGCAAAAATAAAATCCTTTCCACCGGTTTCACCAACAATACGGGGATAATATTTATAATTTTGGATGTTCTCACCAATGGTTTTCCAAATTCCTTTAAACACGGCGGTAGAACCAGTAAAGTGGATTCCGGCAAACTCGGGGTGGCTCAATACAACATCGGCGGCATCGGGGCCTGAAACAAACACCAAGTTAATTACCCCATCGGGCAGGCCGGCTTCGCGCAGTATTTCCATGATTACACCTGCTGAGTACACGGCAGTTTTCGAAGGCTTCCACACGCATACGTTACCCATCATGGCAGGCGCTACCGGAAGGTTTCCGGCTATTGATGTAAAGTTAAACGGCGTTAAGGCAAACACAAAACCTTCGAGGGCACGAAATTCGTTATAATTCCACATCCCGGGGTTCGATTCAGGCTGCATGGCATAAATATCGGTCATGCACTGTACCCCGAAACGATAAAAGTCTGCCAGTTCGCAAGCTGCGTCAATTTCTGATTGGAATGCATTTTTGGATTGCCCCAGCATGGTAGCCGCATTAATTTTTGAACGGTAAGGACCTGAAAGCAAGTCGGCTGCTTTAAGAAAAACCGAAGCCCTGTGCTGCCACGACGTAGCCGCCCATTTTTCGCGGGCATCGAGGGCAGCATCAATCGCCTGCTGAACATGCGTTTTGTCGCCCTGGTAATAATAACCCAACGTGTGATTGATTTCGTGGGGCGGAAATATGCGCACTTTCTTGTCGGTTTCAACCGCTTTACCACCAATGTTCATTTTAACAATGGTTTCAGCCGAACGCATTTCTTTGATTTTTGCCTGAAGTTCGGCACGTTCTGCACTACCGGGGGCATACGTTTTTACCGGCTCGTTTTTTGCCTTTGGCACATTATAAAATCCTGTTGACATATCGCTGATTTTTTTGGGTTAACACATTAAGCCATCTACCCATGGCATTCTTTCAAAGTTAATGGCTTTGAATATTTTAAACCCTAATAAAAATCACAGATGATTGTCAGATTCTGAGTCAGTAAGAGCGGTTTCGGCTCGAATCAAACCGGTTATAACCGATTAAGCGGTCGTAGCGGTCAGATATTTCACCATAATAAACAAAAATCTGGTAGTCGTTTTCAGTTTCACTATGGCTCCCTTCAATATTGTAAGTTTTAATTTTCCCTGAATAATCATCTTTGTAAGCATACTGAAAGCTGTATGAGCCCTGCTTTAGCACCAACGAGTGCTCATAGCGTTTTTGTTCCATGTTATAGCTCATTTTAAACGGTTCGGTACATTCCCAGTTGCTGAGCTTGCCAAAAACGTAGATGCCGCCACCCAATAATGGCTGGGGCATATCGAGCGTAAAGTGGACCAACATGTAATCAGCTTCCAGCTCAGGATAATCGCTGTTCATTGCTTCAATAAAAAAGTTACCGTTTAAATCTTCACGAAAACTGTAAGGTTTCTGCACCCGGGGTTCATGTTTTTCAAGTGTAACATTGTACATGGGCTCCATATAATTTATGCTCCACACCCCTTTACCGGGATGTTTTACATCGCGGAACTCAAAAAACCGATATTCATTGCCTGCCGGAAATATATTACCCGAATTATAATCATACTCCAACATTCCATTGTTCATGTACAATGGTTTAAGGTCATCAATTTGATTATCGTGCCGGTTATTTTTACGTACTACAACCTTGATATCCGACGACGGGTTGTCAATTTTAAAGTTCCCGTAATCAACCATAAAATCAACCTCCTGCCCGTCTGCCCCGTCAATTGGGTTCGACGCTTTACGTACACGTGCTTTTATGTCAACACGGGGCTCTACCACATAAAACCTGCGGGTAATAACAGGCAGGTCGGGTTCATTGCGGTCAAAAATAACCAGCACATAATTCCCTGACAACTTTACCGGGGCATCTTCATTGGGTATGCGCAGCATATAATTTGTAAACGGAATGGTTGTATTAACCGAATGCTCATAATCAGTGACGGGAAACTCGGTAAACGAATCAAAATACTCTTGTTGCGCCATGGATGAAATTTTCCAGTTCCGGTCGCAATGATAAAATGTATAATAATAGTCGCTTTGGCTTTCTGATAAATCATCGAAAGTAAAAATCAGGTTTTCATCGTTTCCCAATGTTAATATCGGGTTCGACAATTTCCAGCCTTCGCGGTAAAGCTCAACAGTTTTTATATTTTCATTGTAAACTTTATTCTGCAATACTTCAGGGAGTTCTATACCCGAACCCGTTTCAGGGAAAAGTAAAAAACCAAAAGCAAGCATAATTAAATATCGAAGTCTCATCAAAGTAGATTTAAAGATAAAAACCAAATTTATATTCACATCAATTGCAAAAAGTTAATCATGTTCAAAACAAATGCCAAACAGCCTTTATTATTTTTTCACACAAAATTAATATTTACAAACAGAAAACGTGGATTTCAAACTTTCATTGCCAAAACTTGTTTAGATGATTGGATTTTTGCCAGTTACGCAATTGAATACTTTTATACATTAAATGAAATGTGACATCCATCACATAAATTATTGACATAATTAATGCCGAATGAAAAAATATGGCATAAAACACTTGCAAACATCTATATAAATGAGAATATAATTGATAAAAAATAGGGTAAAATACTTACCTTTGCGGTTCAAAACAAATCTAAAATTCAGCAATGTCAAATACTATTAAAATCAAAAAAGGTTTTGATATCAAACTGAAGGGTAAAGCCGATTTAAGCGTCGGCAAAGCTATTGAAGCGTCCCGCTACGCAGTTAAACCCACCGATTTTTCGGGTCTCAAGCCAAAGCTTTCTGTAAAAGCCGACGACATTGTAAAAGCAGGTACACCATTATTTTTCGACAAAGCACAACCCGAAGTAAAGTTTACTTCGCCGGTTAGCGGGAAAGTAATTTCGGTAAACCGCGGCGAGCGTCGGCGTATTTTAGAGATTGAAATTGAGAGCGATGGAAAATTTGAATCTGTTGACTTTTCAAAAGGGGAAATCAGTTCATTAGACCGTGAAACGGTTAAACAGAACCTGCTCGACAGTGGCTTATGGACATTACTTGTTCAACGTCCGTTTGGTGTGATACCAAACCCCGGTGAAACTCCACGTGATATTTTTGTTACTGGTTTTGATTCGGCACCACTGGCACCCGACTACGAGTTTACGCTTAAAGATGAAAAAGAAAACATCCAGCGTGGGATTGAAGCCATATCAAAACTTACCGATGGCAAGATTTACCTGGGACTGCGTCCCGGTTCTGAATTTGCATCGCTAAAAGGGGTTGAAGTAAATTATTTCGCCGGGCCACACCCTGCCGGAAACGTTGGTATCCAAATTCATAAAACAGCCCCGATTAACAAAGGTGATGTTGTTTGGACACTCAATATTCAAACACTGGTTTACATTGGCAGGCTCTTCGCTACCGGCAAACTAAACCTTGAGCGGTTAGTTGCCATAACAGGTTCCGAAGTCAAGAAAACTAATTATGTAAAAGCCATTGCCGGTGTTGCCATTAAACCACTTATTGAAAACAACACGAAAAAAGAAGTGAAAGAACGCTTTATTTCGGGCAATGTTTTAACAGGTGTTAAAGTTGAAGAAACAGGATACACCGGACTGACACAAAACCAGGTGACAATAATCCCCGAAGGCGATGAAATTGAGCCCTTTGGATGGATTAGCCCCGGGTTCAACAAATTTACAGCCGGCAAAGCATTCTTGTCGAAACTAATACCGAAAAAAGAATACACTTTGAATGCCAATTATCATGGTGGTGAACGCGCATTTGTAGTGTCAGGACAATACGAAAAGGTATTGCCCATGGACATACTACCTGTTTTCCTTTTAAAAGCTATTTTGGTGAATGACATCGACAAGATGGAAAACCTGGGCATTTTTGAAGTTATTGAAGAAGATATGGCTTTGTGTGAATATGTTTGTACATCAAAAATTGAGGTACAATCGATATTGCGCAATGGCATCAATACCATGATAAAAGAATTGGCATAATTACAAATTGCCTTAAAGAATATAATTTGACAAAATATGAAAGGACAAGGAATCAAAAATATTTTCGATAAGCACCGTCCCAAATTTGAAAAGGGCGGAAAATTACATCCTTTCCAAAGTGTTTTTGAAGGGTTTGAAACATTTTTATATGTTCCGGATAAAACAACCAACAAAGGAGCGCATATCCGCGATTACATTGATTTGAAGCGGACAATGATTTTTGTGGTGCTTGCTGTTGTACCTGCCATGCTTTTTGGAATGTACAACATCGGTTACCAGCATTTTCATGCCATAGGCGAATTTGCCCAAACAGGTTTTTGGGAAGTTTTCTTGTATGGTTTTTTACGGGTACTGCCCGTTATTGTTGTATCGTACGTTGTTGGTTTGGGCATCGAATTTACTTTTGCCCAGATTAAGGGGCACGAAATAAACGAGGGTTATCTCGTTTCGGGTATATTAATACCACTTATTGTGCCTATTAACACCCCGCTATGGATGGTTGCCATTGCAGTAGCTTTTTCAGTTATTATTGCCAAAGAAGCCTTTGGCGGAACAGGCATGAACATTTGGAACCCGGCACTTATAGCACGTGCCTTCCTGTTTTTTGCCTACCCGGCACATATGAGTGGCGATAGCGTTTGGATAAGGCTTGGACAGAATGCCGACAAAGTAGTTGACGGGTTTTCAGGCGCCACACCGTTAGGGCTGGCACTTACCGGAAACATCGATTACAACATCTGGGATGCCTTTTGGGGCTTTATCCCGGGCTCAATTGGCGAAACATCAACATTTGCCATATTATTGGGCGCTGCCTTCCTGATTATTACAGGTATTGGAAGCTGGCGCATCATGCTTGCCACCGTGCTGGGGGCACTTTTCACCGGTATCATCCTCAACACATTTGCGGTTAACCCATTTATGGAAATACCATTCTGGCACCACCTTTTCCTTGGTGGATTTGCTTTTGGTGCTATTTTTATGGCAACCGACCCTGTATCGGCTGCACAAACAACCAAAGGAAAATGGATATACGGATTCCTTATTGGGGTGCTGGCAATTATCATCAGGGTATTAAACCCAGCCTACCCCGAAGGCGTAATGCTGGCCATCCTGCTGATGAACACCTTTGCACCGCTTATTGACCACTACGTGGTACAAGGCAATATCCGCAAAAGGCTTAAACGGGCTCCGGTCAATGTATAATCATTAAAATCGACGCGAAAATGAACAGAAACGGAAATACATACACATTCATATATGCTTCGGTAATGGTGATTATCGTAGCAGCCATTTTATCCTTTACGGCAGTTACACTTAAGCCTTTTCAGGACAAGAATGTGGAAATAGAAAAAAAACAAAATATCCTGGCTGCCATCAACATTGAAACAAATGTTGATGAAGCCGAAGATGTTTATGCTGAAAAAATCACCGATTCATATACCATCAATTCAAAAGGTGAAAAAACCGACGGTAATGCGTTCGTTATTGATTTAAAAAAGCAACAGGCAAAACCACTCGAAGAACGGCAATTACCAATTTTTGAAGCCGATTTAGGCGAAGATGGCATCAAGTACATAATCCCATTACGTGGTTCAGGTTTATGGGGGCCAATATGGGGTTATGTATCGTTAAACGATGATTTCAACACCATCTATGGTGCCATATTTGACCATCAGGGTGAAACCCCCGGGCTTGGGGCAGAAATTACCACCGATGCTTTCCAAAACGATTTCAAAGGAAAAACTATTTTTAATGAAGATGGTGAATTTGTATCGCTAATTGTGGCAAAAGCCGGTGAAAATGCACCCCAGCAGCATAAAGTTGATGCTATTTCGGGAGGTACAATTACCAGTAAAGGTTTACAGGATATGCTGTACAACGATTTGTCGGCATACCTTGATTTCTTCAAACAGAAAAAGTAAAGAATTATGAGTGATAAAGAAGCATTGTTCTCAAAAAAGAATTTACGACTGCTAACCGACCCGCTTGGCAAACAAAACCCAATCACCGTTCAGGTACTGGGTATTTGTTCGGCACTTGCAGTTACCGCACAACTTAAACCATCGGTTGTTATGACCCTATCGGTAGTAGTTGTGTTGGCATTATCAAATGTTATTGTTTCATTACTGAGAAATACTATCCCCAACCGTATCCGTATTATTGTACAGTTGGTGGTTGTGGCTTCATTGGTAATTTTGGTTGACCAGGTATTAAAAGCATTTATGTACGACGTAAGCAAACAACTTTCGGTATTTGTAGGCCTGATTATTACCAACTGTATCATCATGGGCCGCCTCGAAGCATTTGCCCTCGGCAACAAACCCGGACCGGCATTGCTCGATGGTATTGGAAATGGCGCTGGTTACGGTTTAATCCTGATAATTGTTGGTTTCTTCCGCGAATTATTAGGTGCAGGCACCCTGTGGGGATTTCAGGTTATACCCGAAGGCTTTTATAATTTTGGGTACGTGAACAACGGGTTGATGGTATTGTCGCCAATGGCGCTGATTACCGTAGGTATCATTATATGGGTACAACGAAGTAAAAACCAGGAACTGGTTGAAGAAAACAAATAATCGCAACGCATAAAGATTTTAGATTATGGAAAATATTATCAACATATTTATCAAGTCAATTTTTATCGAAAACATGATATTCGCTTATTTCCTCGGTATGTGTTCATACCTGGCGGTGTCAAAATCGGTAAAAACTGCTACGGGCTTAGGTTTAGCCGTGATTTTTGTTTTAGGCATTACCGTTCCGGTCAATTACCTTCTCGAAAACTTTGTTCTACAGGAAGGCGCCCTATCATGGTTAGGCCCGCAATTTTCAAATGTTGACCTCAGCTTTTTAAGCTTCATCATGTTTATTGCAGTTATTGCATCAATGGTACAGCTAGTAGAAATGGTGGTTGAAAAATTTGCCCCGACATTATATTCTAGCCTTGGTATTTTTCTTCCACTTATTGCTGTTAACTGTGCAATTTTGGGTGGTTCGTTGTTTATGCAGCAAAAAGAATTCCTGAATATTGGCGAAGCAACAACATACGGCGTTGGTTCCGGTATTGGCTGGTTCCTGGCGATTGTTGGAATCGCTGCCATCCGTGAGAAAGTACAATATTCAAATGTACCCAAACCATTGCGTGGACTGGGAATGGCTTTTATCATTACCGGATTAATGGGAATGGCATTCATGGGATTCTCGGGAATTAAACTTTAATAAAAACTTTTAAAATCAGATAAAATGACTCTTTTAGCTATACAATCAACAGTTATTATTACCAGTATCATTTTTTTCCTGGTAGTTATATTGTTGTTGGTTAGTGTGTTGTTGTTTGCCAAAAAGAAACTGACACCGTCGGGCACTGTAAACATCGACATTAACGATGGAGAAAAAAATATAGAAACCGAACCGGGTTCAACCGTGCTATCAACACTCAGCAATAATGGTATTTTCCTGCCATCGGCTTGTGGTGGTGGTGGTACCTGCGGAATGTGCAAGTGCCAGGTTGAAGAAGGTGGCGGCTCGATATTACCAACCGAGGTTGACTTTTTTACCCGCAAAGAACAGCAAAATAACTGGAGGCTCGGGTGCCAGGTGAAAATTCGCGAAGACATGAAAATTCGCGTACCTGAAGAGGTTATGGGAATCCAGAAATGGGAATGCGAAGTTGTATCGAACCACAATGTTGCTACCTTCATCAAAGAATTTGTGGTGAAATTGCCTGAAGGCGAATCGCTTGATTTCAGGCCCGGTGGTTATATACAAATTGATGTCCCGAAATATGAAGCCAACTTCAAAGATTTTGAAATTGAAAAAGAATACCGTGATGAGTGGGATAAATTCGGGTTATGGGACCTGGGCATTAAAAATACGGAAGAAACATTCAGGGCATACTCCATGGCCAACCATCCTGCCGAAGGAAACATCATTATGCTGAACATCCGTATTGCAACACCACCATGGGACCGTCAGAAAAACCAATGGGCCGACGTGCCTCCGGGTGTTTGCTCTTCGTACATTTTCTCACGTAAACCTGGCGATAAAGTTACCATCTCGGGACCTTACGGCGAATTCTTTATACAAGATACCGATAACGAAATGTTGTACATTGGTGGTGGTGCCGGCATGGCACCGTTGCGTTCACATTTGTTCCACTTGTTCCAAACCCTGAAAACCGGCCGTAAAGTTACCTATTGGTATGGTGCACGCTCGGTTCGCGAAATATTCTATGAAGAACATTTCAGGGAAATTGAAAAACAATTCCCTAACTTTAAGTTTACCATTGCACTCAGCGACCCTCAACCGGAAGACAACTGGGACGGGCCGGTAGGTTTTATCCACCAGGTTATTTACGATAATTACCTGAAAGACCACGAAGCACCTGAGGACATTGAGTACTACATGTGCGGTCCCGGACCAATGACCAATGCCGTAAACAAAATGCTTTATGATCTTGGTGTTGAAAAAGAAAATATCTTTTTCGACGATTTTGGTAATTAATAATACCAACTCATACAAAAAAAGACCGGTTGATCCATCAACCGGTCTTTTTTTTACACATACTTACATTATTTTATCAGTTTTAAATACAAATCAATCTAATATATTGCATAACATACACCCCAATAATACATTCTCAATTATTATTAATATTTTAAGTGACGTTTTGTATATTTAACTATTAACTAACCAAGTTGCAGTATGGTGATAATAAAATAAAACCGTATTGTAACTATAAAACTTTATTTCAATGGGATTGAGAAAATATTTTCGTTTTAGAAAAATTTCGTACAAGATTGGGGTACTTGTAATTATTACTGAGTTTATTGCATTGTTCGCCCTGGGTGTTTTTTATATCGACCGGTTTACATCTCAAATTGAACAAGGGCTGCAACAAAGTTTCCAAACACCAGCCTATCTGATGTCAAAAGGGCTGTTACGTTACGAGTCGGCTGAAGATAAGGTCATAATGGAAAAGTTGGTTGGTGAAACAATTGAAGAATGTATGATTGTAGGGGCAAACGGGAAAATCTATTTCTCTTTAAACCCGGAATACAAAGACAAAGAAAAATCAGAGGTTGGAATTCTTTCAGACTACGATGCCCTGTCACGTGAATTAGAATCTGATGTGTTTCTTCAAACCAGTCAGGACAATAATGAATTCTATACAACTATCAGCCCGATACGACTGGATGATGGTAAATTTTTGGGGCACCTATTCATTCATGCACGCATGGATCGTGTTATAAAAGAAAAGAGTTCGGTAACCTGGATGTTTATACTAGGATCTTTGCTTTGCATTATCCTCACATCCATTGTAATAATCCTTCTCACTAAAATTTACTTTACAAATAACATAAACCTTGTGCTTACGCGATTAACAACCATTAAAGAGGGGATTTTACCAAAAACACCATTAACGGTTAAATCAAACGATGAAATAGGGCAACTTAGCAATGCTATAAATAAACTGAATGAAAAACTCAGAGAAATTGTTTCGCTCATTACTTCTGGTGCCGGAAAAGTAAACACATCGAGTAATCAAATAGATGAAATATCGGTAAAAGTTGCTGGCGGTGCAAGCCACCAGGCCACATCAGCCGAAGAAGTTTCATCAGCAGTTGAAGAAATGACTTCGATGATTGAAAACAATACCGAAAATGCGCAACAAACACAACAAATATCAATTACAGCAGCCGAAGGCATTCAACAATTAATATTAAAAGAGGAAGAAAGCCTGAAGTACATAAAAGAAATATCAAACAAAATAAACCTTGTTAATGACATTGCTTTCCAAACCAATATTTTAGCCCTGAATGCTGCTGTTGAAGCTGCAAGGGCCGGAGAGCATGGCAAGGGGTTTGCAGTTGTGGCACAAGAAGTCAGGCGACTGGCTGAAAACAGCCGAAAAGCGGCAGATGAAATAACGAAAATCTCAGAAAAATCAGTTGATATTACAACCAATGCACATGACTTTATGATGCAAATTGCACCTGAAATTGAGAAAACATCGCAACTTGTGAATGAAATAACCACATCGAGCAATGAACAAAGTAACGGTGCCTCGCAAATCAACAATGCCATTCAGGATTTGAACATTGTTATTCAGCAATACGCTTCAACAGCCGATGAAATGGCACAAAATTCAAAAGTTCTGAACAAAGAAGCCAATGAACTCGAAAAAAGTATCCGCTTTTTTAATATTGAAGAATAAAAAACAAATATTCAGGACTATGATGAACAAATACAGAAAACATACAGAAATAAAACTGCTTTTTATTCTCTTCCTAATTGTGGGCACGGCCTGTTCAAATACTGAAGAAAATGAAATAAATGCAGATAAACTTGACGAAATAAAATATTCCGACACAATTAATTTTGTGGGGCACTGGCTCAATGAAGGGGCACGCGAGGATTTTGTGCGCAACATTGCCAGGGTTTACGAGTTTGAAAACCAAAACATAAAAGTAAACCTGAAGTTTCCGGAAGAAATTTATTACGATCCAAACGACCGCCAGAGTAACGAAAAATATACGGCACGTGTAATTGAAGAAGGCTTGACAAATTGGGACATTCTTCGTATAAATGGCGAGTACCAAGAGGTTACAGCCATCCTTAACGACCCAAACTGGGCAAAAAAGCACCTTGTTGACTTTAGCCAGATTGAAGAGTTCAGACAGGGCACCATACCTGAACTATTAACCGACGAAGCTAAAGCCGATTGGAATGGGGTAATCCCGGGACCTTATGTTGAAGGACAATACTGGGCTGTGTGGACCAACAAGGCCGTTGCAGAAAAAGTTGGGATTGAGGTCAAGCAGTTTGGTATGACCTTCGATGATTTTGCAAGCTACCTAAAAGCTGTTCACCAATACAACCAGAATAATCCTGACGATTACATTGTACCAATTTACGAATCGTATGTGTGGGAAACCACCATGTCAATTGCCATTAATTTATACGCTTCGCTGCTCGATAGCCGCAAGGAGTTCCTTTCGGAAACCATAACCGAAAAAAGGTTGAAGGCTTGGGGAAAAACACTCAAGGCTATGGAAAGCATAGCTAAATATGAGCCAATCAACCCGAAATGGCGCGAAACCGAATGGAGCAACACACACAATATGATGATTAACGGAGAATGCCTTTTCTATGTGAATGGTTCGTGGATGTACAACATTTGGGAAGGTATCGACAGTGAAAAAGTATTTAACTGTATGCCTTGCGAATACCCATCGTTCAAACCACATGTTACTTACCCGTCAGCTTATCAAATCACATGGGGCGTGCCCAAAAATGCACCCCATAAAGAAGAAGCCATTAAGTTTTTATTGGCCATGAACAAACCCAATATTGCAGAAATGTGGAGCCGTTATACAAAATGCCCTACAGGCATAAAAGGCAACTTGTCGAATGCAGCCTTGGGGGGCGACCAATTTGAAGAATTTGCCCGGTATGTTCAGGATCATTTTGGAACCAATACCTATCGGTACTACGAAACAAGCGCCTGGGTTTTAAATAATCAACATTCTGGCACCCCAATTTATTTCAGGGAAGTTATTGAAGGTAAAATGACAGCCGATGAAGCAATGAAGGCTATCAGGGCCAGCGTTGGGCGATAAATTATAACACATCGGGTTACAAATATTTTTAAAACCGGCTGTAATTTTTTTTAATTTTACAACCGGTTTTTTAATGTTAAAAATCTCACAATAAATCCATAAAATGAAAACTATTTTTGCTTTTTTGTTTATTCTCACCCTGTTTTCCTCTTGCCAAAGCCCAAATGCACAATACCTGAAAAACAGTGGTTTAATATTTGGAACGTATTATCAACTTACATATGAGAGCCCAAATGGTGAGGACCTGCATGCCGAAGTAAAAGATTTGTTAAAACGGTTGGATCAATCTTTTTCAACTTACAACCCCAACTCTACCGTTTCAAAAGTGAACCAAAACCAGCCGTTTGAACCCGACACCCTTTTCTACAACGTATTCAACAAAGCACAGGAAATCGCATCAATTACAAATGGGGCTTTCGACCCTACCGTTGCACCACTTGTCAATGCATGGGGCTTTGGATTTAAAAAGAAACTAAGCATTACCCCACACAAAATTGACAGTATTAAAACGTTTACCGGTTATTCTAAAATAAAACTCGAAAACGGGGAAATTATCAAAGAAGACCCCAGGCTGATGATTGATTTTAGTGCCATAGCCAAAGGTTATTCTGTTGATATAGTGGCTGATTTTTTACAAAAAAAAGGATGCGAAAATTATCTGGTAGACATTGGCGGCGAAGTGGTTGCATACGGGAAAAACCCTACTGATGTAACATGGCGGGTTGGTATAAACGAACCTAATGACAACGAGCCCCTGAACGCACGTGAACTTCAAGCTATCGTTTCGTTAAAAAATAAAGGAATGGCAACATCGGGCAATTATCGCAACTTCTATATCGAAAATGGTGAGAAATTTGCACACACCATCAACCCGCATACAGGCTACCCGGTAAACCACAATTTGTTGAGTGCTACTATCATTGCTAACGACTGCATGACAGCAGATGCACTGGCTACAGCCTGCATGGTGGTGGGAACCGATTCGGCACAGAATTTGATTCGAAACATAGACAATATTGAAGCTTTCTTAATTTATGCCCATGAAAGTGGAACAAACAAAGTATTTATGACCGACGGATTTCAGGAATTGATAATTTATGAATAAATTCACCACATAAAACCACAATCATGCGATTAGCCTTCATTATTTTCATTGCAATGCTTCTTATCAATCCATCTGAAGCACAAGTGCAGATTGATATTCCACAACCTTATGGAAACAATTTCATCGAATCGGAATTGATTGAAGAGGTAAGTATTTTACCACTCAAATATGAGCGTTTTGGGTTGGTGCGGACTGATATGGAACTTAAAGTTGATGGTGAGGATTATTTTATACTCGACAACCAAAACTCGCAATGTGTTTATCATTTCAACAGCAATGGAGAGCTGACCGATACCATTTGTGTGCCCAAAAAGCAGTCGGGCAAAAACCTGCCACAGCTTAACAACCCTGCATGGTTTAGCATCAACCCGTACGATAAACAAATTGAAATATACCGTTTTGAGAATTCAACCATTAACCGTTTTACTTATAACGGTAAATATCTTGGCAATATCGAACTGGAAGTGACCCCTTCGGATTTTGTGAGAAATAAAGATGGCGATTACTGGATTTATGCCGGATGGAACAACAGCGAAACCCAGTACCGTCTCATTAAGGCCAACGCAAACGGGGCGATTGTCAGACGTGAGCTCCGCCTGATATCGAAATGTACACCAACCGAAGGTTTTGCTTTTTTTGCCACGCCCGACCGCATCTTGTTCTGGGAGCTTTTAAATCGTACTGTTTATACAATTGAAGACGATAAAATATCACCCCGTTACGAGTTTACTTTCGGTGCACACAACCTCCCGCGCGATTACCACATGATGCCGGCCGAAGAATCATTTACGCAGATTAATAATGCCGGCTATTACGGCATAAAAAAAGTGCTTGAGAATGATACATTCACTTATTTCTTTCTCAATTTCTCGAACATGCAACAACGTGAGATGTTTCATGTTCTGCACAATAAAAACAGTGGTGCAGTGCATGTTTATACCGAAAATTCATCAATTGGGGCTTTTGATAAAGCACAATACCTGACCGATGAAAATGAACTGGTATTCTTAGTTTCGCCCCGCCAGGTGCGCAGGCTTTTAACAAGTGGAACCGCTTTTATACCGGCCCCTTTTACAGATGTAACCGATGAAATACGTAAATACCGAAACCCGGTACTCTTAAAAGTTAAGTTGAACGGAGATGGTACAAATACTACAACACCAACCGAAGATGACTACTTCAACGATGATCCTGCAAGTGATAGCATGTATTTTGACTACTGATCGCTGCTAAGGTGCAACCCTTCATAGGGTATTTTCTTAGCATTTTTTTGCTCTATCTTATCCCAGCTTTGCGCACAGGTAATACCGCGGCTTAACATGTTTTTGTTTCCGCCAATGTGCATATTCGGGAATTTATGGTCGCTTTTAAACATTACCTGTATTGCCAGACCTAAAAAGGCCAGGGCCAATAAACCTACAACAACTAAAAGTGTAATTAATATTGTATTCATAAACAATCTCCTCCGTTAAAACAGGACACAAAGGTATTAATTTTATCTGTTCTTATCGACTGAACGGTACAAGTTTAACAGATTTTTAGCATTTACTTTTTCATTTACCTTTATACCTGTTTGCTTTAACAATTCAAATGCTTCATCTTCAAGTCCTGTTCTTTCAACACCATTAGCCAGGCAAAAGTTTAGCCATTTCAGTATTTTAAACGCATCGAAAAGGTGAAAAAAACGTTTTTTAAATATCACCGAATTGCTGCAATTATCTTTCAGGTTATTCAATTGGTCAATAAAATCGGTTTCATGTAAAAAATCAACATAAAGCTGATCATCAGTTAATTCATAAGCATTTTTGATATCCTTCTCATACAGTAATTCAACCTTTGAAAAAAGGTCCTGTAATCCTTTAAACAATTTTAAAGGATAGGTATAATAAAGGTCGTGGTTACCCTCAACAAACTTCTTAAGTGCAGGGCCGGTACCAAAAGGTACGCGCGTTGATATGCGGGATGACGGGTAAACGGTTGTTTCGTTGATCTCCCCTACCACACCAAAGGGCATAAGCTTATGCAAAAAATAAAAATCCTCGCCTGCCTTACGACGGTTCATGCCGCCCTGAGCTACATACGCAGAGGCTTTTACAGCAAAACACGAACCAACAGTATAAATTGAATTTGGAAACCCGGTATACGCTAGCGCATGTTTATAATAGCGCATGTACAATTCGTAGAGAACAACTGCATCGCTATGCCCTACCCCTTCAACTGGATGTTCAAAATAAAGTGTAGCTGCAATTTCATTTTTGTACATTAAGAAATGTTGACAAACAGCTTCGAAGTAATTTTCTTCTACAAAGGCATCAGCATCAAGCGAAAGGATGATGCCATCGGGATTATTGGCCCGGTTAAACATTGAACTTGCCCAATCCATGCCAATTTTTCGTGCCCAGCCTGCCCCTGCATGTTTTACAGGCAAGTTTGTGGCATAAACCGAAGAAATATTGAGCCAGCTGGGTGTTTTGCCTTTAAAGACTTCAATTTGCTCAAGGGTTAGGCAGTTCTGGTTTTTTATAACTGGGGCATCCTCTTCAGAATCATTTACAACAACTAATATTTCAATATTACACCCGGGTTGATTACAAGCATTGAGCGATTCTAAAGTATAGATTAGTTCTGGTTCATTATAGCAAGGGATTACCACAACCATTTCTGGAACATTTTCGGCACATTCAGGCTCAAAAAAAAATTTCTTATTTTGTTTGTTCAGGTATTTGTCGGCAAACCCCATACAATAGCTCGTTAGATTATAAATATGAGATCATTAGTAATGCGTTAATAATTATTATTGAACTTATATTAACATGCATGGCAGGAGTCATATTCAGTATTTAATTCTTTGCCACGAATTCACGAATGACTTGTTATTCGATTTAGTGTAAATCATCAAAATCTAAAAGGTTGCAATAAGCTAATATATAAAATCATTTAATAAAATAATCATGATGGACACAAATTATGGATTCTTTGAATCCATTTTTATTCGTGAATTCGAGGCTGATGCACAGCAGTAAAATGAGACAATAAATTTATAACGAACTCATGTTAAAAATTAAAAAAAACCGTGTACGAAAATA
>JASMTI010000011.1:0-12532 GCA_041694375.1 Bacteroidales bacterium | reverse complement strand
TTAAAAGGAGGGGTAAATGAAACCGGACAAAGGGTAATGGAGTACGATGGCAATTACCCCGAGGGCAGTAAGTTTGGGAATACCCCTGCCTGGGGCTTTTATATCAGGCATACCGATGAGGTTCAGTTCATCAATTGCCGTTTTCGTCCTGAACGCTCCGATGTACGTGAATGTTTGGTTACAGATAATGTTGGCGATATAGATATCATTAATTAATATGCCGGAAGGTCACCAAACAGGGGAGCATGGCATCAAATTAAAATTTGGCTTAATTCTATCTCCTGTATTTTTACCGTAATTTATCGAACACAAAAAATTATTTAAGCCACGAATACCCGGATAAAAAACTAAACCGAAATATCATTCGAGCATTCGTGGCAATTTTTTCAATGAATACAGCTTACTTCCGGGACGGTATCGAAACATAAAAGGTGCTGCCTTTTTCGGGGACCGAATCAACCCATATTTTACCATCAAGCATTTCAATATACCCTTTTACAATTGAAAGCCCAAGCCCAACGCCTTCATTTGGGCGGGTTATGTACTGGTCGTCCTGTATGAAACGTTCAAATATGGCTTCCATTTTCTCGGGTGGGATACCAATACCGGTATCTTTGACGTAGAAAATGAGGTTATTATTTTTCAGGTAATTGCCAAACCAGATATTCCCGGTTTTGGTGTATTTAATGGCATTGTTGAGTATGTTGGTAAGTATGGCATCAAGCTTAAACTTATCGGTTTTAACAAGGGCTTTATTTCCTTCAAGATGGCTTTCAAGGGTGAGCTCAATGTTTTTGTTTGACGCTTGTTGCTTAAAAAACATGTATTGGTCTGCCATTACCTCGTCAGTATTAACGGTTGAGATGTTCACATCAACCTGCCCCGATTCGAGTTTCGATATTTCAATAATATCGTTGATGGTTTCAAGCAGTCGTTGCCCGCTTTTGTTCATTATTTCGAGATATTGCGATTTTTCTTTTTCGTTAATGTCCTTGTCGTTCAGGAGGTCCAAAAATCCCAAAATACCATTCATCGGGGTCCTTATTTCGTGGCTGATGTTGGCCAGGAATGCCGACTTCAGGCGGTCGCTTTTTTCGGCTTTTTCTTTGGCGGCAATAACATCTTCTATCATCCTGGTACGTTGAATAACTATGACAAGCTCGTGGGCAACCATCTCAAGCAAGCGTGCATGGCTTCTGTTAAATACATTTGGTTTATCATAGTTCTGTACAACCATCACACCAATTACTTCCTGTTGGTCGATCAGGGGTACCCCCAACCAGCTTTTAGCCGGTATGTATTCGGGGCGTTTGTGGTGTTCACGGGTTAGTTGTTTTATCTCTTTTTCGTTTAGTATCTTCGTTTTTCCGGATTTTGCTACATCGCCCGATAGTGAATTGTTTGCACTCCAATGGTCTATACTGTATTTTTCGTTAACAAAAAGAATTTTTTCTAATGTTTGTGTCCCGGGTTTATAGCGCGCAACATAAAAGTTTGTAGTGTCAATTACTTTGTTTAATTGGTTTTTTACAGTATAAAGTAGGTCCTGTACATCTTTAGCGGTCATTGATTGGAGGGCAATACTATACAAAATTTGCTGTACTTCTTCGTTGTATTTACGCTGCGTTATATCGAAGAATGTAACCACCGACCCAATCACACTATTGTTTCGTTTAATTGGATATGACCAATATTCTACAGGAAAGGGTTCTCCATTTTTTCTCCAGAAAACTTCATTATCAATGTGTGTACCTTTCCCTTCTTGAAAAGCTTTATAAATTATGCAATCTTTTTCAGGGTATAAAGATCCGTCGGGGTGTTTGTAATGAGCAATGTCGTGCATGTTTTTCCCGATGAGCTCTTTTTCATCACGATAGCCAAGTATGTGTAAAGTGGCTTTGTTGCAGAATGTACAGGCCCCGTTGGTGTCGATGCCGTAAATGCCCTCGGCCGTTGAGTCGAAAAGTAATTGCAATGTTTCTTTATTTTCGCGAAGCTGTTGTTCGGTCTCTTTCAACGAGGTATAATCGTGCCCAAAACCAACAAGGCCGGTTATTTGATTTTTTTCATTTTTAATAGGGACTTTTGATATTAGCCTCCAGCGTTTATTTCCTTTTGAATCGTTATAGTAATCTTCTTTATTGATGAATGTTTTACCTTTTTTAATAACATCCATATCTTCATGGTAACCTCTCTGCCCAATTTCTGTGGGGAATACTTCAAGGTCGGTTTTGCCCTTGATTTCATCTTCCGATTTTGCACCCATCATTTCAAGGTCGGCTTTGTTTGCCAGTATTTTTCTTCCAAGTCTGTCCTTCACATAAATCGTATCGGGGAGGCTGTCGATAAGTGTTCGGAGCAATAACCGTTCATCCCGTAATAATTGTTCTGTTTTTTTACGTTCTGATATATCCCGTATGATTAAACTGTTTCGCTTTTCGCCTTTGCTGGTGTGGAAAATGGAAGAAGAAAAATCAGCAGGGAATTTTTCCCCGTTTTTCCTGATGAAAGTTAGCTCAGCCTGAATTGAACCTTTTTCTTCACGTTTTTTTACCAACTCCTTTAGTCGTTTATCAGTTGGGTCAACTATACCTTTCCGACCCGCATTGCAAATTTCTTCTTCGCTCATTCCAAACATGGCGCAAGAGGCTTTATTGGCCGTAAGGATATCGCCATTGGGATTGGTTAATAGAATGGCATCTATGCTGTTGTCCAAAACCAGCCGGTAGCGTTCTTCACTTTCTTTAAGAGCCGACTCTTTCCGTTTTACTTCAGTAATGGTCCATGTAATATCGGCAAGAAACTTTAAAGTACTGATATCAGTATTCGTATACTCTGTTTCTTTATTGCCAATACCCATTACAGCAACGATCTTATTATTTCGAAATACGGGTACAACCAGTTCGCGCTTTAATGCGGGGTGTCCTTCAGGCAATTTGTTGCTGTTGTTTTCCCCTGGATAGTCATTGTGAATCAATGGTTTACGTTCACGTATTGCATCCGCCCAAATTCCAGCATGTTCAACTTTGTAGTGCTTGGCCTTTTTGCTGTTTATATTGCATTTTTTTTCGAGTGTAATTGACGACCATATTTGCGATTGAATAGTTTGTTTATTTTCATCAACAAAATGAATAAAACCCAACGGGCTTTTCATAAATGTGCAGATATCATCAATGGCTTTTTGAAGCACTTCTTTATCGTTATGTGTAGCCGCAAAATCAATTAAATTTAGCCTTAGCTTAATTATTTTTTGGTTATGCCGCTCGGCTGATTGATCGCTGAACACCATAACAACCCCTTGTAGGTTGCCTTTTTCATCTTTAATGGGGGCGCCGCTGTCGGCAATTGGCAGGTGTTCGCCATTTTTTCGGACAAGCAGGGTGTGGTTTGCGAGCCCTACGATCCGGCCTTCTTTCAGAACTTTGTTTACCGGACTTTGAATGCTTTCGAGGGTGTCTTCGTTGATGAGTTTGAAAACTTCATCAGCTTTTTTACCTTTTGCATCCTGTTCTGTCCAGCCCGTAAGTTTTTCAGCTACATTGTTTAGTTGCATTATTTTACCGTCGAGGTCAGTTGTTATCACCCCGTCGCCTATACTGTAAAGGGTAGCTTTTAGTTTTTCCTGCGACTCATGTAACAGCCGTTTATTGTGATATAATTCTTTATACATATTTTTCTGGCGGAAATGGTAGAACCAGGCAAATAAAGCATTAACAAATAAAATGGTAAGCAAAATAAGCAATGAGATAAGTATGGTTCGCTGGTGAAATTCATGATAAGCCTCTGAGCTGTCAATTTCAGATAGAATATACCAAGGTGTTCCTTTAACCTTGCGTATGTCAGACAAAACTTTTACGTTACGGTAATCTACAGCCTCGATAAAGCCTTCGTAGCCGTTGATGGCTTTTACAGCAGTATTGTTGGTGTTGTTCAGGCTGGCTTTTATTTTCATGGCAGAATTGGGGATGTGCCTTAGGTTGTTCAGGTATAAAACTGAATCACCTTCTTTACGTACAATATATGTTTCTGCAGTTTCGCTATTCGAGGGGATATCCTGAAGTAACGGAAACAAATAATCGTTTGGGTTTATCCTGAAAATAACCGAGGCAAGCACTTCTGCTTTTTTGCGATCAAAAACAGGGGCAATAATATCAAAATGAATGGTGTTGTGAACATTACATTTGTAGAAATCACTGATCTGAATTTTTTTTGTTTGAAATGCTTTATTTAAAAAATGCAGGGTTGTTTTGTTGCTTACTATTTTGTCTTCGGGGTACACGCTAAAAATAACAGAATCATTTTTTGACAACATGAAAATATTGTCATAACGATTGTTTGTCATGATCTGTAACAGCGAACTTTTGTAGGCAGAATGGAGTGTTGTGTCACCTTTGGCTATGTTAGCTGAAATCTCTGCGTTAGGAGGTGTTGTTGTGAAAAAGGCAGCTTCCGATAATCGTTCTTTATGCCATTGTGTTAGTTGGTTGGCTTTGAGGTTGGCAATTGCATGGAGGTTGTTGTATTTATCAGTTCGCGTTGATTTATGGTCATACTGACGATACCAAATACCAGCGGTGATAAGTAAGAGTCCGACTCCGATTTCGACAAGTATAAGTTGAGTCTTCAGGTCACCACGCTTAAAAATGCCCATGTTACAAAGGTTATAGTTTAAGATTTACAGAACTATCGTGTTCAATATACAAAAAAATAAAGACTTGCAATAAAGGGTTTTCTTTATAATTTTGTACAATATATAATAACATTACAGATAAGTATATTGCGCTGTTTATGATAGTTTTTTGTTTATGAAATCAATAATTTCTTTTTCAACCTTGATGGCTTTTTCCTCAAGCTCGGCTCCTTCGTTTAGGACCTTCTCAACAAAGCTGGTGTTGGAATAATCTTTAGCGTTTATTTTTACGTTCAAAAATGCACCTTTTACACCGGCACATGCAGCCAGTGCGCCAACGCCTGCATCGCTTATACTATTGGGGTTGCCGGTTTCTGCCATGGCTTTCATAACTTCCATAGAATCATAGCAAAGCCGCATCACCTTTAGCGGCACTTCAATGGCGTAACGGGTAGAGCGGTCGATTGCTTCTTTGCGGGTGGCTTTTTCGCTTTCTGTGTTTTTGGGCATGGCAAAGGCATCAATGATGGCATTGAATGCCCGGGTGTCCTCATCAACCAATTTGAGCAATTCGTTGTGGTATTGTTTGCCTTTATCGGCCCAATTTGAAAACTCTTCCCAGCGGTGGTCCCAACCGCGTTTGTGTGCCGAAAGGTTGGCCACCATGGTGCCTAACGCTGCACCCAATGTGCCCATGTATGCCGAAATGGAGCCACCCCCCGGTGCCGGGGACTCGCTGGCTGTTTCTTCTGCAAAATCTTGAATGTTGAGGTTTGTGAGGCTTTTACGGGTGGGATCTTCCATCAGGTACTCAATAATTTTCTTTTTAGGGTTAAAAGTGGCAAGGTCGTCCAGGCCTAATGATTTAACAGCAATTTTTATGATCTCATCATCCGGTACCCCGGTTGAACGTTGTTGTTTTTTCAAGAAATGTTTGCCTGCGTCGAGCATGGCATGCAGCGGTACCATTCCCACAAGTTCAGAGCCGGTAACACGCATGCCCCGTGCCCGTGCCCGGTCGCAGGCCGCTTCAAAAACCTGGTGCATCGAGGTGACGGTAATGTCAGTGAGATTGAACGATAGCTGGGCAATTCCATATTCTTCGATGTACCAGCCAATGCCTTTTACGCATTTGAGCATGCCCGGTTCGTAAACTTTGTTGCCGTTTTGGTCGGTAATTATTTTACCGGTTAGTTTGCCGCCTTCCCTTTTTACACGCCCTTTTTCGCGTATATCGAAAGCCAGTGCATTGGCACGCCGTGTTGAGGTTGTGTTGAGGTTAATGTTATAAGCTATCAGGAAATTGCGGGCGCCAATAGCGGTAGCGCCGGTTTTGGCTACTGTAGGGTTGAACTCAGCCGGTCCGAAATCGGGTTTCCATCCGGGTTGCGTTAGTTTGTCGGCCAGCCCTTCGTATTCACCCGATCGGCAATTGGCCAGGTTGCGGCGCTTTTCTTCCGAGGCAGCAAACTCGTAATTGTAAACAGGTATGCCCAGTTCGTTTCCCACCCGTTCACCTAATTTTCGGGCGTATTTAACGGTTTCGTCCATGGTAATTCCGGCAACCGGAACAAGCGGGCAAACATCGGTTGCACCAAATCGGGGGTGCTCACCTTTGTGTTTGCCCATATCGATAAGTTGCGATGCTTTTTTTATGGCCATAAAAGCTGCCTCGCAAACCTGTTCGGGTGGGCCAACAAAAGTTACCACGGTGCGGTTTGTGGCTTTTCCCGGGTCAACATCCAGTAGTTTAACATGTTCAACGGACTCAATTTCGTTGGTGATCTGTTTTATAATGTCCAAGTTGTTTCCTTCGCTGAAATTGGGAACACATTCAATTATTTGTGCCATATCTTGTGTTTTTTAAGCTAAAACTTGTAAGGTTGTTTTTATATAATTAATTCGCCTTTTTTCCATACCGTTGCCGGTCGTAACATGCCTTGCCGGTAAATAATTTCGCGGAAATCGTTTGTTTTGAAAGCGGCAATATCGGCAATTTTGCCGGCTTTTAAAATTCCGCGGTCGTTTAAATTCAGGGCTTTTGCTGCCCGGTTTGTTATCCCCGAAAGTGTTTCGGCAATGGTTAGTTTTTCATAAACCCCGATGATGCAGGCTTGCGTAAGCAAATTGCCCATGGGTGCCGAGCCCGGGTTCCAGTCGCTGGCAATAGCAACACATGCACCGCCGTCGAGTAATTTTCGTGCCTGGGCAAAAGGCCCGCCCAGGCCAATTGAAGCCCCGGGGAGCACTACCGACACCACATTGCTGTTTTTCAGGAGTTCAACCTCGGTGTCGCCACAAGCTTCGAGGTGGTCAACACTTAGGGCTTCAATTTCGGTGGCCAGTTTGCTGCCGCCGGTTGTAAACTGGTCGCCATGTATAACCAAATCAAAGCCCAGTGATTTTGCTTTTTGGAGGTATTTACGGGCTGTATCAACAGTAAATGCTGTTTTTTCAACAAAAATATCGACACGGCCGGCCAGCTTTTGTTTTTTGACTCGGGGCAGTAGCTCATTGGCCATTGTAGACAGGTATTTTTCGGCATTTCCGTTGAAGTCTTGTGGAAAAATATGGGCAGCTAGGCAGGTAGCAATTAAATCAGCGGGTGTATTGGCATTTTTTATGGCTTTTAGCATCTTAAGTTCGTCCTGAATGGTGAGCCCGTAGCCACTTTTAACTTCGATTGTTGTAACCCCTCCGGTTAACAGTTGGTTGGCATGTTGTACTGTAATGTTTTCCAGCTCTGCCAGTCCGGCATCGCGGGTTTTTTGCACGGTGTCCCAAATACCGCCACCTTCTTCGGCAATTTCAAGGTAGGTTTTACCCGATAAGCGTTTGGCATAGTCGCCTGCACGTGAACCGCCCCAGCAAATATGCGTATGGCAATCGATAAAGCCCGGTACGGCCACCATATCGCCATCAATATACTCAATATGAATTTTCTGCTGGTAAGCTTTTTGTTTCAATTTAGAATAATCGCCTATTTCAATTATTTTTCCATTATTAACCATAACCCCTGCATTTGGGGCTATTTCCAGCTGACCATCGGATATGGGGCCCTTTTCGGGCAGCTTATCCATGGTTAACAGCTGGGTGAACGGGCCTATTAGTTTATTAGTCATTGGTTGGTTAGTTATAAGATTCATTGAGTCATTAATTATTTGGTTGCTGTAACTTGGAATCTGAAACTTGAAACCTGAAACCATCATCAATTAAAAATCCAATCTAAAATGTTTTAGGTTTTCGATTGCCTTTTCGTACCCGGCATCGGCATGGCGGTATATTCCAAGGGCAGGGTCGTTATGGAGCACCCGTGTCATGCATTTTTCGGCACGTTCGGTGCCATCGGCCAGGATTACCATTCCGGCGTGTTGCGAAAAGCCCATGCCCACGCCTCCGCCGTGATGAAACGAAACCCATGTTGCGCCGCCCGAGGTGTTGGCCATCAGGTTGAGCAATGGCCAGTCGGAAACAGCATCGCTACCATCTTTCATGCTTTCGGTTTCGCGGTTGGGCGATGCTACCGAGCCACAGTCGAGGTGGTCGCGACCAATTACAATGGGGGCTTTTACTTTTCCTTCGCGCACCAGTTCGTTGAAAATCCTGCCGGCTTTTTCACGTTCTCCATAGCCCAGCCAGCAAATGCGGCATGGTAATCCCTGAAATTTCACTTTTTGACGGGCTTTTTTCAGCCACTTTATAAGGTGTGTGTTTTCAGGGAAGGCATCCA
The DNA here is from genome assembly GCA_041694375.1 of Bacteroidales bacterium. Classification (GTDB taxonomy): domain Bacteria; phylum Bacteroidota; class Bacteroidia; order Bacteroidales; family Prolixibacteraceae; genus Roseimarinus. The sequence continues at coordinate 4,172 of JASMTI010000011.1, read as the reverse complement.
TTAAAGCACGGTCTGTGGTATAAATATCTTCGGGGTCGCCCGAAAGTGCTGCCCACCTGAAAGGTCCCTGTCCGTCGCAAAACAAAGGGCGGATAAATTCGGGCACAAAGCCGTGATATTCAAAAGCACGATTTTCGCCGCCCTGACGTGCAAATTCGCGCAGGTTGTTGCCATAGTCGAAAACCACGCTGCCTCGGTCTTTCAATTGCAGCATAAACCCAACATGCCTGGCCATACTCTTGATGGCTAGTTGCTTGTAGTCAACGGGGTCGTCTTCCCTGAGCTTAATGGCTTCGTCGAGTGTAAATCCACTTGGGAAGTAACCAAAAAGCGGGTCGTGTGCCGAGGTTTGGTCGGTAACCACATCGGGGGTGATGTTGTCATTCAATAATTTTTCTAGGATGTCACCAATGTCGGCAACCAGGCCTACCGATAGGGCTTCTCCTTTTTCTTTCGATTCGAGTACCCACTTCTTAGCTTCGTCGTAGTCGGCCGTTATTCTGTCGATGTAGCCTGTGTGGATGCGTTTTTCAATGCGTTCAGGGTCGATATCAACACCCAGGAACGTAGCACCGGCCATAGTCGCTGCCAGTGGTTGGGCCCCACCCATGCCCCCTAGTCCGCCCGAAACAATTAGCTTATGTTTCAGGTTGCCGTTAAAATATTTCTTCCCGCATTCGGCAAAAGTTTCATAGGTCCCTTGCAGAATGCCTTGTGTGCCAATGTATATCCAGCTTCCGGCTGTCATTTGGCCATACATCATAAGCCCGCGCGATTTTAGTTCTTCAAAGTGCTCCCAATTAGCCCATGCCGGCACAAGGTTGCTATTGGCAATTAGGACCCTTGGAGCTTGCGGGTGTGAGCGTATAACGCCAACCGGTTTACCTGATTGGACCAACAAACTGTGTTCTTCATCGAGTTCCAGCAGTGTTTCAATAATTTTACGTGCAGCCCCGGGGTTGCGTGCTGCCTGACCGGTGCCACCATATACAATTAAGTTTGCTGGGTCTTCGGCAACTTCTTCATCGAGGTTGTTCAGCAACATGCGAAGCGGCGCTTCGGTTTGCCAGCTTTTGGCATGTAGAAGGTTTCCGGTTGGTGCTTTGTAGTGCGGGTGTGTGGCATATTTTTTAATAAATTCCGAAGGTTTCATGGTGTTCATTTTTAAAATCGGTGTGCTGTTCTTTTGCTGTTTCGTTGGTAATTCTTATTAATTCTTTTGAGCGGATGATGTCAATGGCTTCATCAATGTCGGGGTCGAAATAACGGTCAGATTCTGCGAATTCAATCTTTGAACGTACATGGTCATGGCATTTTTCCAATAGTATGCCTGATTTTAAAGGCCTTCTGAAATCAAAACCTTGTGCTGCGGTAAGAAGTTCAATTCCGAGTATTTTTTCAAGGTTCCCAACAATTTGCAGTGCTTTACGCCCACTGATTGAGCCCATGCTCACGTGGTCTTCCTGCCCGAGTGATGTGGGGATGCTGTCGGCACTTGCCGGGAAACACAGGCTTTTGTTTTCGCTGACTAAAGCTGCTGTGGTATATTGTGGAATCATGAAGCCCGAGTTAAGTCCGGTTTCTTTCATCAGTAGCTTGGGGAGCCCGGGTACACTTTCTGTCAGTGAGAGATATACGCGGCGGTCGGCGATGTTGCCCAGCTCGGCAGCAGCGATAGCTGCATAATCCATAGGTATGGCGATGGGCTGACCGTGAAAATGGCCACCGGTAATGGTTTTGTGTTCACTAAAAATAACAGGGTTGTCGGTGACCGAGTTGAGTTCGATTTGAACAATTTCTTTGAGGTGCAGCCAGGCATTGCGCGAAGCACCATGTACCTGTGGTATGCAGCGCAGCGAGTAGGGGTCTTGTACGCGGTGGCAATTGGCGTGTGATTTTACAATTTCAGAATGATGAAGCAGTGTGCGCACACGTTTAGCTACATATATGTTGCCTGCGTATGGGCGCAGGGTGTGCAATTCTTCGTCAAAGCTTTTTACCGAGCCCAGCATGGCTTCGAGGTTCATGGCGGCTATAATGTCGGCATGGTCGAGGCAATTCTGGAGCTTTTCAACAAGCATTACCGCATGGGCCAGCATAAACTGGGTGCCGTTAATGAGTGCCAGCCCTTCTTTGGGACCAAGCTGTAAGGGTTCAAGGTTGTGTTGTGAAAAAAGCTCTTCGGTGCTTATAAGTTTGTCATGATACCATACTTTGCCCATGCCAATTAAAGGCAGGAACAAGTGTGCCAGTTGTGCCAGGTCGCCCGATGCACCAACTGAACCCTGTTCGGGCACGTAGGGGATAACATTGTTGGTGATGTGCCAAATAATACGTTCAAGCGTTTCAATAGATATGCCCGAATAACCTTGTGCCAACGAGTGAACTTTTAGTACCATCATCAGTTTGGCTATTTTGGGGGCAGTAGGATTGCCAACTCCAACACTGTGGCTAATGAGTAAATTATGTTGAAGTTTTTTGGTGTCCTCTTCTCCTATTAAAGTGGTGCAAAGTGGACCAAAGCCGGTGTTTACGCCGTAAACTTCTTTTTGGTCATGAACAATTTTTGCAACAACATCGCGGTTTTTTTGGACTTTCCCACGTGCTTTGCCGGATAGTACGCCTTTGGTTTTATCATGAATAATATCAATGGCAATACCAACCGTGAGGGAGTCTTCGCCATAGTGAAATATTGGGCTGAACATAAGTATAGTTTTAAAGTTGCACTAAATTTACGTGAAATGTCAGAGGCAATTAATGATAAAAATTAGTGTGGGGGATTTAATGTTTGCGGAGGATTTTGGCAGATAAAAGGAGGGTGCCTCTTGGGGATTTGAAATGACTGGCTAAAAAGGTAAAAAGATTTTCAAAATATTAAATCAATGTATTGACAAAAAGCACACATTGTACTATATTCGTTCAGTGAAAATATTTAAGTGGAACAAAGAAAAGAATGATTGGCTTAAGCAATACAGGAATATTGGTTTTGATGATGTTGTGTTTCTAATCAGCGAGGGAATGCTACTTGATATCTTGGAAAATCCAAATTATTCTAACCAACAAATTTTTGTTTTGAAGATAGATGATTATGCATACTTAGTTCCTTTTGTTGAAAACGAAACAGAAATTTTTCTTAAAACCATTATACCTAGCCGAAAAGCTACTAAAAAATATTTAGGAGGAGGCAAAAATGACAAAGAGACTTAATAAGGAAGAGAAAACATTATTGGACGCTTATGATAGCGATAAATGGAAATCCATTGAGAATGGAGAAGAGCAGATAAATAAATTTCAGGACATTGCGCAAAGAAGTTTAAAAAAAGATAAAAGAATCAACATTCGAATTAACAATAACGATTTACTGGAACTGAAGCGAAAGGCCATGCATGAGGGTATTCCTTATCAAACTTTTATCCGCAGCATCCTGCATAAATTTATCAATGGTAAAATTGTGGAAGAATCAAAATGAGTGAGTCGAATTTACGGTGTAAGAGGAGCAACATTTCTAATCTGTGTTTTCTTCTGTTAAAAAACCGACGTAAAATCCTCCTTTGAAAAATCGTGCCCTCTTAGCCTTTTTTTACCACTGAGCCTACTTTGCCTTTATAAAAAACATTTTCAATGGTATCGCCTTCATAGAGTTGTGAGGCGTTTTTTATGGCTTTGCCATCTTTCATGGTAATGCTGAACCCCCTTTTCAAAATGTTTTTTGGGTCGATAAGTTTCATGTTTTTCTCTAACCATTCAACTTTCTTGATTTCGTTTTCAAAAACATTCGCTGTTGCCTGTTTTAGTCTTTCTTCATTTTCGGTAATGTTTTGCAGGGCTTGCTGATTTGTTATTTTATTTAAATATTGAATTTTGGAGGTCATGTCCTGCAATTCGTTTTTGGCATCTTTAATATTTGAAGATGAGATGCTTTTTAGTTTTTCGGCATGATTGTATAGCACGAACTTTTCTTGTTCAATAATGTCGCCAATTAATGGTTTTACGCTGTTGGCAAGGTTTCCGAGCCTGTAAAGGTTTCTCTCGATATTTGATTTTACCAGGGGCTTGAATAAGCGTGTAGCATCTTCAACGCGTTTTTCTTCGCGGTTGAGAAGTTCTTTTACTTCGGTTATGAATAGTTGTTCGAGCTCATCAATATTATCTTCGGCATTCTCCATTCTTTC
>JASMTI010000010.1:0-1127 GCA_041694375.1 Bacteroidales bacterium | reverse complement strand
CGGGAACAACGACGGGAACAACGACGGGAACAACGTAGGGGCGAACCTGTGTGTTCGCCCCTATGTTGTTCGCCGCAAAATACGGGCAGACACGTAGGTCTGCCCCGACTGACAAAAAAATGAGATTATGAAAACGAATTACCCTAATCGCAAATCCATCCGGTTAAAAGGATATGATTATTCACAACCGGGCAGATATTTTATCACCCTTTGCACGCAAAACCGGGAATGTTTGTTTGGCGATATACAAAACGGCAAATTGATATTGAACGATGCCGGGGAAATGGTGAACCATTGGTATTACGAATTGGAAAATAAATTCCCCGATATAAAATGCCACGCCATGGTGGTTATGCCGAACCATTTTCATTGCATTATTGAAATCGTCGGGGAAACGGGCGAACACGGAGGTTTGGGCGAACACGGAGGTTCGCCCCTACGGGCGGTGGTGCAATGGTTTAAAACGATGACGACGAATGAATATATTCGGGGGGTGAAAAACGGGAAATTCCCACGTTTTGATCGTCGTGTGTGGCAACGAAATTATTGGGAACACATTGTGCGCAATGAAAATGAATATATGCGCATTTCGCAATACATCATTGACAATCCGCGAAAATGGATTAACGATAAATTAAATAATGGCGATGGAAATATTGTATTGGAAAACCAATCGCCATATAATGAAGAACCCTGGATGATTTAAAAGAAATAACCATGACTACGACCTACAAAACCATAGCAGAATCCAACAATTTCATTGTTTTAGATAAATACACCAAATTTTCGGAGGTGAAGGATGCGCCTGTCGGCTATCAGTCGGAGGCAGACATTGAACGGGAATTCGTTAAGGATTTAACCAATCAGGGCTATGACCATCTCCGTAAGGTAAACACGCAGGAGGGCATGCTTGCCAATGTGAGAAAACAGCTGCAGCGACTCAACGATATGGTGTTTACCGAAGGAGAGTGGCGTCGTTTTGTGGAGGAATATTTAGACAGACCCGGTGATAACCTCATCGATAAAACCCGAAAAATACACGATGACTATATTTACGACTTTGTCTTTGACGACGGGCATATCCAGAACATATATCTGGTAGATAAAAAGAAGATTGCACGCAATAA
>JASMTI010000009.1:0-1455 GCA_041694375.1 Bacteroidales bacterium | reverse complement strand
TTACACATCCCGGAGAAACGGCGAATTCCTTTGCTCTTTACACTGGGTTATCCCGAAAAAGAAGAGCCCCGGAAGAAGATCCGGAAACCGGATGATGAGGTTTTTGGGTATAATCGGTATTGAGACGCTGATGTATTTTCGAATATCTTATTCATTAACCTGTATTGAATTTTGAAGGATAAAATTTATCATCATTCCATTTTAACGGGTTGTTGATGATATATTCCGAAATGTTTTGATATGCTTTTTCGTTACGAATAATGTGTTCCCAATAATTGCGTTGCCATAATTTACCATCGAATGGTGACCAATTGTGGTTTTTAACGCCACGGGTATATTCAACCGTGGTAATTGATTTAAATGCCCCAACCATATCACCCAAATATTTTGGTTTTCCCGTCGGGTCAACGGTTGGGGCGCTGGTTGGGGCGCTGGTTGGGGCAAACGTTGGGGCAAACGTTGGGGCAAACCCTTGTGGTTGCCCCAACGGTGATTGCCCCAATTTCAATTGGGAATGCCGAAAATTATTGGGGTCGACCTTAAGAGGGGCGACCACGAGGGGCGCCCCTACGATTTCCAATATTGCGTGGAAATGATTGGGCATTACGATATATTCGTGTAAACGAATATTGTTAAACCGTTGGGGCAATTTTCCCCATTCATTTTCAATCATTTTGCCGGCATCGTTTAAGATCATTTGGTTACCGGAAATGTGGCCAAATAAATATTCCCTGTTTTGTACGCATATGGTGATAAAAAATAACCCCTTTTTGGAATAATCATATCCTTTCAGGCGGATGCTCCGCCGGTGATGTTTATTTGGATTGTATTTGTTCATATTCTATTGTAGATCCCATTTTCATGGTATATTCTTCTTGTTTGTAAGGAGTTTGGTTTTCCATATTTGGATTAAAAATTTTGTTTATGGGTCACTTTAAAACTAAAAATGCTAAAATTAAATTTTGAAACTCTGTTTCGGGATAAGAAGTGCAAAGTTATTTCCGGGTTTTAACAAAAATCAAAAACCCTTGCACTTACACAAATGAAAACCCGTTATTTTATCTTTATAATAAGCATAATGTTCGATTTTCAGCAGGCTAAATGTAAATTTTATTCTTGATATGCACTTATTTTCTAACTATTTCTCGAAAAAAAAATATAACAAACACAACTATAACCGTGGGTAAAATGGAAATCAGATTTTCGAATAACAAAGACCAGCTTAGCTGATTAAAACCATAGGCGAAATAATATTCGGCAAGGAAAATGAGTACAAAAAATATAGCAAATTCCTGTAAAAACGTTTTAATTTTTTTCATGAGACAGTTTGTTAATAAAAAGTGACTAAAACTATTTTTTTGTCTTGATCACATAAAAGATTATGAGAATTTTCTATTTTAAAATCAAAACAAATACAACTATAACAGTGGAAGAAATGCAAACTAAGTTTTCGAA
>JASMTI010000008.1:0-6078 GCA_041694375.1 Bacteroidales bacterium | reverse complement strand
AATATTTCCTGCTTCGAGTCCAGGGAACACCAACACGTTAGCTTTTCCTGCAACCGGGCTGCCAGGGGCTTTCAATTCGCCCACCTCCTTAATAATTGCCGCATCAAGCTGTAATTCACCATCAATCATTAATCCCGGGGCCTTTTCTTTGGCTATTTTAGTAGCTTCAACAACTTTATCAACCAGGGGATGGCTTGCACTGCCTTTTGTAGAGAAACTCAGCATAGCGACTTTGGGTTCAAGCCCGACAATACTTTTTGCCGTTTGCGCCGAAGTAACAGCTATTTCAGCCAACTGCTGTGCATCAGGATCAGGCATTACGGCACAATCGGCAAATACAAGCACGCCATCGTGCCCAAACTTTTTGTCAACAAACATTAAAAAGGCACCCGACACAACACTTACCCCCGGCAAAGTTTTCACATACTGAAATGCAGGACGCAGTACATCGCCTGTAGCATTTACCGCTCCGGCCAGTTCACCTTCGGCATCACCTGCCTTAATCATCATTGGTCCAAAGTAAAGCGGATTATCCAATAATAATAATGCTTCATCTTTTGTTAAACCCTTTTTCTTGCGGATTTCAACCATCATATCCGAATACTTATCCCTACGGTTGTCGGTCTTGGGGTCTGTAATCTCTGCTCCCTCTATATTAACGCCCAACTCTATTGCTTTGGCATCAATTTCATCTTTTGCTCCCAGTAAAATTACACGGGCAATTTTTTCTTTTAAAATAATACTTGCAGCTTGCAAGGTACGGGGCTCAGCACCTTCGGGCAGTACAATTCGTTTGTTTAATTTTGAGGCATTTGTTTTAATTTGTTCAAGTAAGTCCATCGTATTCTATTTTCTATTTGTAGCAGTATTAATATACAAAAGTAACCATTTTAGATTGACCACGTAAGGAAAAGTTTTCATTTTGAACTTTTTTTTCAAAAATTTTAAATTCAGAACTGACAATGGATTCAACCTCTTAAAAAATATTAAATACATGATGAACAAATCATAAATGTTTACTTTTGTTTCTTTACAGGGGTAATAAATTCATAAAAATGAAACGAGCGCTATACATTATTTTTTTTCTGGTTGCATGGTCAACCATTACAGCCCAGATTAATACTAACCATGTGTTGTTAACCGGCAGAAGCCGTTTATATTTTGGTAATTATACCGGTGCCATCGAAAACTTCAACATGATTATCAATATACAACCCCACCTGCCCGAACCTTATTACTACCGTGGAGTTGCCAAAATGAACCTTGAGGACTACCGAGGTGCCATCAACGATTTAAACAAAGCCCTTGAAATCAAGCCCTTTTATCCGGAAGCATTATTATACCGTGGTATTGTAAATTACAACCTTGGAAAATATGAGGAAGCTATGAACGATTATTCGGAAGCGCTCAAATACGACAGTGAAAATGCCGACATCTATAATAATCGAGGTATATGCAAAGCGGCCATGCGTGATTTTGAAGGGGCTATAAAAGATTATTCTAAAGGAATTGAACTAAAACCTAAAAATTTTAACGCCTACCTGAACAGGAGTATTGCTTACCAGGTAACAGAACAATGGGACAAAGCCATTGCCGATTGCAACCAGCTTATCCGCTTGCGCCCTAATTCACCAATGGGCTATATGAGCCGTGGCTTGATAAAAATTGAGAAAGAAGATTTTGCCGGTGCCCTGCGCGATTTCGACATGGCAATCTATTTCGACCCAAACAATGCATTTGCATATCAAAACCGTGGAATGGTAAAACAACAACTCGAAAGCTACGAAGCTGCCATAATGGACTATAACAAAGCCATTGAAATTGACAAGCAAATGGCAAGTGCATATTTCAACCGGGCCATGGCTAAAGAAATTCTGGGCCGTGAAGGCTATCAAAGCGATTATGAATACGCAGCTACACTTGACCCGAGATATGCCAAACGCCCATGGAAAACAAAAGAAGAACGCGAAGAACATGCCCAACAACAAATGCAGGCATGGCAGCAACAAGCCAACAGTAAACCTACTGAAAGCGACAGTATTCAGCAAAATGAACAACCCGCAGACTCAACCTTGAAAATTGATGAAGAAGAATTACGAAAACGAAAAATGAGGGCTAACCTGGTTGTATCTGACATCCGAAACATACCGGGCGACGAAACAACGGGTAAGGTACAGAACAGAAACATAAACATTCAATTGCTTCCAATTTTCGAAATTGCCACCATCAATAAAAACCTGGCAAACAGCGAAACAGTGGGGTACTTTAACCTAACCATTGAAAAAATAAATGCAAAAAACAACTATCAACCCTATTTAACCATTACAAACCAATCGTTTACCAATAGCGAAATGATTGAATATTACGAAAATCAGATATTGTTTTTCAACCAAAAAATTGAGCAGAACAACGACTACGCCGAAAATTATCTTTACCGTGGTATTTTTAGGTACCTTACCCAGAAATACAACCAGGCCATTGAAGATTTCACGATGGCTATCGAACTTGACGAACGAAATTTGCCTGCTTACTTCATGCGTGCCAATACCCACTTTAAAATGATAGAAACAATTGAAAAGATATCATCATCAGAAAACATTCTTCTAAATGCCAACAAAAGCAAGTCAAACAACAACCCATTATCAAACGAAGCTTACAAAGACATTTTCACTGATTATTCGGTAGTTTTATATATGAACCCAAATTTCTACTTCGCGTATTACAACCGTGGAAATGTTTACCTGAAAAATGAACAGTATTACCAGGCACTCGACGAATATAACAAGGCCATTGAAGGCGATGCCAGCTTTGCCGAAGCATATTTCAACCGCGGGCTTGTAAAAATTTTACTTGGTGATATCGATGGCGGTGCAGCCGACCTCAGCAAAGCCGGCGAACTGGGAATTGAAAAAAGCTACAACGTAATTAAACGCTATTGCAACTAAAAATTCTATTTTTGCACTATGGCAAATCAACCATTAGCAGAAAGGCTGCGCCCTACAACACTCGACACATACATTGGGCAGGAACACCTTGTTGGCAAAGGTGCTATTTTACGTAAAATGATTGAAGCCAATACCATCAGTTCCCTTATTTTATGGGGGCCACCGGGTGTTGGCAAAACCACCCTGGCAAAAATTATTGCCAATACGCTCGACCGCCCGTTTTATACCCTCAGTGCAATAAGTTCGGGGGTGAAGGATGTACGTGAAGCCATCGAAAAAGCCAAAAAACAACAGTTTTTTAACCGCCCCAACCCCATTCTTTTTATCGATGAAATCCACCGTTTCAGCAAAGCCCAGCAAGATTCGCTTCTGGGTGCCGTTGAACAGGGTGTTGTAACGTTAATTGGTGCCACCACCGAGAATCCTTCGTTCGAGGTCATCACCCCCTTGTTATCGCGTTGCCAGGTATACGTTTTAAAATCTCTCGAAAAAAAAGACCTCGAAAACCTTTTGAACTTCGCCATCACAAACGATGCCGAACTTAAAAAGTTTAACATCGAAGTAAAAGAGGATGAAGCCCTGTACAGGTTTTCAGGTGGCGATGCCCGCAAACTGCTAAATACAATTGAACTGGTTACCGCCAACGCACATACCGACAAAGTTGTTGTTACCAACGATATTGTCACCCGCAGCTTACAACAAAACCCGGCAGCATACGACAAAAACGGCGAAATGCATTACGATATCATTTCAGCATTTATTAAAAGTATTAGGGGCAGCGACCCCGATGCAGCTGTTTATTGGCTTGCACGGATGGTTGAAGGTGGCGAAGACCCCAAGTTCATTGCCCGCCGGTTACTCATCTCGGCTGCCGAAGATGTGGGCCTTGCCAATCCAAATGCACTGCTGTTGGCCAATGCAGCTTTCGATTCAATTAACAAAATTGGCTGGCCCGAAGGGCGTATCGTGCTTTCTGAAGTAGCCATTTACCTTGCTTCGTCACCAAAAAGTAATTCGGCTTACGAAGCCATTGCAACAGGTTTACAAACGGTTAATGAAACCGGAAATGTTCCCGTTCCGCTTCATTTAAGAAATGCGCCTACCAAGCTGATGAAAGAATTGGGGTACGGTCAAAAATATAAATATGCACATGCCTACAAGGGCAATTTTGTAGAACAACAATACATGCCCGACGAACTAAAAAACAAGAAAATTTGGCAGCCCCAGCAAAACCAACAAGAATTATCAATGGTTGAGCGACTGAAAAAATGGTGGGGCAAACGATTTGAATAAAAACACATCATATAAAACAACAACAATGAGAACAATTGGAAACATTATCTGGGTAGTATTTGGCGGCTGGGCAGTTGCACTTGAGTATGCCATAGCTAGCATATTAATGATGGTAACCATAATCGGTATCCCTTTTGGCTTGCAATCTTTTAAAATGGCCGACCTGGCCCTTTGGCCATTTGGGCGGGAAGTACGGAGACGTGAGGAAACTTCGGGCTGTTTGAGCACGATCATGAACATTGTCTGGTTCTTTATCGGTGGTATTTGGATTGCCTTAACACACCTTTTACTGGGCATCGTATTTTTTATTACCATTATTGGCATACCATTTGGAAAACAACACTTTAAACTTGCCGAAATAGCCCTTACACCCTTTGGCCGTGAAATTGTTTACAAAAAATAGCAACCAAATTGCAACCTTTTCCCATTAAATTCATCTTTAAAAAATCATAAAGAAAATAGATAATACCAAATAATAATCATAACTCATTTACCGTTACATAAACCTTAACCCTTTTATTCTACAAACACATGAAGAAACCATCATTACTATTTTTATTATTCGTTTTAACACTTCCATTATTAGCCCAAAAAGTAACCATCAGTGGTTTTGTTTCCGACAAACAATCGGGAGAAAGGTTGTTAAACGCCAACGTATATGAAGCCAACACCTTGCAGGGCACATCGGCCAATGGCTACGGTTTTTATAGTTTATCACTGCCACCCGGGGAAGTGAAAATTGTTTCATCCTTTATTGGGTTTCAGCCCAAAGAATATTCATTTAACATTAAACACGACACAACTATCAATTTCCAGCTCGAAGCACTATCGGGCGAGATAGAAGAAATAACAGTTGTAGGTAATGCCATTAACAAAGTTGAAGAAACGCAAATGAGCATGGTAGACCTCCCTGTCCAGAAACTGAAAAAGATACCGGTAATTTTGGGCGAGGCCGATGTACTAAAAGTTATTCAGTTATTACCCGGTGTTCAATCGGGCACCGAGGGCACCAGTGGAATTTATGTGCGTGGTGGCGGCCCCGACCAAAACTTGTTCTTGCTCGATGGCGTACCGGTTTACAACGCCAGTCACCTGCTGGGCTTCTTTTCGGTGTTTAACCCCGATGCCATCAAAACCGTCCAACTATACAAGGGGGGCTTTCCGGCACGTTTTGGCGGACGCTTATCATCGGTAGTTGACATTAACATGAAGGATGGGAACATGAAAGAATTCAAAGGAAACTTTTCCATCGGTGCTATTTCTTCAAAACTAATGCTCGAAGGCCCCATCATTAAAGATAAAACATCGTTTATGCTTTCGGCCAGGCGGACTTATCTTGATATACTTTCAAAACCTATATTCATGTATATGAACACCATATACCCCGATGAAAAAGTAAGGGGTGGTGCTTACTTTCACGACTACAACATAAAACTAAACCATATTTTTAACGAACGCAGCCGGCTTTATTTGAGCGGTTATTTTGGGAAAGACCGGGGTTTTGGTGGTTTCGAAGAAGAATATTCAAGAACAAACGAAAACAATATCGAGCAGGTTTATGAATATAAAGATGAGTTTGGCCTACAATGGGGAAACACCATTGGATCGGCAAGATGGAACTACCTGATCAGCCCAAAACTGTTTAGCAATACAACAGTAACTTACAGCCGGTACCTTTTCGATATTAGTTCGGAATATATTGAAAAAAACATCACAGAAAAAACAAAAACTAAAGACGTTTTCAAGTATTATTCGGGCATTGAAGATATCACAGCTAAAGTTGATTTTGATTTTTTCCCATCACCAAATCACGATATAAAATTTGGTGCCGGATACATCA
>JASMTI010000007.1:0-1545 GCA_041694375.1 Bacteroidales bacterium | reverse complement strand
TATCAAAAAACAGGCTCAATTCGGGGGCGGGTAAATTAAAGTCACGTACTCTTAATAAATCAAATTGCGAATGGGATAACAGCCCCCCATCGAGTGAATATTTCGAAGAAGTATTTCGCATATCTAAAAACCAAATTATATGGGGTGGTAATTATTTTGTATTGAGACCCAGTAGGTGTTGGTTGTGTTGGGATAAAGTTCAGCCGTGGGAAAATTTCAGCCAAATAGAATTGGCTTGGACTTCATTTGATAAGCCTGCACAAATATTCAGATTTAACAATAGGACGGGTGACAAAATCCACCCCACCCAAAAGCCCGTGTCACTCTACAAATGGATATTGGACAAATACGCATCAGAGGGTCAAACAATATTAGACACCCACCTTGGAAGCGGGAGCATAGCTATTGCCTGTTGGGATTATGGATTTGACTTAGATGCTTGTGAAATAGACAAGGATTATTATAGGGACGCTCTAAACAGGTTTGAGTTGCACAAAAAACAGCTTAGAATATTTTGATAAAATAAAAACCCCAATTTTTAGGGTTTTTCTATTACGATACAAAAATGCAGCATTATGGAAACGACAACGTGTAAACATGATAACCAAATAAGATTCCACGAATCAGCACCGCCTTATTGCCCTGACTGTAATATGTACGATTGGTATGACGGCAAGAAACTTGACGGGGTTGATGATTTGATAAACATGAAGCCATTATTCCCGCTCGATTGGTTGGCTGAAAAATTGGGGATAGTTAACAACAAAATCTATTTAGGCAATGCAAATGCAAATAGTCACACCATTCATCGCATTGTTATTGCCAATAAAATTGTGAACGTTAAAGTATAACAGGTCGTTTTAATGCCTGTTATACAGTGTTGTACACTGTATGGCGGGATATTGACCACAAAACTAAATTAGAATGAAAGTATTAATAGCTTGTGAAGAGAGCCAAACGGTAACGAAGGCTTTTAGAAAAAACGGATTTGAAGCATTTAGCTGTGATATATTGCCGTGTTCGGGTGGGCATCCTGAATGGCATATACAAGGCGATGTGCTTGAACAATTAAACAAAGGTTGGGATTTGATTATTGCCCACCCACCTTGTACTTACTTGACTGTAACTGGAAATAAATGGATGAAGCCTGAATTTAGAGATAGGTTTCCGGATAGACCAAAACAACGTGAAGAAGCGATAGAGTTTTTTCTAAAAATTGCAGAAGCTAAATGCGATTTTATAGCGATAGAAAACCCTGTTGGAATAATAAGCACCGTTTGGCGAAAGCCCGACCAATATGTTCATCCTTATCACTTTGGCGACCCACATAGTAAGAAAACTGGCTTTTGGCTTAAAGGATTGCCGAAACTGGAACATACAAAGGTGGTAGAGCCTATAATGTACACATACAAAGACGGTAGAAAAGACCCGATTTGGCACGTTGAGAGTATGAAACTACCACCTGCTGAACGCCAAAGGGTAAGGAACAAAACATTTGAAGGGCTTGCACAAGCTATGGCAGACCAATGGGGAAGTTTCTTAAAA
>JASMTI010000006.1:0-18679 GCA_041694375.1 Bacteroidales bacterium | reverse complement strand
GAAAGATAAAATGGTATATGCTAAATTTATTTTTTAGGGAGGGAGCTTTAATTTTCACAAGATTTTTGCTCACTTTTTATCGAATGAAAAAGTGAGAGCCTGTCTGGCTTGAAGACAAGAGTTTGAAAGACACATGTCACTGAAAATTTATTTGAGGCTTATTTGGGGCGTGTTTTAAGAATTTCGCTGCGTTGTGGCGCAACCTACCGTTTTTATAACTTTATACTTCCCTCTGACCTTCTGTATTACTTGTATAGAAAGGCTTCCAGAGATTTTGTGTTTTTTTTTCGGACAAACATAACAATAAATTTGGGACACCCAAATTTAAAACATTATATCTGATTTACAATTAGTTAGGTAGGTGTCCCGAAAAAGTGCGGAAAACAGGGGCCTGCTTTGCCGCAAAGGTAGTTTTTTTAGTGAAAAAAGGTTCAGGTTTACCCCGTTGAATCAAGGCAAAGATTTTAATGCGAAGCATTATTTTATGTGGATTTCAGGTTTCTGATTCCAAGTTTCTGATTCCAAGTTTCAAATTTCAGGTTTGGGCTCGCAAATAAATATTTCAGCCAAATTAATGTAAATTTAGACGGAACAACGTCTATATTTAGCTAAATTTGGACGTTATATCGTCTATATTTACGTAAATTTAGATTTTATCATCTATTTTACCTATCTTTACATGATCAAAAAAACTTACATATCATGGATTATCAATGGTATAAAAGATATTTAGAAAGCAGCCATCATGGTTTTCTAAAAAAAGGAAAAGTATCGTTGCTGTACGGTCCCCGAAGAGTTGGGAAAACAGAACTCATCAAAAAAATTATCAGTAATTATTCAGGCAGAATATTTACAGGCACAGGTGATAATGTAGAAATTAGCGAACTTTTATCATCCCAACGTTTATCCCAACTTGAAATGGCATTTGGTAATTACCAGCTCATATTTATCGATGAGGCTCAACGCATACCAAACATCGGACACGGATTAAAACTACTCATTGACAGCTTTCCAGATATAACCATTATTGCTTCAGGGTCTTCATCGTTTAATTTATTCAATAAAACGGGTGAGCCCTTAACCGGGAGACAAATAACACGAACATTATACCCAATATCGGTAATGGAACTACACGACCAGTTCGGAGGAATGGACGTTATCCAAAAAATTGAATCTCTATTAATATACGGTTCATACCCGGAAGTTCTAACCAATTTGGGAGTTGACGATAAAAAAGAATATTTAACAACCATTAGAGATTCCTATCTTTTTAAAGATATTCTTGAACTTGACAATATTAAAAAACCATCAAAACTGACCGACCTTTTACGTCTGCTGGCGTACCAAATTGGCCACGAAGTTTCTATAAATGAATTAAGCAACAACCTTGGTATTTCAAAACACAGTGTTGAACGACTTCTCGATTTACTCGAAAAAACATTCATCATTAAAAAAGTAGGTGGATTCTCGCGAAATTTGAGAAAAGAAATCACCAAAACAAGTCGCTACTATTTTTGGGATAACGGAATAAGGAATGCTTTAATTAACAATTTTAATGCCTTAAATACAAGAAATGACACAGGCATGCTTTGGGAGAACTTTCTATTTATGGAAAGAATAAAAACCAAAGCCTACAAACGCATCTACTCCAACGATTTTTTCTGGCGCACATACGACCGACAAGAAATCGACCTGATAGAAGAGCGTGATGGAAACTTGTTTGCATACGAGTTTAAATGGAATAAACCCAACGCAAGAGCCCCCAAAGCATTTATCAATGCATATCCCGATGCTTTATTTAAAGTTATCAGCAAAGATAACTTCCTTGAATTTTTGGTTTAGGGTGTGTAATAGAAAAAAGACCAATAGTATTTTATAAATTGCAGTACATAAGATATATAGATTTTTTTATCAGATAACTTAATTCATTACACACCCTTAATAATTTGGAAACCGGCTTGTATCGGTTTCGTGCATCATTGCATACACCGTTTCAAAAATGCGTTCAACGTTGGGTTTTGAGAAATACTCGCCATCAATCCCATATGCGGGGCGGTGTTCCATGGCCGGTAATGTACGTGGTGCCGTATCTAAATAATTAAATATTTTTTGCTCGTCCATTGCTTTTTGCAACATGTAAGCTGTCGCACCCCCGGGCACATCTTCGTCGGTAAACAGCACTTTATTGGTCTTTTTCACCGATTGCAGGATAACATGTCCCAAATCGAAGGGCATCAGCGTTTGCACGTCAATTACTTCAGCCGATATCCCATGCCCGGCCAGCAGCCACGCAGCTTTTTGTACATGGTGCACATTCCAGCCATAGCTCACAATGGTGATGTCGCTACCCTCTTCCAATACTTCGGGTACTCCAAGCGGAACACGGTATTCACCGGGATTTGCCGGCATTTTTTCTTTTACGTTGTAAGCTTTCAGTGGTTCAATGACCAATGCCGGGTCGTTAGCCTGCAGCAGTGTATTATAAAAACCGGCAGCCTGGGTCATATTGCGGGGAACACACAGATACATGCCCCGCAACGAGCCCAGCAACATTTGCATGGGCGAACCGGCGTGCCATATGCCCTGCAATTGATGTCCGCGCGTACGTACAATCAAGGGTGCTGCCTGCTTGCCCATGGTACGGTATTGCAGGCTCGCAAGGTCGTCGCTCAGGGGTGACAATGCATATATCAGGTAATCGAGGTATTGTATTTCCGCAATTGGGCGAAAACCCCGCATGGCAAGGCCAACCCCCTGCCCTATGATGGTTGCTTCGCGTATGCCGGTATCAAAAACACGCTGTTCGCCATATCGCGACTGCATGCCTTTCATTGCCTGGTTAACGCCACCCAATTTGCCGGTATCTTCGCCAAAAGTTAACAACAGCGGGTTTTGCTCAAAAAGCTTATCGAAATTGGCATTTAGAATTTCAGCACCCGTCAACTCTTCAGGTTTATCATCATACTCAGCAGCTACAGAATTAACTTTTAAAGCCGAATCGGGACCTTCCCGATACAGTTGCTGGTTATAAAATCCCGCGCTTTTAGTTTCAAACAAGTCAATCCATTCTTTGAGTTGGCCAGAAAGTTCATTCACTTCATTTTGCTTACGTACCGAATACCAGGTCCTTTTCGCAAAACTCAGAAAAGCCCTGCGTGTTGGAAATACCTTCTGCCCTACCTCATCAAGTTCGGCAACGAATGGTTGCCCGGTTTTCAATTCGCGGTCGATATGCTGAACGATGCGCCGCAACTCTTTTGCCTCATTTTCAAATGATGAGGTGTAATTTTTCCATGCATTATCGCGGGCTTTTTTGGCACGTTTTTCAGCTCCGATTTCAATTTCAGCAATTTCGTTTTCGGTGGCAATTTCCGATTCAACAAGCCACTGTCTGAACTTTGCAATCCCATCGTATTCTTTTTCCCACTCAAGCCGTTGAGCACTTTTGTACCGTTCGTGCGAGCCTGAAGTTGAATGACCGGTTGGCTGGTTTAGTTCGTTAACATGAAAGACCACCGGCACATGATTGTCACGGCATTCAGAAATGCCATTTTCAAACATTTTCACAAGTGCAGGGTAATCCCAACCACGACTTTTATAAATACGGATGCCCTTATCACCTGCATCCTGCTCAAATCCTTTCAGGGCTCTTGAAATGCTCGATTTTGCTGTTTGCAGTTCAATGGGCACACTAATTCCGTAACCATCGTCGTAAACTGTAACGGCAAGCGGGACCTGCATAACAGCGGCTGCATTTATCGTTTCAAAAAACAAACCTTCGGATGTACTGGCATCGCCAATGGTGCCAAATGCAACTTCGTTTCCGGAAACATTTGATGCATTGGCTTTTGTCAACTTCGAATCGAGGCGTGCCATTTTTGATGCTTGTGCCAGTCCCAATAAGCGCGGCATTTGCCCGCCTGTTGATGAAATATCGGAAGCTGAATTGTATTGCTTTGCAAGATTTTCAATTTTACCGTTGGCACTTATGTTCGATGTTGTAAAATGGTTGTTGAAATTGCGTCCGCCGGTCGATGGGTTAAACTCCACATCGGTATCGCCATAAATCATGGCAAAAAACTCTTCAGGCTGCATCAACCCCAAAGCCAACATAAAAGTCTGGTCGCGGTAATACCCCGAGCGCCAGTCACCTTTACGGAAAGTACGTGCCATGGCTACCTGTGCAACTTCTTTCCCATCGCCAAATATACCAAAATGGGCACGACCGTTGTGAACCTCCCGCCTGCCCAGTAAACTTAAACGCCGGCTTAAAAATGCTGTGTAATAATCGTTTAATATCTGCTTTTTTTCCTGTATAGTAGCTACTGTATTAAATTTTTCCAAGTACATGATTTGTTTATTTAAGGTTACCCATTTCCAATCCAGATTTTCCGGGAAAACCCCAATCATTTTCCACACATTCAAACAAGAAAATAAAAGATTTGTTTGTCTTTTTTAGTTAAAAATCGTTACCATTGCAAAAAAGCCCATCTAAAAAACCAGATAACTCAAATACAAACAAGAAGCATTAAAATAAACAATCATGAGTTGCACAGGATGCCAATATAACACCGAAACCATTGATAACCGGGCAGATATGCTCACGAGTTACGATTGGTTAAATGATATACCCGACACATCGCACCTTTCAAATATAGTTGAAGTAAGATTTAAGGGAACGCACAAAGATTATTTCAGAAATTCAGAACAAATTGATATTAAGCGGGGCGATACCGTCGTGGTTGCAGCAAACGGGGGCCACGATGTCGGAATTGTGAGCATGACCGGAAAATTAGCCGAGAAACAATTCAATTTGAAAGTTAAAAACAAAGACCGCCACCGTTGGTTTGAAATATACCGTAAAGCACGAGAGCGTGATATTGAACGATGGAAAGAAGCACGAAAACGTGAAAAGCCGGTGATGATACGTGCCCGCCAGATTGCCAACGGGCTTGGACTTGACATGAAAATCGGCGAAGTAGAATTCAGGGGCGACGGCCAAAAAGCTATTTTCTACTACATAGCCGACAAGCGTGTTGATTTTAGGGAGCTAATAAAACAATATGCCTATGAGTTTAACATCAAAGTTGAGATGAAACAAATTGGTGCCCGCCAAGAGGCTGCAATGATTGGTGGAATTGGCTCATGCGGGCGGGAATTGTGCTGCTCAAGCTGGCGCACCGATTTTTCGAGCATCAATGCACACATGGCCACCCGGCAAGGGTTATCGCCAAACGCCGAAAAACTCACCGGGCATTGTGGCAAACTTAAATGCTGCCTGATGTACGAACTTGATAGTTACCTGGAAGCACAAAAAGATTTCCCGCCAGAACTGCTTGTGCTGGAAACCAGTGCCGGCAATGCAAAGCATTTTAAAATCGATATTCTGAAAAAACAAATATGGTACAGCGTTGAAAAAGAAAAAACCCGCACCAACTTTGTGCTTAGCGTTGAAAAAGTTAAGGAAATTATCAACCTTAACAAACGGGGCACAAAACCCGATTTGGCGGAATTAACCGGCGAACTATCATCTACTGAAAGCGAAAGTGGCAACATGTTTGGCAAAAACCTCACCTCCGAAGGAAGAACATTTTCACGCAAAAGGAAAAACAAAATGAAGGGGCGCAAGAGCCGCAAAAAGATAAATTATAGCCGCCCCGGGACAGAAAAAAATTAGGTCACAATATATGTTTCAGGCAGTGAGTTGAACCGTTTTTGTGAAAAAAATGAAAACTTTTAAGACAAACGAAAAACTCGACAAGGTTCTCAAAGCATTAGACGCTGGACAATTACATCAAAACAAAGGTATTTTCTTCAAAGGACAAATATTTGATACCTATGCTTTTGTGGCTGATTTGATTAAAAATGCTAAAGATGAAACCATTTTTTCCAATCCAATTATCACGACCATATAATCCGTAACCATGAGGAATACCTGCGAAATAAAGAATTACATTATTAACAATCCTTTGAGATGGGAAGAAGACCGATTCAACACTAAAAAAGAATAAAACAAAAAATTTCAACCCTTCTATGAACTTTTTGAAACAACAACTTGTTTTACAAGTGTTACGTTCAGTAACAAGAACAAAATGTAGTTTTATCTACATGAAGTTCAAAGGTTTGGTTTTGTTAGTTTGGTTAAGGTTGAAACCGCGGGGTGGTTCCCGCGGTTTTTTTATGTGTCAATGTTTTATATTTCAGCCCATGCATTTTGGGCTTCACTTTCAAATAATGCATCAATAACAATCATGTTATTAACCGCATCCATTAGTGGGGTAGGTACAACAGTATCGTTAAGTACGGCATTGGCAAAAACTTCAGCTTGTTTGGTATATTGGTCGATGGAGTCAAACTTAAACTGCTCGGTTTTATTACCTGTAAACAACAAAACCCGTGCAACACCATTTGCCGGTGCATTTACCGGTATATCAACTTCAATACGACCTTTATCGCCAACAATTTGCACACGTTGAAACGGACATAGCTGTGTTGAGCATGTAAAGGTTGATGAAACACCATTGCCAAAATCGAGCACTCCCGATGTCAACCTGTCAGTTTTCATCACCGGGTCACGGTCAACCAAGCCCAAAACCCGTTTTGGTTCATCCCCTAAAATAAAACGGGGAATAGATATGCAGTAACAACCAATATCCATTAAAGCCCCTCCACCAATATCGGCCTGGTTCCTTATATTCTCAGGGTCATCGTTGTAATACGAGAAAAAAGACTGAATAGTCCTCACCTCACCAATTGCACCTTCATCAACAATCTGCTTGGTTTTAACCCATTGTGGGTGGAAACGGTACATAAAAGCCTCCATCACCTTAAGCCCGGGATATTTGGCAGCTTCCTCAACCAACGAAACCGCTTCGGCTGTATCTAAGGCAATAGGCTTTTCGCATAAAACATGTTTTCCCGCCTCAAGCGCCTTTAGGGTATATGGAACATGTAAATGATTGGGCATCGGATTATAAACAATGTCGATGCTTTCATCTGCCAATAGTTCTTCATAACTTCCATAACTATTTGGTATGCCCAACTTTTTGGCCGTTTTCTCTGCCTTTTTAGCATCTCGTGACGAGATGGCTACCACTTCGCAATTATTCGCTTCCTGTATGGCCGGTATAACTTTTTCTACACCTATGTTTGCTGTACTAAGTATTCCCCAACGTGTTTTCATTCGTTTATAATTTTTATTTGTTTTAGGCAACTCATAGCCTGCCCCGATTTATCGGGGGAACTCGCATTTAGTCATTCGTGGTTGTGATTAACGTCTAAACCATGCTCGTTTCATCATTTTATAGATTTTTAGATATGAGTAATGAGTAGTGTGCATCATTCTTCATATCGGTTGTTAAATTATCTGCCATTCAAACTTAGTGAAGAATAAGCACAAAGACAACATTAAAAACTACTCTATCCAGATTAACACGCCGGCAGGCGAAATTTTGGGTTCCCCTATAATAATTTTAGCATTATCGGGAAGCTCAAATTGATAAGGCTCAGAACGATAATTCACAGCAATCCAAAACCCGTCGCGCCAATAAGCAAAAACACCTTCGGGCAGGTCAGAAATAGCAATACCCTTTTTTGTAAAAAGGTGGGCCAGGATTTCTTTCTCCATCTCACCTTCGCTTGTATCAACGCCAATATATGTAACCGTTCCTTTGTCATACTCGCGCTGTGTAACGGCTGTTTTGCCAGCATAAAACTGGTCGGTATATTTTGCCAAAACAAACGATTCATCATACGGAACCAACATGTCACCCCAAACATTCCATCCATATTCATTTCCACCCATTTCAACATGAGCGTTCATATTGCCCGGTAACATATCATATGCTTCAACCTCTGCACCAATCAAATCGTAAATCGGGGCACTCCATCCTGCTTCCCAGAAATGCCCGTCGGGATTTTTATTCGCTGTACGGCAGGTTAACACGAGGTTACCCCCCTGCCGGGCATATTCTTCCCATTTTTTAACCAAAGAAGAATCAACTGATTGATATGCTGGCACAATTAAAGTAGCGTAATCCGACCAATCGTCATTTTCAGAAACATAATCGACCGGTGCGTTGAACGATTTTAATATCTTATGATATTTCAATGTATGGTCCCATAAACCCCAATTGGAATTTTGAGGCTGACGGTTGTGGTCCCAAAGGTTCTCGTGACTCCATAATATTGCCGATTTTTTAGCTGCATAACTTGCCGGAATCTCTGCTTCGCCTTTTATTGCTTCAAGCTTTTGTACTTCACCAATAAACTGCATATATTCTTCACCACCCTGCGAGGGGGTTAACCCATCGATTTCGATAATACCTGCATGGTACTGTTCAACACCATAAAGGACCTGCCTGAAACGGTACGAGCTGGCCAGCTTTCCACCGGCAGCCACCGAATGCCATAACCACATGCGCACCGTCCCTGGCAATAACCTCGAATTTGAATTTGCCCAGTTTACCTGTCCGGGCTGAATCTCGAGTACGCCTGTTGCCCCCTTTATCGGCCTGAAATAATCATTGGCCAGCATCAACTTATCGGGGTCGCCCAAACGAAAACCTTTATCCCCCAGGTTTGATGCCCCATAATTTGGATAAGCTGTATAGCAAATAAAATCGAGTTTATCGCTCAACCGTGCATCGGCATTTCCGGCAACAGCTACATAATTGGTTGTAATAAACTGATTATCCGAAATGTGTTTTCGCAATATTTCAGCCTGTTCATTCAGGAAACCGGCCTGCACCCATGCAGTGAAACGTTTAAAGTCGAGCAAAGCATGAGGGTTACTGCCCCACCATACAATGGCATCTTTATTATGAATACGGACTTCGTCAAAACTGTTATACCGAATACTCCAGAAAGCTGTGCCCCAAGCTTCGTTTAACCGTTCGATTGTACCATATTTATTTTTCAGCCAATCACGAAAAGCCTTTTGTGCCGAAGGACTGTAATCTTCTTTTGCTTCCGGTTCATTGTCGAGCTGCCAGCCCCAAACATTCGGGTTATTGCCATACCGCTCGCCCATTTTATTGATAATACGCGCCGATAACCTGCGATAGGTTTCATTAACCAACGAATTGTTTTGGCGTGAACCATGCTCCCCCCGTTGGTAATCGCTGTACATTACATAAACATCAGGGTATTTTATGCCCATCCATGCAGGTATGGTTGCGGTTGGTGTACATAAAATCACTTTCAACCCTTTATCTGCAGCCAATTTAATTGCCTTGTCAAGCCATTCAAATTCAAAAACGCCTTCTTGTGGTTCCAAAAAAGCCCACGAGAACTCAGCCATGTGGACATACTCGAAGCCCATATCGGCCATTTTTTGAAAATCACGTTCCCATTGATTTTCCGGCCAATGCTCGGGATAATAAAAAGTTCCGGGTACTACCATTTTATCTTCCGGGAAAAACCGTTCAGGGTTTTGTGCCTGAACATTCATTAAAACTACACCTAATAACAGAATTAAAATAAATCGCATTGCTTTGTTTTTATTTTTATGTGAGCAAAGAGTGTGTAATAGAATAAGCTGCCTAAATTTTTAATAACTCGTTGTATCAATGAGATTAAAAAATGTTTATCAGTTAACCTAATTAATTACACACCCTAAAAATACAACGGTTTTACAGGATTACGATGTTCTTTTGTATAAAAACAGGGTGACAATTGTATCGAAATACCGGAATTGGTATAATTTTGCCAAATACAAAAAAAACAGAACAATGGATTATCAAAAAGTAACCATATCAATTATGCCCGACAAGCAGGACTTCCGTGATGTTTTAATGGCTGAACTTGCCGAAGCCGGATACGAAAGCTTTGTTGAAAATGAAGACAACATTGAAGCTTACATCACAGCCCCTCAATATAATGCCGAAATACTGAAAACCGGCATCAACCAAAGCTTTTTTTCCATCTCGTTTGAAAATGAGCTAATACCCGACCAGAACTGGAATAAAGTATGGGAAGAAAATTACTTCAAGCCCCTCGTTGTTGCCAACAAGTGTGTGGTTCGCGCCCCTTTTCATAAAGAATACCCCAATGCGGAGTATGAAATTGTAATTGAACCCAAAATGGCATTTGGCACAGGCAACCACGAAACCACTTCGCTGATGATGGAATACATCCTCGAAAACGAAATGAGAAACAAAACCATACTTGACATGGGCTGTGGCACCGGCATACTGGCCATGCTGGCATCGATGAAAGGTGCACAAAAAATTACGGCCATCGACATTGACAAATGGTCGTACGAAAGCACAAAAGAAAACGCAGAAAGCAACAACTGCAAAAATATTGAAGCCTTTCAGGGTGATGCATCGCTGTTGGGCAATGAGAAATACGACATCATTTTTGCCAACATCCACAAAAATGTTCTGATTGAAGACATGAGAAAATACCAAATGGTATTAAAAAATGGCGGACTGCTTTTTATGAGCGGGTTTTATGAAACAGATTATGACGATATCACAAATAAAGCCAAAGAATTGGGTTTCAAACCTAACGACTACAAAAGCAAAAACAAATGGGTAGCTGCAATGTATCAATAATGGATAAATATGCTGCACAACATAAAATTTAACATCCACGTAACACACCAATATGTTTTTCAGCATATATTTGCAGTGTTCTTATAAGTTAAGATTTGGTTAGTTTTTATTGGTTAGTTTTAGTTAGGTTCGTTAAAGGATGGATGCAAAATCTATCCTTTTTTTTTGTTTTAATCTCCTGCTAAAAAATTTTTTATAAGCCCTCTTCTCTTTACATTTGCATGGATTCAACCATTTAATGTTATACCATGCTCGAAACCATTGCCTACATTTTAGCCGGTATAGGACTCTTTTTTGTCGGGGTCCGAAATGTTTGCGACACGCTTCAAACCATAACCAGTATGAAGGTGCGCAAAATGTTTTCCAATTTATCGCACCGAAAAACGCACCAATCGTTATGGGGCGTATTGCTGGGGATGATAACCCAAAGCTCAAGTACAGCATCGTTTATTGTAACCGGACTGGTTTCGGGTAGGTTAATACCACTGCGCAATGCCATGAAGATTATTTTATGGGCCGAAATTGGTACTACTTTTTTGGTATTTCTTGCAGCCATAAAATACAAAATAGCAATACTCTTTCTTCTTGCTATAACCGGCATGTTGTACGAATCGGACACAACGACACGAAAAAGCCAGATAACCAAAATATTCTTCGGTATTGGCCTTTTACTATTTGGTTTTCATTTTGTACAAACTTATGCCCACTTTGTTATTGAAAGCGAATGGGCTACCGGCTTATTAAAACAAGCTACATCATCCTACATTTTTCTTTTTATAGTAGGAGTTTTGCTCCGCTTTCTGGCACAATCATCGTCGGCAGTGGCCTTACTTGCCATCCCCCTTTACAGTAGCGGGTTAATTGATATTGTTGGAATTCAGCTACTGGTTTACAGCACCTTTTTAGGTTCGGGAATCACTACCTGGTTATATGCAGCCAACATGAAGGGCCTCACCATGCAGCTCATTCTTTTTAAAATTGTAAGTGACATAATCGGGTCGATACTAATGGTATTGTTGCTCGTTTTAGAGCATAACACAGCACTGCCACTAATCGAATCGATGCTACAAAACCTTACATCAAATACGACACAACAAGTTGCATTGCTTTTTGCTACTGCTAAAATCATACAGGTTTTTGTTATATCACTTCCCCTCAAACACTTTGAAAAAATGGTTGAACGCTATTCACCCCCAACCAATGTTGAAGATATAGCCCAATTGCAATACCTTAACGGTCAAAAACAGCTTGAACCCAACGATGTAATTAAACTGGGATACATGGAAGTCAGCCGGATATTGAATAAGCTGCCTCACTATCTCGATTCGGTAAGGTCCGAAGTAAAAACCGTAAAAACAGCACCCCAAAACCTCAACCTTGCCATATCAACCCTAACCAATGAAATCGACAACATTATGAAAGAGCTGTACCGCCATCAGCTCAACAATGAAACCACAGAATCCATTGTCCGTTTTCAGCAACAACTGGGGTCAATATCTTCGCTAAACGACACCCTTAATGAGTTTGTTTCAACGCACCTCCAATTCTCAAAAACCAATTCCGAAAGTACAGATTCGTTACACAACATAACCGAATCGTTGCATGTTTTACTTGTATCGATGAACGACAGCATTGAAGGTGACACCATTTTGGACTATGAGCTTTTGATAAACCTCACACTCGACCGTGGCCCGATGATGGAGAATTTCAGGCAACGGTACATTAAAAAGCAAAGTGAACTTTCATCTGACGAGCAGTACCAAATCATGCGGTTAACCGAGTTGTTTCAGCGCTCAGTGTGGCTTATCAATAATTGGGCAAATTTTATGAAGAAAAAAGTAATGGACGCTACAAATGATTAACAAGTCCGGAATATACGCCCATCAGTTCACGGGCAATATAATCTTCGTTAAAACGCTGCACATATTCGTACCCCTCACCGGCAAGCTTTTGGCTCAATTCGTTGCTGCCCATTAACTTTTCAACCGCCTGTTTTATTTCCTTTACATTCTGTGGGTCGACATATAGGGCGCCCGGACCAGCAGCTTCGCTAAAGCAACCATCCTTTGATGTAACGACCGGGGTTTTCATGTACAACGACTCGATAATGGGAATGCCAAACCCTTCGAACAACGAAGGGTAAATCATTAAAGCGGCCCCCTGATAAAGCATCGCCAATTCAGTGCTACTCACATTTTTCAAAAAATGAACCTGGTTTTCCATTTTGTTTTGTGCAATGTAGGCTTTAACTGTTTGTGTATACTTCGTTTCGCCTCCTACAACAGCCAGGTGATAATCGCTTCCTCGAATGGCTTTTACTGCTGAAAGGATGTTTTTTCGCTCTTCAACTGTACCTACGCTCAATAAATAGTTCGGCGGCAGCTTATGCTTTATAAGTGTTTCATCAACACTGCCATCACTATACTGCTTTTTAAACACATCCATACAACCCTGGTAAATTACTTTGACCTTTTCAGGTGAAACATGCAAAAAATCGACAATATCTTTTTTAGTCTGCCCGCTAACGGCAATTACCACATCGGCCCGGTTGCAGGCTTTTTTTACTTTCATTTTGTGCACGGCCCTGTCGAACAATGAATAAAACTTCGGGTAACGAAGAAATATCAGGTCGTGGACAGTTACAACCACCTTAACAGAATTCTTCCTGATTGACGGTACTTCACCCGATAAACCATGAAATACCTTAATTTTATCACGCTTGAATTCATTCTGGACCCTTCTTTGCCGCCAAAGGTTTTTGAAAAACCGGTCGAATTTTGTGCGGGGCAGCACTTCATGAACATTAACAGGATTTGCAACATTTTTGTAACTAACTGAAGGCTTCGGGTTGTACAAAAAGTAATTATTCCCGGGGAAATAACTACTCAAAATCCGCACAACATCACGGCTGTAATTGCCCAATCCGGTGCGGTTATGAAATACCCTTTTTGCTTCAAATCCAATATTCATAACCTCTGTTTTACATATTTGGTGTAAGTTGCCCTGTTTTCTCAAAGTATTTTTGCACGACCAACAACGAAATTAATTTTTCTTTCTTTTTATCCTGAAACTGCTCAACAAACTTGTGGGCATTAT
Organism: Bacteroidales bacterium; assembly: GCA_041694375.1. Taxonomy (GTDB): domain Bacteria; phylum Bacteroidota; class Bacteroidia; order Bacteroidales; family Prolixibacteraceae; genus Roseimarinus. The sequence continues at coordinate 5,024 of JASMTI010000006.1, read as the reverse complement.
CAATAATTTTTTCTGCTTCTTCAGGATGTTCAATATAATAATTCAGTTTTTCTTCTACATCGGAATAATTTGATGCAATTTCAATATAATGCACCCCGGGTTTCAATGTTCCTTCCATAAACCATGTTTCGCAGGTTGGCCGGGGCATTACCGCAACCGAGTTCGACGACATAACCCATTTCAAATTGGTGGCCACATCGTTACCTTCGAGGCAAAGTATAAATTTATATTCAAGGTGTTCGGCCAAAGGCATTTTGGGTTTCAACCATTCTTGCTTTCCACCTTTATCGTTGTTAACCTGCCCAACATCGCAAAGCGGGTGTCCAAAAAAATTTTCAAGAAAGCGTACCCGGTTATTCTGATAGACTTTAAAACGACCTACCATCAAATTTTTCTTTTCCCTGAAAGGTTTCCGGTCTTTAATGAAATTAAAATGCCGAACCTCATTCAATTTCAATAAAACCGAATTTTCATTTGAATTACCAACCGGCCTGCTTTTAACAAACGAAGGTTCATCGGGCACAGTTGTAACATCACCAAAAAGGTACGAGATTTTATAATTTAACGGAAAGTGACGCAATAATTTATAACTATCGAAAAAATAGGTTTTGGGCTTTATACCATATTTGAATTCGAACAACTCAACGGCATTATTATCAATGTTTTTTCCTGAACCCAACTTATTATAATAATTCACGCGACCTTGAATTTCTACAGAATCATACTTTTCAACATTTTTCATTATGCTCTTTAACCGGCCCCGGAATAACGACCCCGGAATGAGAAGGCTGCTGTATGCCGAAAAATAATACAGGAACTTGTTATTCTTCATATAAAAAGAGCGCAATGAATATGTTGCCTTTTTAAACATAACTGCCCCCTTTGATTTTGTCAAAAACCATTTCGGGTGTAATACCGTTCATACAGGCAAAATCACCCCGGTGGCATTCTTTGTTCCCGTAGACCGAACAAGGGCGGCACGCCAAATCAATTTGAACGGCATCACTTATCGATTGCCCGTAGCCATAAAACCCGGCAAACGGGTGTGTAGCGCCCCAAATGCTTACAACTCTCGCCCCGGCAAGGCTTGCAAGGTGCATATTGGCCGAATCCATCGATAACATAACCCCCAATTTGGATATCAGGTAAAGCTCTTCGCTAAAGCTTAATTTTCCGGCTACCGAAATAATGTTTTTATACTCAGCAGCCCACAATGAAAGCTTTTGTTGTTCTTCTCCCCGTCCACCAAAAAGAACAATTGAATAATTTTCTTCATCAAGTAATCTCAATAGTTTCTTCATCTTTGGGGCCGGCCACATTTTCCATGGATGTTTTGCAAACGGGGCAACGCCAATCTGTTTTTTCGTACCTGCTTCAAGAAAAGGTTTCAACCCGGGCAGCTTCTTTAGCAACGAAACTTCTGTTTCTTTGTTTTTACCAAAAATTTCTTTCCTCCGAAACGGTTCAAGCGCAAAAGCAAAACCAGCTTTTTTAAACGTTTGCCGATATCGTTCAAAAGTTGACGGCAGCTGCTGGAAGACCTTATTTTTTTTTCGGCAAAGTTTTTTCTTTTCGTTACGGCCTTTATCAATCCGGGAGACTACATTGCCATTTAAATGAAAAAGCAAAGAAAGGATATGGGTACGCAACACGCGATGCAGGTCAATAACCGAATCGAACGGGCCGTAGCGGCGCAGGTCGTTGAAAAGCCTCACCATCCCTGCTATGCCTTTGTGCCTCCCTTTTAAATCGGCTTCGAAAAATCTTATGCCGGGAATGGGTTTCACAAGCTCGGCTGCAAAACCGCGCGACACAAACCACACTTCATGCTCAGGATATTGCCCCAAAAACGAATGCAATACCGGAACCGTCATGGCCACGTCGCCAAGTGCACTAAACCGAAAAACAAGGACCCGTTTCTTCAACTTTATTACTTTTTGTTTTTGTACAATACCGGGTTTAATGCCGGGTCGTTGTACATTTTCATTTGCTTGTAGGTTTTCATGTATTTACGGCCGGCTTCAATGTCAGCAATCAACTGGTCGATAGCCGTACTAAGGTCGGTATATTGCTGTTTCAATACCGCCAATTTAGCATTGCATTTTGCAAGGTGTTCATCCGAAACGTCGGTGCGCTTCACCTCTTCCTCCATGTGGTAAATTTTCAGGATAAGGATAGACAAACGGTCGATAGCCCAAGCCGGGCTTTCGGTATTAATAGTAGCTCCGGACAAAATTTGTACATCTTTGTTTTTATCGAGAAAATAATCGTCGATATACTCTACAAGGTCGGTACGGTCCTGGTTTGAAGCATCTATCCTGCGCTTAATTTTCAGGGCCTCACCGGGTTGAATTTCAGGGTTGCGGATGATATCCTCAAGATGCCACTGGACGGCGTCAATCCAGTTTTTACGGAACAAAAGATGTTCAATAGTCCCTTCGTCATAAGGATTTTCGGGCGTTGCATCAACATTATCGAACTGATGGTAATGGGCCGTAGCCCCGTTGAAAATTTTTGTACAAATTTCACTAAAAGTCATAGCATCGTTTTTGGCCGGCACAAGCATGTTTAATACAAAAACATGTAAACCGGAATTTTATTTTGCACAAAAATAGGAAAATGCGGCGATTGTCAAGAAGAAAAAAATCAGGAATAGGCAAAGTTGGATTTTGTTTTATTGTGGTTGATAAAAACCAATTCCTATTTTCCTTTCACGCCTACCCACGTTGCCTTATGCCACAAGGTTTCAAGCGGGCCGCGTTTATGCCTGTTCATCCACCATGAGCTGAACCATCCCTGGAAAACAGCCAACGCCAATCCTATTATCAAGCTATAACTTGCCCCGGTGTATTGGTACAATCCCAGTCCGAAACCATAATAAATAAAAGCACCAATAACCGATTGCATAATGTAATTTGACAAACTCATGCAGCCCAGTGGCGAAAATACATTCAACACACGATGAAAAACCCGGTTGTGGAACAACAGCACAAAGCCCGAAACCAATACCATCATAAAGGCCATGTTTGCCCACGATTTTTCAATGGTCATGGACGGACGTAAAATAGCCTGGCTTTCAATCCAACTGCCCAAATTCAACTGCACATAATACAAAACAGCAAATGATAACATGGAAATGATGATTGTATTTCGCCAAAATTTCTGTTTGCCGGCACTATAGTCAAATATCGATTTCCGGCCGGCCAGCATGCCAAACAGAAACAAGGACAAGGTTTGAAAAAAGCGCCCGTTTTCCCAATTCCAAAGCAACACTGCCGGTTTTCCATTGGTAAGGTTACCTCTTACAACATCCCAAAACGAACCGTTTGAAATGTACTCGCCCATTTTACCAAAATACGCCCACGATGCAGGGTCGGACATTGCCATTTCCGGGTTTTTGATGCCTTTTACTAATTGTATCCACTCGTATGGCTGGAGCATTAAAATGATGGCCGAAATCAATACCCATTTATTGCCCAAGCGTTCAAATGGAATCATAAAAAAGCCTATTAAGGCATAGATAAACAAAATATCGCCTTGATAGAAAGCTGAATTAATAATCCCAAACCCGAGCAACAGCAACAAACGCCAGGCGAAACGGGCTTTGAAAGGCTTGCCCCGCTTGTGACTGTTATCCGACTGGATATAAAAGGTGAGCCCGAACAAGAAGGCAAAAATGGCATACGATTTACCCCCAAACAGGAAAAACATGGTATCCCAAATTACGCCATCAACAGCCTGCATCCACTGTGGCAGGCCGGCGGGTTCAAAATAAAAATCGAAATGCTCGATGTTATGCAAAAACATAATTGAAACTATGGCAAAACCACGCAAGGCATCTACCACATGCAAGCGCATTTTATTTTCCATGAGATTATTATTTTTTGCCACGTATTTCAACCCGGCGTATTTTTCCACTGATGGTTTTTGGTAAAGCCTCTACAAACTCAACGATACGGGGATATTTGTACGGGGCGGTAACCTTTTTAACATGATTTTGGATGCCGGCAGCCAGCTCATCCGAGGGCTCGTATCCTTTACCCAAAACAATGGTCGCTTTCACCACCTGTCCGCGTATTTCGTCGGGGGCACCGGTTACGGCACATTCAACTACAGCGGGGTGTGTCATCAATGCACTTTCAACCTCGAAGGGACCAATGCGATAACCCGAGCTTTTAATCACATCGTCGGCACGGCCCACAAACCAGTAATAACCATCTTCGTCGCGCCATGCAATGTCGCCGGTGTAATACACCCCGTCATTCCAGGTTTCGCGGGTACGTTCCTCATCGCGGTAATACCCTTTAAACAAGCCCAGAGGTGGCTTTTTGCCTGTGCGGATGGCAATTTGCCCCTGTTCGCCATCTTCGCACGGTTCACCTTGGGCATTAACCAGGTCGATATCATACAAAGGCACCGGGATGCCCATTGAGCCGGGCTTGGGCTCCATCCATGGGAATGTAACCAACTGCACTACCGATTCGGTTTGCCCGAAAGCTTCCATCAGTTTAATTCCGGTATGCTGGTAAAAAGTTTCGTAAACTTTAGGGTTAAGTGCCTCGCCCGCGGTTACACAATATTTTAACGATGAAAGGTCGTACTTCGATAAATCCTCGCGAATCATAAAACGGTAAATTGTTGGCGGTGCACAAAATGAAGTAACCTTATATTTTGAAATTACTTCGAGCATGTCTGAAGGGGTAAACTTTTGGTGGTCGTAGACAAACACGCTGCACCCGGCCAGCATTTGGCCGTACAATTTACCCCACACTGCCTTTGCCCAGCCCGTATCGGCAATGGTCAGGTGCCGCCCGTCTTCTTCTACATTTTGCCAAAACACTGCCGTGGCAATATGTGCCAGCGGGTAGGTATAATCGTGCGCCACCATTTTGGGCTGTCCGGTAGTTCCCGAAGTAAAATAAAGGAACAGCAAGTCCTCATTTTCTGAAGGTTTTTCTGGCTTTACAAAAGCCGGGGCATTGCTCATACCTTTGTCAAAATCCACCCAGCCTTCAGGGAAATCC
>JASMTI010000005.1:0-7448 GCA_041694375.1 Bacteroidales bacterium | reverse complement strand
ATTAATACTACGAATTAAAAATCGTATTTCGTAATTTGATTATAAAACTAAAACTGACAGTTATGAAAAAAATAATCAGATTACTTGTTACATTTGTTTTTGCAGGTTTAATTTTTTCCGGGTGTGGAAATGGTTATGAATCTGTAAAAATAGGATTATTGATGCACGCTTTCGACAATGAAAGATGGGAAAAAGATCATGATTACTTCATTTCGAAAGTAAATGAACTGGGCGGTGCAGTTAAGGTTTACAACGCCAGGAATGATGCTTCAAAACAATTAGAGCAGGCCACCAAACTGCTTGACGATGGAATTAAAGTACTGGTTGTAATACCAGTTGACCAGTATGCTGCCGGCGAAATAGTAAAAGCAGCCCATCAAAAAGGTGGTAAAGTAATTTCATATGACCGCTTAATTAGGGATTGCAACCTCGATTATTATGTATCGACCGACAATGTTGAAATTGGTGAATTACAAGCCCGGTATTTAACTGCAATAAAACCCAAAGGTAAATATGCATTAATCGGAGGGGCTGTTAATGATAACAATAGCCATGCACTTTATTTAGGGCAACGAAATGTTTTGCAGCCCTTAGTTGAAAAAGGTGATGTAGATATTGTTTTAAATGTTTTTTTAAATGAATGGGATGAAAAAGAAGGCTATCAAAAAACACTCGAATTGTTTGAAGAGGATCCAGGTGTAGATGCAATAATTGCCGGCAACGATGAAATAGCACGTGGCGTTATTCGTGCTATCAAAGAGCAAGGTAAACAAAACGAAATATTGGTAGCAGGTATGGATGCCGATTTGCAGAATATACAAATGATCAAAAATGGTGAACAAACTTGCACCATTTATAAACCGTATGAAAAGATGGCCACTGCAGCAGCTGATATAGCAGTGAAAATGGCCCGCGACCAAGAGCTTCAAAGCACTTACAAAACGGTTAGCAATGGAGAAAAACTAGTACCCGCTGTTCTATTCAGTGGCATAATAGTAAACAAAGGAAATGTTCATTATACAGTAGTCGAAGAAGGGTATCAGGAATAGGAAAATGTGTATATTCAGTGCTTGCCCGAAAAAGCAATTTTGAGACATTTTGCATTTTTCAAAACAAAATTCCAAACAATGCCTTTTTCCATTATTTTTGCAGCATGATTACTGAATGTAACATTGAGGATATTTATCCGCCAACAACAGCCATTATCGACGTACGTTCGCCGGGTGAATATGAAAAAGGGCACATCCCCGGTGCTGTTAACATCCCACTTTTTACAAACAACGAACGTGCACATGTTGGAACGGTATACAAGCAACAATCGAAAGAAGAAGCGGTAGAGCTTGGGTATAAATATGTAACCCCAAAACTACAATGGTTTATCGATGAAAGTTTTAACGTTGCCCCAAATGGCGATGTTATTGTACATTGCTGGCGTGGTGGCATGCGCAGTCAATCGTTTGCAAAACATTTGTCAGAAAATGGTTTCGGCAAGGTCCAGGTTATAAAAGGTGGGTATAAATCGTACCGTCATTTTGTGCTCAATACTTTTGAAAAAAAATTTCGTTTAAAAATACTGGGCGGATATACCGGTAGTGGGAAAACCTATATACTGAACGAACTTAAAAATTTAGGTGAACAGGTAATTGACCTCGAAGGACTGGCAAACCACAAAGGCTCTGCTTTTGGTGGCATTGACCAGCCACAACAACCTACGGTTGAGCAATTTGAAAACAACCTACACAAAGAGTGGCTTAAACTTAACCCCACAAAACCTATATGGCTCGAAGATGAAAGCCACAACATTGGTTCTGATAAAATTCCCATGCCCCTGTATTTACAAATGCGCAACTCAAACCTTTATTTTCTGGACATCCCTAAAGATGAGCGCGCCAGGCACCTTGTAGGCGAATACGGTACGTGTAGCAAGAAACTGCTGGCTGGATCGATACACCGGATTGCCAAACGCCTGGGGTACGAAAATGAAAAAAAAGCCATTGAAATGCTTGAACAAGATAAGCTTTACGATGTTGCTATGATCACATTGCATTATTACGATAAAAGTTATCTAAAGGGCATGTCGGCAAGAGATAAAGAAAAGGTTTATACCATAAAGGCCGACCATATAAACCACAAAAAAAATGCTGAAATACTATTAGAATATTTTGAAAGATATGGAAAATATTAAACTCACAAAATACAGCCATGGCGCCGGATGCGGTTGTAAAATATCGCCCAAGGTGCTTAGCACAATCCTAGAAACAACAACAGAAGCCAATATTGATGCACAACTTTTAGTGGGTAATGACAGCCGCGATGATGCTGCTGTTTACGACCTGGGCAACGGTACGGCAGTAATCAGTACTACCGATTTTTTTATGCCCATTGTTGACGACCCGTTTATGTTTGGAAAAATAGCCGCGGCCAATGCCATCAGCGATGTATATGCCATGGGCGGAAAACCCCTTATGGGCATAGCCATACTGGGCTGGCCGGTTGACAAAATACCGGCCGAAGTGGCACAACAGGTCCTCGAAGGGGGCCGTGCAGCCTGCAAGGAAGCCGGGATCGCACTCGCCGGGGGGCACAGCATTGACAGCCCGGAACCAATATTCGGGCTGGCCGTTACCGGACAGGTTGATATCGATAAAATAAAGAAAAATGATACCGCTACAGCCGGCTGCCAGCTTATATTAACCAAACCACTGGGGGTTGGGATTTTTACAACTGCCCAAAAACAGCAAAAACTTAAGCCCGAACACGAGCACATTGCCCCGCAATGGATGTCGAAACTCAACAATATTGGCCAAAAATTGGCCGAATGCAAAAGTGTAAAAGCCATGACCGATGTAACCGGATTTGGACTGCTAGGCCACCTTACCGAAATGTGCGAAGGCAGCAAGCTGTCGGCAAACATCAATTTTGATAAAATACCACGCATTGCCAATGTTGACCAGTACATTGAGCAAAATTGCATTCCCGGGGGCACTCATCGAAACTGGGAAAGCTATGGGCACAACGTTAAGCTTAACAATGAAAAACACAAAGCTATTTTGTGCGATCCGCAAACCAGTGGTGGCCTCCTTATTGCCGTTGATAAAGATGGATTACAGGACGTGCAAAAATTACTTATTGAAAACAATATTAACGCAGAACCCTTTGGCGATCTGGTTTTGCCCAACGAGCAATTAATCCACGTAATTTAATCCTTAACATTTTTTCCATGATACAAGCAATCATAACCCTGATTATTTTTTTAGCCATTGGATTATACACCTTTTATGGATATTTGAAGTCTTTCAGTATTTCAATAAAGAAACTGCTATTAATTTATGGTGTTTCACTGGCTGCGATGATTACAGGTTTTATCATCATGTGGCAACGGCAGGTTGAAAATTATGCGAATACATCAGCGGTGACCAATATTTTTATAAGTTTATCAGTGGTAGTTTTTCTTGCACTGTTCTTTTCAACAGTAATCTACTTCATTTCTGATGTCATTCGATTTTTTAGATGGCTTATCGGTTCATTAATAAATAAAAAAATCACCCGGTTTGTCTCACGGTCAAAAGTAAGCGGTTTTATTGCTTTTTCGTTTAGTGCCCTCCTGTTAATTCTCATTATGTATGGAACCATTTGGGGATTTTCACATTATAAAGTCCACACGGTTCAATTTCAACATGACAATATTCCTGAAGCTTTTGATGGTTTCAAAATTGTACAAATATCGGATATGCACCTGGGCACTTTTAGCAGCATTAAACAGGTAGAAAAAGGGCTAAGGCTTGTTGAAAAGCAACAAGCCGATATGATTGTTTTTACAGGCGATATGGTAAACAACATTTCAACCGAAGCCTCCCCCTATATTGATGCTATGAAAGGGCTTACAGCACCATTTGGGAAGTATGCGATTTTAGGTAACCATGATTACGCACATTATGCCGGTGACTTAACCGAACTGGAAATGCAAACCGACACTGAAAACCTGCGTAAAATAATAAAACAAATGGGGTTTGAAATCCTTGAAAATGAGCACGAGGTTATTCAAAAAAGCAACGATTCGATAATAGTTGCCGGTGTTGAAAACTGGGGTATTGCACCATTTCCGCAATATGGTGATTTAGATAAAGCCCTCAACGGGGTAGAAAATAAGCAATTTATAGTATTGCTATCGCATGACCCTTCGCACTGGGACGAACAGGTACTAAAATATCCTGTTGATATTGCGCTCACTCTCAGCGGGCATACCCACGGCATGCAATTTGGCTTTGAACTGGGCGGATATAAATGGAGCCCGGTGCAATACCGCTATGATAAATGGGCAGGACTTTATCAAAAGAATAAAAAATATATGTATGTTAATCGTGGTTTTGGAGGTATAGGTTTTCCGGGACGCGTGGGTATACGCCCCGAAATAACGTTAATTGAGTTACAATCTAAAAATTGAGGACTTTCTTAAGGTTCTTATAACCACTTTTGCTGACCTTCAGCTTTGTGTGATCGTTTTTCAGGATAACAATATGGGTTTCTTTCTCGTATTGTTGAATTTCGTTTATTTCATCAACCTTAACAATATACGACCGGTGGATACGGACAAACTCAGAAGGGTTCAGGTTAGTTTCAAAAAACTTCATTGTTTTTTGCTTCACATAGCGCTTGTCTTTTGTATAAATCATCACATAATCGTCAAGCGACTCAAAATAACGAATATCTTCAACAGGGATAATATGAATTTTACTTTTATCTTTAACAACCACCCTTTCGATATAATCCGACTCGGGTTCTTCGGTTAATTTATCGATAGGGGCTTGACCTGTTTTATTGCCTTCAATTTTTTCAATGGCCCTGTCGATAGCCTCCAGCAAACGTGCCTTAGAGAAAGGTTTCAGCAAATAATCTATTGCATGCTGGTCAAAAGCTTTAATGGCATACTGGTTAAAAGCTGTGGTGAAAATTATTTCTGGACGATAATCGTCCAAAAGTTCAATCATCTCAAAACCGGTTAGCTTCGGCATTTGAACATCAAGCAAAACAAGGTCGGGTTTTTGTTCGTTTATGGCTTTCAACCCATCAAAGCCATTTTCACATTCATCAATTATCTCAACCTGTCCGTGGCCCTCTAAATAATTCTTCACTAAATTACGAGCTAAGGATTCATCTTCAATGATTATAGTCCGGATTTTCTTACTCATGACAATTTCTTGTTTTGTGGTATTTCCAAAGTTACTGTAAATATATCATTCTCGTCGTTAATTTTCAACAATGTAACATCGCCATATACAAGCCCTAACCGTTTACGTATGTTATACAAGCCTATTCCCTCACCTTTTTTCACATGTGCTTCAGGGTCATAATTGTTAGAAACAATGAAAAATAGTTTATCTTTTTCTTTGTAAATTTTAGTTTTAATTTCGACTGAACTGGTAGTTTCGTAAACCCCGTATTTTATGGCATTCTCATATATAGGCTGCAAAATCATATTGGGTATTAAACACTTTTCGCAACCATCAACTTCAAAACGCACCTGAAGTTTATCGCCAAAACGTACTTTCTCAATTTCGAGATATAATTTTATATGGTCAACTTCTTGTTCTACAGTAACCAGCTCATTCTGTTTGTGTTTAAGCGAATAACGAAGAAAAGACGATAACTTAATAACCATTTCCTGCGCTTTTTCAGGTTCGGTAACAGTTAGGAACGATACCGAGTTCAAGCTGTTAAATAAAAAATGCGGGTTAATTTGAGATTTCAACTCGTTTAATTGGGTTGAAGTCACCAAATCTTTTAGACGCGCCTCTTCTTTCGATTTTTCTTTTAACCGGTCGTAATAAAAAAAGGTATAGTAAAACACTAAAATTAGAATATAAATAAGTGCCCCAACACCAGCCTTACCCGGTAAAACCCTCTTAAAATGCACTTTAGCTGTATCAGCATCAAAAAGAAGTATGTCAATTTGATTGGTAATCCACATCCATAATGAAACAAGAAAAAGCATGGCCACCATGTGATAAAGCACAATGTACAACTGGCTGCGTTTTTCATTCACACCACCTACAACAACATACCACACCCCAAGCCCTAATACTGCCATTACAACGTTTGAAACAACTATATCGACCAATGTTACGGCAATATTTAAATCATAAATTGTACGCTCAAAGTAATACTGGACCACCGAAAGGATGATCCAGAATACAATATACCAGATAAGAAGTACCGGATTTTTAAAAAAAGGATGCCTCATTGCCCTGTTTTTTTAGTGAGCTTTATCATAGTTACGCACTTCGGTACCCCCAAATATACAAACCCCGCTTAAAACAATCGTTTTTGCCGGATTTGGGGTATATGATGGGTCTTTCACACGTAAATCACTGTACCCACCAAATATTGTGGTTACTTTGTTTAAAACAGTCCAATCGTTAGGGACTTTGATAACATTTCCACCAAACATGGTTGTAACTTCAATGGTGCACCCATCGTGTGCAATTTCACACTTTCTCAGGTCAACCTCGGCACCACCAAAAATTGCGGTTGAACGCCCACCTTTCAAACTTGATGAAACAACGTTAATCTCACGGCCGCCAAAAATCACAAATTCATCAAAAAAATCGTAGTCAACCTGTGCTCTTTCATTTCTGAATGTAGTTCCTGATCCTTCATGGCTGCCGGCAGAATACTCTGTTTGTGCACCTCTTTCACCTTGAGCCCTAAATTTTTGATTGCTTGCATGTTGATTCCATCTTTTGCTGCCCAGTCTCCGTTTACTGCCAAATATAAGGGTTACCCCTACAAGTAATAATAATGAAGGCCAAAAGAACCGTTTTATTTGTTCGTAGTCTTCAAAAATATCGGGCAACATAAAAAATACTCCAATCCCCATAACAATAATACCTGCGCCCCTGTTGCCATTAAAGAATACAAATCCACCTATCGCCACCAATAACATCTTCCATGAAAGTAGAAAATCGTAAATCTCCCAGTTCAATATACCAGAACGTTCGAGAATCATTATCAAACCAATAAATAATAGTATAAACCCAAAAAAGAACCTACTCCCATTTACTCTTTGTTTCTTTTCCATAATCTGTAATTTTTATAGCTCAAAAATAGAAGCTTTAACAACAGTACACTTCACTTGATCGACAAAGAAGCTCAAATTATCGGTTAATGGCGAAAAAAACGTTTTAATTACGCTTCAATCATATCAAGAAATTCATTTTCCCCGATCATTGGAATACCAAGCTTCTTTACTTTTTCAAGTTTTGCGGGTCCAATATTCTCACCGGCAAGCATGTAACTGGTTTTTTTTGATATTGACCCCACATTTTTACCACCATGTTGCTCAATCATTTTTTTCAACTCGTTACGCGAGTGTTTTTCAAAAGTACCTGATATAATAATCGACAAACCTTCGAGCTTATCACTTGTACCTTCAAGCTCTTCATCCGAAA
>JASMTI010000004.1:0-1114 GCA_041694375.1 Bacteroidales bacterium | reverse complement strand
AACGTTTTAACCATTTAAAATGGATATGTCAAGCTTATACAAGTCTTTATAACGAATTGCACCATATAAGAGAAGCGCATATCAGCTCTGCCGTTAAATTAAACGACGAAGCCATTAAAACTTTAAAAGAAAAAATTAAAAATATTACTGGTGATGAAGCTAAAGTTACCACAGAAGTAAACAAAGACCTTGTTGGTGGCTTTATACTCAACCTCAATGATTTACAATATGATGCCAGTTTATCTGGAAAACTCAATAAACTCAAAAGAAATTTATATACTTGATAATATCACATTTTAACGCATATAGTTATGGCAGAAATTAATCCGGCTGAAATTTCAGCAATCATCAAAAAACAAATCTCAGGATTTGAATCCAAAGCTTCATTAGACGAAGTCGGAACCGTCTTAAATGTCGGTGATGGTATTGCTAATGTTTATGGTTTGACCAATGCTGAATACGGTGAACTTGTAGAATTTGAAAACGGACTTAAAGGTATGGTGCTTAACCTTGCCGAAGACAATGTTGGTGTTGTAATTTTTGGTAAATCTACACATATTAATGAAGGTGAAACCGTAAAACGTACCAAAAAAATTGCCTCTATTGAAGTTGGTGAAGGCATTGTTGGGCGTGTTGTTGATACCTTAGGTAAACCTATAGATGGTAAAGGATCAATTGAAGGTGAAACTTTTCAAATGCCCATAGAGCGTAAAGCTCCAGGTGTTATATATAGAGAACCAGTTTCTGAACCATTGCAAACTGGAATTAAGTCTATCGACGCCATGGTCCCTGTAGGTCGCGGTCAACGTGAGCTTGTAATCGGAGACCGCCAAACCGGTAAAACGGCTGTTTGTATAGATACCATATTAAACCAAAAGGAATTTTACGATGCTGGCGAGCCCGTTTATTGTATTTACGTTGCAATTGGCCAAAAAGCTTCTACCGTAGCAGGTATAGCCAACTTACTTGAGGAACGTGGTGCATTAGCCTATACAACTATTATTGCGGCAAACGCTTCAGATCCCGCACCAATGCAAGTTTATGCACCCTTAGCAGGCGCAGCTATTGGTGAGTATTTTAGAGATACCGGACGACCGGCTTTAATTATTTATGA
>JASMTI010000003.1:0-4848 GCA_041694375.1 Bacteroidales bacterium | reverse complement strand
GATGTGGCAGATGATATTGCTGATAATGATGATGTTTTTTAAAAACAAACATGGCTTTCTGAGAACCAGAAAGCCATGATAATTTTAATTGTTTTCCTCTAGAAAATAATCCACTCCCCCCTTTAAAAAAATCAACTTAGCCCAAACTAACTACAGCACTATGAATCTGTTTTGTTTAAAACTAAACTGGACTATTTTATTAATAACAACACATCACAAATATACATACACAATACCTTTTTAGCTATAGGATAAACTATACAATATCTATACAGGTTTAAATATTTTAGCGTTAAGGTTATGTGAGACTTAAAATTGTTTTGTGACTTTAGTTACAGCTTCAAATATTTTTCAATCTTATGTTTGCATAAGTTAATTACTTAAACATAAAAAAATGTTGCAAACAAATTTGAAACACGTTACTTCAAAAGAAGATTTCAATAATTTAATAAGTGAAAACGAAAAGGTAATGATTTGCTGTGGGCGGATGGGACCTATGTGTATACCTGTATACGCAGCCATGTCGGAACTTGAACAAGAGTACGAAGATGTTGTTTTTGCTGATATGGAATTTGACATTCCTGATGCAGAAGTGATACGTAATGCACCTGAAGCAAAAGGGTTTATGGGGCTGCCATTTACTTTTTATTATGAAAATGGGAAAACAGTTAATGCAACATCGAGTATTCAATCTAAAGAACAAATTAAATCTATACTTGACAATATGGATTAAGTATAACCTATTGAAAAGATGCCATTATGTTGGAAATTAATTCGTTAAGTCAGTTAAAAGAGAAGCTTCAGGAGAACGAACGTTCTGCTTTGCTTCTGTATAAAGCTGGGAGCAAATCGAGCGACTGTGCATACAAGGCTTATTCTGATACAAATGCGGGTGATTTGAGCATCGGACTATTGGTCGCCAATGTTGCTGATGTGCGTGATATTCACCCAGAATATTCAATTTCAACAGTTCCGGTACTCATTACTTTTAATGGGACAAAACCAGAGAAAATAGTTAAAGGTTGCCAGGACACCGCTTTTTATAATTCGTTGATTCAAGATAAAATATTTAATAACCCAACAAGCGATACCGAAGGATTCAATAAAAGGGTTGTGGTATATTCTACACCCACATGTACATGGTGTAATACCCTGAAACGATATTTTGATGAACATGGTGTGCGTTACTCTGATGTTGATGTGAGTTCAAATCAGAAAAAGGCTGAAGAGATGGTTCGCAGGAGTGGCCAGCAAGGTGTACCTCAAACTGATATTAACGGAACAATTGTTGTTGGGTTCGATAAAGATAAAATAAACAGGTTATTGGAGATACAATAAAATTTTTTAACACGTACAGATATGAAGAAATTATTAGCAATTTTTTTGTTTTTAGCATCGTTTTCAGTGTTAGCTGTCAACCCGGCAGAGAACAGCAGTGAATCGAAAGCTGCAATAACTATTACCAAGGCCGATTTTATCGCCAAGGTAATGGATTATGAAAAAAACACGCAAGAATGGGTTTTTAAGGGCGACAGGCCTTGCCTGATTGATTTTTATGCCGATTGGTGTGGCCCATGCCGTATAACATCACCAATTCTTGAAGAACTGGCCCAGGAATATAAAGGTAAAATTGATGTTTATAAGGTTGATGTTGACCAAGAACGTGAATTGGCACAGGTGTTTGGAGTGTCGGGTATACCGGCATTCTTATATTGCCCGATGGAAGGCAAACCAACTATGACTTCGGGTATTGCCAAGGATAAGGATCAAACAAAAGAAATGTTTAGGAATTATATTGAAACCATTTTATTAAAAAACGAATAGATTATGAGAGAATTACAACCTGTTAATCAGAATGTATTGCTTGAGCTTCCCGATGAGAAAGCTGAGCAAAAAACAGCATCGGGAATTATTATTCCTGATAATGCAAAAGAAAAGGAAAAAGTTGCACGTGTGGCAGCAATCGGAAACATTGAAAACCCCGAATTTTCTGTTGGTGATCATGTATTGTACAAAGAATTCAGCGGGAATGAAGTAAATTTTGAAGATAAGAAGTTCCTATTTTTACCTTATGCAGATATCTTGGCAAAGGTAGTTGAAGTTGATGCTGTTTAACTGTTATTTGTAATTCTGACAAAAGTTTTTTAATAATTCATAGTAACAATAAAAGCTCCTTAACCGGAGCTTTTTTTATGGGTCTTTAAAATGTAACCAACTTTTGGAACATTCTCGATGCTGATGGAGGGGTCTTCACTCAAATATTTTCGCAATTTGGCGATAAAAACATCAAGACTGCGGCCAACAAAATAGTCGCTTGTTCCCCAGATTGAAACCATAATGGATTCACGCGTTATCAGTTCATTGGTTTTTAAGCATAAAGCGCGTAATACCTCACTCTCTTTTTGTGTGAGCCTTTTGCTCTTTTGTCCATTTTTTAGCAGTAGGTTCTGATAATCAAAGGTAAATATCCCAAAAGTATAAATTTCTTTGGTGTAATTCCCTTCTGGTTGTATGTTGTATCGGGTAATGATGGCATTTATGCGGCAAAGTAATTCATCCTCGTCAAAAGGTTTGGTTATGTAATCGTCAACCCCAATGTCGAAACCTTTCATTTTATCCTGTTTCATCGACCTCGCAGTGAGGAAAATAATTGGTATCGATTTGTTTTCGGCCCGTATGCGTTTTGCAAGTGAAAAACCATCAATGCCCGGGAGCATAACATCAAGAATACAAAAATCAAAGTGCCCGGCCCGATATCCTTTTAAGCCCGATTCACCATCGCGATAAAGCTTCACATCAAAACCGTTTGATTCAAGATAATCAACAAGTAAAAACCCCAGGCTGGTATCATCTTCAACAAGTAGTATCTTTGTCCGCTTCATTTTTCAAAGGTAAAACAATTGTGAATATTGTGCCTTGTTTTTTAAAGCCACTTACAGTTATTGTGCCATTATACTTTTCAACCATCTTTTTTACAAGGGTTAAACCAATGCCGAAACCTTTAACATTGTGAATGTCACCTGTTGAAATCCTGAAATACTTTTCAAATATTTTATCATGGTATTTTTTATCAATGCCAATGCCATTGTCTTCGATGGTTAACGTGATGTTATTTTTATTGTTTTTTGTAGTTATGCTTATTACCGGTTTGCCCTTTGAATATTTCAGGGCATTGTCTATCAGGTTCGATAATATGATGTTGAAGTGTTCGTATGACCCTTTGATTTTTGAATGCCGTGCATTGAGTTGAATATTTATTTTACCCCCTAAAGCGTCAATGCGGTGCTGGAAAGTATTACACACATTTTTGACCAGATCGTTTATTTTAAGCGTTTCGTATGCCTCGTTGTTGAATTGATTGGATGATACTTTAAGTATTTTTTCGACATTTATTTTTAATCGTTCATTTTCTTTTTTTATCACTGAAATATACTCATCAACTTTTCTGTCTTCCAGTTCAGCTGTTTTCTTTTTTACCATGCTGGCAGCCAGATGTATGTTTGAAAGTGGTGTTTGAAACTCGTGGACCATGTTGTTCCTCAAATCCGCAGTTGTTAATGTTAAAAAATCGGGAAGCCCAGTAAAAATAGTACCTACAAGGCTTGCCCGATTAAATATTTTTCACTTATTTAGGTGAAAAACATCGTCGCGGATGAAAATTACATATTCTACTTCGAAAATCAATTCATTTGGCGGAATAAATTTCGCAAATTCAATAATAGTTAATAAAGGCATCTGCTCAACAATCGACCAACTGCTTGGCAGCCGGGGCATTAGGGCTGGATATAGCTACAGCGACCTTTTCAGGTCATATTTACTGATGGCCCTTTGTGGTGGCGAATGTGCCGAGGACATTACCGAACACCTTCGGGGGGAGCTTGGGCAAGTGAAAGATTTTAATGTTTGCTCTGCTGACACATTGCTCAGGATGCAAAAGGAACTGTCCACCCAAAAAGAAACATTTATATCCGATACCGGCATATCACATGAATTCAATATCAACACATCAATGAACAACTTGATGGTGAAGCTTTTAGTGGACACAGGGCAGTTGAGCCCCGGCAGTAACGGGTATGTGTTCGATTACGACAACCAGTTTATACCTACAGAAAAATACGATTCGAAACGTAGTTACAAAAAGGCCGATGGCTATTTTCCCGGTATTGCTTCAATAAGCAACTACCCTGTGTACATCGAAAACCGTAACGGCAACAGTAATGTTAAGTACAGGCAGGACGAAACATTGTCACGGGCGTATAGTTTATTGGCCGGGCACGGCATAAAGGTGAAACACAGCCGTATGGACTGTGGATCGTTCGACCAAACGGCCATCCCCGTAGTGGAAGCCAACAGCGAATTTTTTTACATAAGGGCACAACGGTGCGCAAACCTTTTAGCCCAAATAAAGGACATAAGCAACTGGGAAACAGTGACCATCGGGTTTAAAGAATACCAGGTTGCCTCTATTCAATATGCCCCGTTTGGCTGGGATAAAACATACCGGTACGTGGTGTCAAAAGAGGAAAACACCGACGGGCAGGGGGATTTGTTTACCGGTGACAGCTTTACGTACCGGGCCATAATGACCAATAATACAGAAATGTCCGACCTTGAAGTAATCGAATTCTATAACGACAGGGGTGACAGCGAACGCCTGTTCGATGAGATGAACAATGATTTTTTGTGGAAGAAAATGCCCTTTTCGTTTTTGCACGAAAACACCGTGTTCATGGTAATGATGGCCATCTGCCGAAACCTGTTCCATTATCTGACTGAATTTATTAGCCGGAAGTTAGATTTTATAAAACCGGCATTCAGGTTGAAGAAATTTATTTTTCGTTTTATGGT
>JASMTI010000002.1:0-2051 GCA_041694375.1 Bacteroidales bacterium | reverse complement strand
ACTTAAAAAACCATTCCCTAAACTGGTTGACTACGCAGTAACCATACCTCCGGGCGGTAAAACAGATGCATTGGTAGAGACGGTTATCACTTGGAACCTGGATAAAGAATTCCGCACACGCGGGCTCGACCCCGACCAAACAAACGCTGCCATAATAGCAACCATGAAAATGCTGAATATTATTGAATTAAAAACGATATAGCAGGAAGATAGCTTTATTCGATTTTGATTTTATACTCAACAATTGATTATATTTGTATAAAAAGCTTATGACATACACAACGGTTGACATAAAAAATAAAAAAGAAGGGCAATCCATTAATATCCCTAAAGATATGATGATTGACGACGATAAAGTTATTATCCGCAAAATGGGTAATGCGCTTTATTTGATTCCTCATAAAACTCCCTGGAAGAATATGATAGACAATCTTGATTCTTTCACTGCCGATTTTATGGAAGAAAGAAACCAACCAACCTGGAACTCGAAAAAACATTCTTTTGATTAATGGAATATTTGTTAGATACTGACATTTGTATTTTTTTGATACGAAAAAAGCCCCAATCATTAATTTCTAAACTTCAAGGCTTACCTTTTGGTGCAGTTGGTATATCAACAATTACATTAGCCGAATTACAAGTTGGGGTAAATAAAAGTTCCAACCCATCTAAAAATGCCAAGGCATTAATTTATTTTCTATTGGCCCTCGATATTGTTGATTTTGATTACAATGCAGCAGTAGAATATGGGCATATTAGAACCTACCTTGAAAACAAAGGAATCCCAATAGGACCTATGGACACACTAATTGCCGCTCATGCAAAATGCCTTAATATCACATTAGTCACCAATAACACAAAAGAGTTTGCCCGGGTAAAGGGCTTGAATATTGAGAACTGGATTGAATAAGCAAAATGGAAAAATCAACAACTGAAGATATCCGCCGAAATTTCGACACGCAGGTTGAGCGTTTTTCAAATATCGAAACCGGGCAAACCACGGCAATCGATTCCCCATTGTGCATGGAATTGATTTCGAAGGCAGCAAAACTCACCACCCCAAAAGCAAGACATATTATGGATTTAGGGTGTGGCGGAGGTAATTATGCAGTAAAAGTTGCTTCCCTTTTCCCCAATATCGATTGTACTTTGGTTGACATCAGCAGCAACATGCTGAAAACAGCCCATAAGCGGGTAACTGAAATATCAAGCGGAAATACAACCACCATGCAAGGCGATTACCGTGAACTTGAACTTGGCGAAAACCACTTCGACATTATTACGGCCGGCACTACCCTGCACCATCTGCGCGGAAACGAAGAATGGGAATTGGTTTTCGGGAAAATATACCGGGCCTTAAAACCCGGTGGCTCTTTTTGGATAAACGACATCGTAATTTCCGAAACCGAAGAAATAAATGATATGATGCTCAGCGGATGGCTCAGTATTTTGAAAAAGCAGTTAAGCGAAAGTGAAGTTGAAATGTACATGAACCGGTACGAAAGCGAAGACACCCCGCGGACACTAACATTCCAACTTGAATTGATGAAAAAAACGGGGTTCACAAAAAACATATTACTGCACAAGCATTTTAACCTTGCAGCGTTTGGGGCTATTAAATGATTGCTGGTTTTGAACGAAATGCATAGATTTGCAAAAAAATAGTCATGAACAGAGAACAATTAATAGAAGAAACCCTTCAAAATGTGAATAAACTTCCAGATGAGAAAATCCGGGAGATAAATCACTTTGCTGAATTCCTGTTGAGCAAGATTGAAGATTCCATTGATTTGGAAGGAATTGCTCAAATGGCTTCTAACGCTCAGTCTTTTGATTTTTTAAATTACGAAGAAGACTTATACACTGTAAACGATGTAATTGAAAAATACAAATGAGAAAAGGTGATATTGTTCTAACCCCATTCCCTTTTACCGATTTAGTGGGGAATAAAATCAGGCCTGCAATAATTCTTATTGAATCTGAATCCTCAGCAACAATTTGTTTTATTTCAACTCAGATATATTTCCAGAATGATTATGATTTTATTTTAA
>JASMTI010000001.1:0-14517 GCA_041694375.1 Bacteroidales bacterium | reverse complement strand
ATCGTATGTCATTCTTTATCATGTATCACATAAGAAAGGAATCCCAATTGAGAAAAATGTTTCAAGGCGGATTATAATTTATTCAATGACACCGGTTTTATATGCTTCGGTAGTAACCGGGTTGTTTCCTTTCTTAGGATTTTTGGGGTTGTTTTCGTTTTATTCGTTATACCTGATATGTTTGGCTATGTGCGAGTTGTATGATATTAAGCTACAACGAAATGCTTCATACGTAGCTATGTTAATCTCGGGCATATTTATTGGTTATGCGGTTATTTATATTATTTTCACCAAATTAACTGCGTTAATTGTTTATTAGTTATGGGATTAAAGCCACAAAAAAAAATCAATATAAAGAATAAGAAGGCATATTTTGAATATGAAATTCTTGATAAATATATTGCCGGAATACAGCTTCAGGGCACCGAGGTAAAATCGATACGGAATGGCAGGGCATCGTTGCCCGACTCGTATTGTCAATTTAACCGGGGTGAGCTTTATGTGAAGAATTTTCATATCGCCGAATATAAATTTGGTACTTTAAACAACCACGAAGCAATGCGTGAGCGTAAGCTTCTTTTGCAAAAGCGAGAATTGAAGAAACTTGAACGCAAAATCAAAGAATCGGGGTATTCAATCAT
Source organism: Bacteroidales bacterium (assembly GCA_041694375.1). Lineage (GTDB taxonomy): Bacteria > Bacteroidota > Bacteroidia > Bacteroidales > Prolixibacteraceae > Roseimarinus. The sequence continues at coordinate 13,876 of JASMTI010000001.1, read as the reverse complement.
TCCATTACGCCTGTTTATGAACGACAGTGGACTGGCAAAGCTTGAAATTGCCCTGGCAAAAGGTAAAAAGCAATACGATAAGCGCGAAACGCTGAAGCGTAAGGATGCTGCACGCGATATGGACAGGGCTATGAAAATATAATGGTTGTTCTTGTTTTTCTGCATAACCTTACATAAAAGCAGAAATGAGAATCTAACTTTTACAATCCTATCCTGACTTCTTTTTACCGAAATTTTTATCGATTTTAAGAAAAGGTATCATCGCGAGCCCGGGAATAGTACATGCCAATACCCAGATAAAGAAAAGTTGGTAGTTTAGTTGTTCCTGGATCCAGCCGCTAATCATCCCCGGCACCATCATTCCCAAAGCCATAATGCCTGTTGCAATTGCATAGTGGGATGTTTGGTTTTGCCCTTGTACAAAAAAAATCAGGTAAAGCATAAATGCAGTAAAGCCAAATCCGTACCCAAATTGTTCAATGGCAATCATAAGTTGAATAAGTATAATGTTTTCAGGATGTGTTGAAGCCATGTAAACATAGGCTAAATCGGGTAGTTTCATGGCCAGTGCCATTGGCCACATCCAGTACCTGAGCCCGTGTTTTGCTGCAGCCATGCCGCCCAGTACGCCGCCAATAACCAGCCCTATTACACCAATTGTGCCATAAGCCCAGCCCACTTGTTCGTTGTTCAAGGCCAATCCGCCTGCTTCTTTCGAGTCGAGCAGGAAAGGGGCTGCCAGCTTGGTTAGTTGAGCTTCTCCAAGGCGGTAAAATAAAACGAAGAGGACGAATACCCATATATTTTCTCGTTTGAAAAAGGAAATGAACGTTCTGAAATATTCAATAATTGCTTCTTTGCCATTTGAAAGTTTGCGCTCAGGGTCGGCAGTTGGTTTTGGCATAACAAACTTATGATAGAAGCCTATGGCAAGGTATATTGCACCTGCCCCTATCAAAACAAGCATCCATGCATGGGCCGGTTCCATGTTGTTCTTCATTAGCAAACCTGTAAGGAAAACCAGTCCGCCCTGCCCGGCAATCGAGGCTACGCGCCAAAAAGTACTACGTATGCCAACGAAATACGATTGCAAATGGTCGTTCAGCCCAAGCATATAAAACCCATCGGCAGCAATGTCGTGGGTTGCCGAGCTAAAAGCAATAAGCCAGAAGAAAATAATACTCCATTTCAGATAGTCCTCTAACGGAAGTGTTAGTCCGATAGCTGCCAGCATGGCACCAATTATAATTTGGGTGGTAATTACCCAGAACCGTTTAGTGCGAATGTGGTCGATAAACGGGCTCCAGATTGGTTTTATAACCCAGGGAAGGTAAAACCACCCTGTATAAAATGTTATTTGTGAGTTTGTTAACCCCAGGTTTTTATAAATTACCGTTGAAACAATGATTACCAAAATATAGGGGAATCCCTGTGCAAAATACAGGCTGGGCACCCATTGCCATGCTTTTTTAAATGCTTGCTTCATGAATAACCGAAGTGTTATTAATTTGTGATTTAATGAAAAGACATTATCTTGCTTCTTAAAGCTGTTGAAGTTATTATTATTCCGTAAAAATGCACAAGATGAAAAAAATATTTTTCCTGTTTGTTTCTTTAATTTCTTTTTCTGTTGTGGTTTCCCAGCCTGTTAAGCCATTAAAAATTAGCTATGTTGAAGTGGCTGATGGGCTATATGATTTTTATGCAGCCAACCCTAATTATTTTCCCATGCAACTCGAGTTAAAATTTACCGAGTTGTCAAATATGGAGGCAGATTGCGATTTGCCTTATGTGGCGACAATTACAAGGGGCAAACATAAAATCTTCACCATCAGGCGGGTGATTATTGAAATTCCCGGTGGCTTTGATTATGAGTACAATACACGCATGGGGGCTTACCCTGTTGAACACGATGAAGATGTAGCTTATCGATTGCCTGTGGGGCAGGGGGAAGTAACAAAGGCAATTGGCTTTGACCTTTCGGGCAGCCGTACACCCGAAAAAATTCTGTGGGGTTTTGAGATTGAAGAAGGCGGTGCTGTTTGTGCAGCCCGCGAGGGGGTTGTGGCAATGCTAACCAAGCCCCGTTGGCGCGATAGCCTTAGGATAGGCGATAACACCGTTACCATTTTGCATGCTGATGATACTTTTGGGAAGTATGAGCTTATGGCCGATAGTTCAGTTGTTGTAGAAATTGGCGATACCGTCAAGGCAGGTGATAAACTGGGCGAAGTTGGTGTAACACGTTTTACCCGTACGCCCCATACCCGTTTTTCTGTTTATTATGTGAAAGCACCTATTGATTCAATAAATGCAAAGGGTATGCGCAATATTCACAAATATGTAGATCCTGTATTTCTGGATGGAAAAGGAAAGAAGGTTAAACTGGAAGATGGAATGGAATTAGAGAATTAATTGAAAAATAAAGGGTATGTTATAAAAAAAAAGCCCCGAACAATTTGTCCGGGGGCTTTGTCAATCACTTTTAATTTAAACACTATTATTATAGTAGTTTAACATTTACAGCGTTTAGACCTTTGCGACCTTGTGTTACTTCGAATGACACTTGATCGTCTTCTTTTACTTCGTCAACTAAACCAGATACGTGTACAAAATACTCTGTTCCTGATTCGTTGTCTGTAATGAATCCATAACCTTTAGATTCATTAAAGAATTTTACTGTACCTTCTTTCATTATAAAAAATTAAATTTAAACACAACAAATATATGCTAATTCATTGTCCCCACAAGTAAAAAACAAAAAAAAAGGAACTTTTTTATTTAAAGTTCCTTTTTTGGTGTTAATTATTTAACCTTAACCCGCTTAAACTTAAACATATTAAGTATCCAGGAGGGTAGTGGTTTATCAGCTTTTCGGTTTTTTAAATTCAAAGAAATTCCAAGTTTCTTCAAAAGGGGTAATTTGTGGGTTTCAACAAATTCAATCAATGTGCCCTCGGGGGCCTGAATGTATGAAAAACTACCGGCAGCTTCGCCCATGTCAAAAGTATCTCCCTTTTTTGAGCTGTCAACAGTAAAGGGAAACCCTTTTTGTTTAACTTCTTCCCTGATGCTGTCCATGTCGTTTACATCGTAGCATAAATGAATAAATCCGGGGTCGCCCCAAATACGGTTTTTGTAAATGTCGACCGGTTCGCGGTCGGTAACCTGAACGAGTTCTATTTCGCTGTTGCCAAAAATTGGGCTAAAAGCTCCTTTTGCCGGGGTTTTATGTCTTAACAATACTCTGCGGAACGTATTTTCACTGCCAGGTATCCCTTTGTAATCTTCAAATGTGCCGGTTTCGTCATACACAACTACATCATAATCGAGAATGTCGCGGTAAATTTTTAGGCTTTCATCAATATTTTTCACCCCGATGGTGCACCCTAAAATACCACCATTGTTGGCATCGGTTTTTTTAAATACCCATGGGTTTTGAACAAGTTCCCAAATGTTTTTATACGGGTCTTTAATATAAAAATGGGGTGTTCCTGCCGGGTCTTTGCTTATTGGGGTCAATACTTCAACATCGTTGTTGGCAATCAAATTATCGTATGCCTTTTTTATGTTGGCTGTTTTGAGTTTCCCGACCGAAATGCCCAAATCGCCCAATTGAATAGTGAAGCCTGGTTTTGAAGGTGATTTTCCGGTGTGCTGCCATATTTCAAAACCGCCGCCGCCTTGCATGTTTATTGCCAGTATGGCATGGCGTTCGCGTGTTTTGCCTTCGGTATGGGGCAACATCAACTCGGCAACAGCTTTTTCGTTGAATACCATAATATCCATGCCGAAATTCTTGTTGTACCATTTAAAGCTTTCGTTAACATCTTCAACGCCCACACCTAATTGTTGAATACCGTTTATTTGTTTTGTCATAAGCTGATATTAATCTGATTGTGGCAAATTTACATTGGCTTGATCCGTGTTGCCAGGTAATAATATAATCGTGGAAAGAATCTACGTATGTGCAGCATGAGCATTTCACTGCCACCAACCCAAATTTCTTTCTTTTCTTTTTTAAGTCCTTTGTAAATAAGGTTTGCTGCTTTTTCTGCACTAATACCGTTGGCTTGACCTGGATCGATTACTCCGTGCTCGCGTCCGTCTTTTTCAAGTGCAAACTTTGATATGTTGGTTTGTACCCGCCCGGGTATCAGCATGCTAACTTTGATGTTGTGTTTTTTGTTCTCGGCCATTAAGCTTTCAAAAAAGCCAAATAGTGCGTGTTTTGATGAAGCATAAGCCGAGCGGTAGGGAAAACCAAATTTTCCAACCAGGCTCGACGTGGCTGCAAGTTGCCCCCCGCCATTTTTTATCATGTGCGGAAGTATGGCTTTTGTAAGGGCGATTACCCCGAAAAAATTCACTTCCATTATTTTGCGGTCGTTCTCAATTGGGGTTTCCACAACTAACGAGCGTTGGCTAATACCGGCAAACTGATAAAGGGCATCAACTTTTTCACTATCATCGATAACTTTTTTTGCCGTAGCAAAAATCGATGGGGTGTCAGTCATGTCCATAACTTCAATCCGTACTTCTCCGTTTTGTTGTTTGATGGCTTCAGCTGTTTGTTGGAGCCCGTCCCTGTCGCGGTCCGAAATAATAAGCCTGGTATCGGGCCCTGCTAGTTTGTAGCAAAGAGATTTCCCCATTCCTGAAGCAGCGCCGGTTACCCATATTGTTTTTCCGATAAAATCCATGATTGTGATTTCTGAGGTGGCGAAAATAAGAAAAATATTTAAAGTAATGTTTCTTGTTGTTTTAATGATTGATTTTTCCGCTAACCCAAACCATTAAAACGGGCTATTATCTCATTGTCCCCTGTGCTAATTGTTACATCGTTTTGGTTTTGAGCGTGTAAATGTAGTTTTTTTATGGGCACTTTTCGAATGTATTCATTGAATTTTCTATTCATTGTAGGTGTTAATAGTCAATTATATAGTGATTTAACCTAATTTAAGACTATTGTGTGACTTTTATCTAAAACATTCTGCATTTTATTTGTTTTCTTTGTAAATAGAATTATATACAAAAGGGGGAAAAATGACAAATAGAACATTGAGGAGCTTATTTTACAATTCAGTTGAAAAAAATAGCTCTCATCCGTCATTAGGATTTGTAGGAGAAGATCCGCTAACTTTTAACCAGGTAAAAAATAAAGTTGAATCTGTAGCTGCATATTTGCAGAAACAGGGCATTGAGAAGGGTGATAAAGTTGGGATATATAGTGAAAACCAACCTAATTGGGGTGTGGCTTATTTTGCCATTGTTACAATTGGTGCGGTAGCTGTTCCCCTGTTGCCCGATTTTCACGAAGATGAGGTTGAGAATATCCTGAAACATTCAGAAACAAAAGCACTTTTTGTTTCTGAGGGGCTTTTTAGAAAAATAAAGCCACAAGTAAAAAGTAAACTTCACTTTTCGGTTTTAATTGACAATTTTTCAGCTATTGAAGGTGAAGAACTTCCGGAAGATTTATCAACGTTGAAGTCGGTTATGGATAATGATGAGGTTGCCGAACCTGAAAATTTGCAGGAAGACGACCTGGCATCAATTATTTATACATCGGGAACTACCGGCAAATCGAAAGGGGTAATGCTTTCGCACAAGAACCTCGTTTTCACTGCCGAAAAAGCAGGTAAAATTCACCCGATGGGCACATCGGACCGCTTGCTGTCAATTTTGCCATTGTCGCACACTTACGAAAATAGCATCGCGTTTATTTTGCCGTTTTCGACCGGGGCTTCAGTGAGTTATCTTCGTAAACCTCCAATTCCGGCAGTATTGTTGCCGGCATTAAAAAAGGTGAAGCCAACTATTATGTTGTCAGTTCCTTTAATTATAGAGAAGGTTTATAAAGGTAAAGTGCTTAAAGAGTTAAATAGTAAATTAGTAACACGCTCGTTATATAAATTTTCACCAACCCGTAAACTGCTGAATTATGTTGCCGGTAAAAAGTTGAAAGAAACTTTTGGCGGGCATTTGAAATTTTTTGGTATTGGGGGTGCAAAGCTCGACCCTTCGGTTGAGAAGTTCTTGATAGAAGCTAAGTTTCCATATGCTATTGGATATGGTCTAACTGAAACGGCACCCTTGCTGGCAGGTTTTGATTCTTTTAAGGGGAAATATAAATCAACCGGTCCTGCAATGGAAGGCGTCACGCTCAAAATTAATGATCCTGACCCATCAACCGGACAAGGTGAAATATGGGCCAAAGGCGATAATGTGATGAAGGGGTATTACAAAGAACCCGAGCTAACTTCTGAAGTGCTTACCGATGATGGTTGGTTTAAAACCGGTGACCTGGGGTGTTTTGATGAATCGGGCTATCTGTTTATCAAAGGACGGCTAAAAAATATGATTGTTGGTGCAAGTGGCGAGAATATTTATCCCGAGGAAATTGAAGCTGTAATCAACCGGTTCAGGCTTGTTGTTGAATCTGTTGTTGTTCAGAAAAAAGGGCGCTTAGTTGCGATGGTTCATTTTAATATGGAAGAAATTGAAGCTAAGTACCGTGAAATGAAAGAACAGGCCGGACAATATGTTGATAAGCAATTGGAAGAGCTTACCCTTGAATTGCAGCAGTTTGTTAATTCACGTGTAAATAAATTTTCACGTATTCAGGTTGTAATTGCACATTCAACCCCGTTTGAAAAAACGGCAACTAAAAAGATTAAACGGTTTTTGTATTACTAAAAACTGTTAAAAAAATAGTAAAGAAGGCTGTTCATTTTTTGGATGGCCTTTTCTCTTTAATCCACACAGCCTCTCACTTTTTTATTCATTAAAATGGGGGCAATTTAAGATTAGAGTGTGATTTTATTCTTAGATTTAGAACTTATATAACGCCCATAGAATTATTCTTGTCCACAGATCCGCCAGTTGTCGGACATGTTTTACACTGATTTTTTCCTTGGTTGAAACAAACCAATATATCTGATAACCAGAAGACTAAAATATTGAACGATGCCTCATGGTATTGTAGTTTTATCCGCCACCAATTCACGAATAACAAGACTGGCCTGTCAGGCTTTATCCGTGCAATGTATTACCAGAAAAACAAGAGAACGCAGAACGGACCATAAAAATAGAATCAAATAGCAAGATGTAAGACACCGGACCTGTTCGGAATGTGTTTAATCTGTTAGTAGTAGGTAGTGAGATCGTTAGCGGTAATTTACAACCATAAACATCTTATAAAATTCCAACCTTAGCACTTATGAACTTAGGCACTCAGAACATACAAATCCTGGGTCTTGATTCCTGATGCTTGTGTCTTAAAATCCTGAAGAAAATTTTAATTTTCTTCCTCCGCGCTCTCTGCGTCTCTGCGGTGTAATACATTTTTTTCGCCAAAGGCGGAATCACATATAAACCCCCTAACCCCAGCGGTGACTGCGTAGCGCAGTGGAGTCCCGATGTAACGCAGTGGAATCGGGAAGCCTGTCGAAGTCAAGGTGGATTATACAATTTATGCCTAAATATAAAAAACAACCCGAATGTTAAACTGATCCGTGAAGCTGACGGATCCTGGGGTTGAATTACTGATAAAAAACAAAAAAAAAGCCCCGCTAAAGGCAGGGCTTTCAATTTCTTATAGTCGGTTTTTATTTGCGACTTTCACTGTATTTTTTGTACTTGTTCATGAACTTATCAACACGCCCTGCACTGTCAACCAATTTCATTTTACCTGTATAAAATGGGTGTGAAGAGCTTGATATTTCCATCTTGAACAGCGGGTACTCTACACCATCAATTTCAATAGTTTCTCTTGTCGAAGCTGTTGATCTTGTTATGGTTACCTCATCGTTTGACATATCTTTAAATGCCACTAAACGATAATTTTCAGGGTGTATACCTTTCTTCATTCTACTGCGCTTTTAAATATTCATTATTTTCTAACGGGTTGCAAATATAGGCAATCATAAATAACCTGCAAAACATTTCTGTAAAATTATTCGATGGTCTTTGCACGCGTAAAAGTTTTCTCGCGGTCAAACAGATAGCGCATTTGATAGTGGGTTTTACTATGTTTGGCACCGGTTGATTTATAGAGTGATATTATCTTAGGGTTGAAATCGCCTGCCCACGAAAGTTCAATCTCTTTATAATTAGGCTTTTTGGGCATTATATTTTTATCTAACTGCCAAAAAATCGCCGATTCGATTCCTGAACGCTGGTACTTTTCGGCAACTCCCATAATGATAATACGTGCACGGGTAAATTTTTGCTTTTTAATAAATCGTAACAGCTTAATAAGGTTAATCAGGTGTAGTTTTCCGTTTTTAAGGTGAAATAAAGCCTCGTTAAAATCGGGGAGCATTACAAACAGGGCAATGGGCTCGTTGTCGGCATAGGCAAACCATACAAACTCGGGATCAAGTAATAATTTCGATGATTTGATAAAAGCTTTCAGTTCGGTTTTGTCGAGGGGTTTATAATGTTCGTGCTTACGCCAGGCTTTGTCGTAAACTTGTGCAAAGTCGCTTATATATTTATCAATGTTGTTCCATTTGAAATGCTCAAAGCTGTATTGTGGTTTCTTTGCTACCCATTCGGCAATCTTCCAAAAGCGTTCGGGAAAAGGTTTGGTGTAATCTAAGTGATAGCTGTACTGTTCATAGTAAGTTTTAAAACCATAATTCTCGAAGAGTTCAAGGTAGTAGGGCGGATTATAGGGCATGCCAAATCCTTGCTTGGTGAATCCCATGGTCAGAAGGCCGTGGTTCATGTAATTTTCGCCAATGTTGGCCGGTCCATCCATGGCCTCCATGCCTTGTGATACAAGCCATTTCTTTGCACAATCAAATAAAACGCCTGTCGCTTCTTTGTCATTAATGCATTCAAAAAAGCCTATGTTTCCCGTTGGCTGTTCAAAAACATCAGCCTTATCATAGTCAACAAAAGCTGCAATTCGCCCAATAGGTTTGTTACCTTCTACCAATACCCATCGAATGGCTTTTCCGTGTTTGAAAAAAGTGTTTTTCGACGGGTCAAAGGTTTCTTCAACCATTTTGGTGAGGGGGCATGCAAAATTCGGGTCGTCTTTATATATGATGCGGGGTAATTTGTTGAATAGTTTTTTTGTGCGTTGGTTTTTGACCTTTATGAGCTTCATGTGCTTGTTTGATTTAGGATTTATATCGTGTCAGGTGTTAGTCGCGGCTTGCAAAAATAGAAAGTAAACGCAAAATATTTACGTATAGCCAAACGAGTGAAATCAGCAAGCCAAAAACCCCGTACCATTCCATGTATTTTGGGGCACCAGCCTGCGCGCCACGCTCAATAAAATCGAAATCGAGTAAAAGGCTGAATGCAGATATACCGGTAACAATAAGGCTGAAAATAAGCCCAAAAGTCCCACCACCGCTCAAATATGAAACATTGGCGCCAAACATGCCGGCAATCCAGCTGGCCAGGTAAAAAAACAGCAACCCCATCATGGCCGATATCATACCCCGCCGGAATTTTCCGGTAACCTTAATGATGCGTTGGCGATAAACAAAAAGCATTGCTAAAAACACCATAAATGTTAAGGACACGGCTTTTATGACAAGTCCTGGAAACTGTGCTTCAAACATGGCCGATAAACCGCCAAGGAACATCCCTTCGAGAATAGCATAAATGGGGGTTAAAAAACCTGAGCGTTTGGGGCTGAATGTGGCAATCATGGCAACAATAAAACCACCAATACCACCAACGGCCAAAAATGTAGTAATGCTTCCTGTTGCTGCACCCGGGTTTGCCGGGTCAAATACAGCAAAGAACTTTTGCCACACATAATAAGCCGAGGCAAAAACAAACAGAATGACCAGTGCGGTTTTGTTGATGGTACCGTTTAAGGTCATTTTTTCTTCGCCTGTATATGTTCTTTGTGCTTTTTCAAAAGTTTTTGCCCCAAATATTGGGTTTGATGTTCTTGTTAAGTTCATTCGTTTATCTTTTTATTTTTTGAACCGCAATTTGGTCAATAACTATGCAAATTTGAAATGCTTTAACAGTTTTTAACAGCTATGCTTTTATTAAATCAGTGAAATAACTGCTTGTAATCTCTGTATGTATTTCATTTCCAATATTACGGGCATCTTCTTCTTCGTAATCCATAAGTTCACGGGCAAAGCTGACACACTGTGCGTGCAGCTTTTTGCTTCGGCGTGCCATCTGACACATTGACCGGTATAAAACTGTTTGCAGGCGTTTGTCTTTTGCCAGTGGTGGCAGAACATCAAAAAAACTCTCAAACATTTCATCTATGTCGTTTGTCGAAGCTACTGATAAACGCCCCATCATTAATATTCCGGCATAGCGCACCAGGTGTTTTTTTCCGCGGCACCATTCAAGGGCTTTTACAAAAGCAAAAGGGGTTTCGGTAAAAAGGTTGGTAACCATTTGCTCGATAATTTCAGTGTTTTGTGCGGTTTTTACCCAAAAATCCATTTGCTCTTCGGTTACTTTTTGTGGTTCATCGAGCAATGTTGCCAATATCATGGTTTCGCGCCAGTTTTTATTCCAGAGTTTAAGGGCTAATAAGTGGTTTTTGTCATACTGGCGGGCAAATTGTTTTAAATCGACAATGGAGGAGCCATAAGCTTTTTCGTAACTTATCCCCCTCTTTGCAAGGCTTTCAGCTGTTAAACCATTTTGCATAGGAGGTATGGATGTTACAATTTGTTTGAAAATATTTTCAACCTCGGGGTTGTCTAAAAGAAATTCCATGTTGTTTATTTTTATGTCTCATACAATTACATAATAAACTCGGCGAAGATAAATGATGTGATTAAAAGTATACTCATTACGGTGTAAATTTTTACAGGAAGTATTTCCGAAACTTTGATGTTCATGGTTTTGCGGAGGATAATCAATAAATAAACTTTTTCAAAAAGATAAGCTGCAACAGTTGCATAAGCAACCCCTACAAGCCCCATGGTTTTTGCCAGCGTAATGCTAAGTGTTACATTGATAACGATTTCGAAAAATGAGGCCTGCATAATATACCGGTTCATTTTTTTTGCCGTGATAATGGTTTGGGGGAAGAGTAGCCTGCTTATCAGCAATAATAAATAAATATTGAAGATGGTGGCACTTGCTTCAAATTGAGGGTTGAATATTAACGGGAAAAGGTGATGTGATGTTAGCATTAATATGATGCTAAGCGGAAATAGTGCCCAATGCAGGCGGTACACCTCCGATTTAAATTCGGCCAGCGGCGAGGCAATGTCTTTCTTTATGAAACGTGACAGCATGGCCATACTCAACGAGTTGCTCAGGAGTAAAGCTAATGGCAACTCGCGCGCACCATATTGAAAAATGGCAAAGTCGTTGGGTGTGAATTGTGAGGTGATGATAAAGCCATCGATATAACGGGCCGAAGAACTTAAAAGTGTAGAAAGGACCAGCGGATAGCCATACCGGATGTATTCTTTTAAAAATCGGACATTAAAAGTTGCACGGGCATTTTCTTTAAGTATGGTTAATAGCCACAGATAGCGGATAACCGAAACACCTAACAGCCCGTAAAGAATAGTTTCGAGCCCATATCCCAGAAAAGGGGGGATGCCAACCACTGCAATTTGGAGTGTAAATATAATAATGGCATAGCTGACAATTTTTTTTGAGCGCTCTTTCAGGAGGTAAATGTATTCAACCATGAGGGCCGGGCTGTTGAGCAGGATGTATAGCGCAAGCACGCCTGGGAGTGGTACTTTGTTTCCGTTAAGTAAAAGTTGCGACACGGCATCGCTAAGAAAAAAAACCGATAAAGCTGCCAATACAGAAAATGCCGATAACAGCAAAAAAATATTGAACAGGAGTGCCGGGCGTTCTTCTTCTTTTTTTTCACTCCAAGTAGGCATCAGTACTTTCAGAAAACCGTTGACCCAAAAAAAAGTGAAAGCACCGGCGATGAGCACAAAGGTTTCGTAATGGCCAATATCGGCTTGGCTTATACCCGATTTCGAAAGCAGGATCCCAATAAGAAAAAGCGCACTGTAACGTACCAATTGGAAGAACTGCAATGCGTTGACGCCTTTAATGTTTATTTTCTTCAAGATTATCAGCTTTAATGGTGCTACAAATGTAACAATCTGTTAAAATAATGTTAAAAACGGAAATAAAAAAAAACTTCATTAAACGATTTCATGTTATGCAAGTCAATAAAGGCGTTCAGTAGTTTAGAAATGATTTATAAATAGAAAATATGAAAAGGATAGGAAGTTTATTTTTAATGTTATTTAGTGTTACATTATTGTTTGCTCAGCCCATGGCTGAAAATGTTGATCCTGAATCATCGTCAGCTGCAAAACGGGGGGTGATAACCGGACGGGTTATTGAGCAGGGGAGTTCAGTTTCGCTCGAATATGCCAACATTGCATTGTACCGTTTGCCCGATTCAACTTTGGCTGGCGGTGCTATTGCAGGTGTCGACGGGCGTTTTGAAGTGGATGGGTTAAAACCCGGGAAATATTATATTGATGCTAAATTTATTGGTTACGAACATACCAAGCAAGGCAATATTGAAATTAATAAGGAAAATCTTGAAGTGGACTTAGGTACAGTTGAGTTGGTGCCCGCCTCTGAAAATTTGCAGGAAGTGAGTGTTTATGCACAAGATAAGCCTATAGTATACGATATTGACAAAAAAGTGATTGATCCAAGCCAGTTTCCTACAACAGCTGGTGGTACAGCGACTGACGTGCTAGCCAATACCCCCTCGGTTGTTGTTGATATTGAAGGGAATGTGACCATGCGGGGAAGTTCAAATTTTACGGTGTTGATTGATGGGCGCCCCACGCCTTTTGATGCAGCCGATGCACTTGACCAAATACCGGCAAGTACAATCCGCAATATCGAAATTATTACAAACCCCTCGGCGAAGTACGACCCCGACGGAAATGCCGGAATCATCAACATTAATACTAAAAAAAGCAAACTCACCGGAGTGAGTGGTATTGTTAATGCATCGGCCGATACAAGGGGCTCGATGTCGGGCGATTTCTTGTTGAATTTCAAAAATGAAAAATTCAATTTTTTTGTAAACGGGAACCTTCAAGACCGTCAAAGGGAGGGAGCGTACAGTAGTATCAATAAAACTTTTGAGACAAATGATACCATTTTTACGATATCCGATGGCTATAACAACCGGGCAAGAAAAGGTTGGTCGTTAAAAACTGGTTTCGATTACTATATCAACGATTACAATACACTGACGTTTAGTATTGGTGGTAATGGACGTAGTAGTGAATCTGACAGGTGGTCGGACACGCATGAATACTCTTCGGAATATGATTTAAAATCTTCGACCAATAGCCTGGAAGAACGAAGCGGCAAAGAATTGTCGATGAGCCTAGATTATCAGAAGACATTTGAGAACGAAGATCAGGAATTTACAGCTTATTTATACTATGAGGCCGGTAACGGCGAAGATTATTCACTGTACAACCGGTATTTTGGCGCAGATGCCGACAGCTTGATAGACGGACAAATAAACTGGGAAGCCGGCGATGACCAGCAATTTCGTTTTAAGGCCGATTATGTACATCCTTTTACTGATAATATGAAGCTCGAAACCGGGTATCAGTTGCGAATTGACCGCGACAACGAATGGAATGATGTTCATTGGTATTCTGGTGTAGATGAGAGTGATTATGAGCCATCGGAGGAGTCGGAGTATTATTCCGATACCTATTTCCTGCGCGACATTCATTCTTTGTATGCAACGTTTAGTAATTCTGGGGACATTGTTGGTTATCAATTAGGGTTGCGTACCGAATATACCAATCGTTCTCTTGAATATAGCCGTGATGCTGAATCAACGTCAATTGAAAGATGGGACTTTTTCCCCACCTTGCACTTGTCGTTTCAGTTGCCGGCCGAA